>RZZX01000242.1 GCA_009929715.1 Bacteroidia bacterium
GTGAGCCAAAATAAATAAAGTAAGCCTTTATATTATATTTAGAAAGAAAGCTGATGGAAGAGATTTTCTTGTTTATTTTATCTTATTTATTTGAATATGTAAACCAAATCAATTAGCTTTGTTCCCAATAGTACCATATAACATTCTACAAACAAATGAATTACATTTTTTTAAAGTGTAATTTATACAATATCTAAATTATAAGACCATGAGAATGAAAATTATTGCGGGTGCTGCTCTTTTTTTGATCGCATCCGCTTCGTGTGTTAGTCAGAAGTACGACTATCCTTTTCGTAATCCAGATCTTCCTATTGACGAACGTGTTGACGACCTGCTAAGCAGATTAACGCCAGAAGAGAAAGTAGGTCAGATGATGAATCAGACCCCAGCTATCGAACGTTTGGGAATTCCTCCCTATGATTGGTGGAATGAAGCATTGCATGGCGTTGCCCGTGCAGGGAAAGCCACTGTATTTCCGCAGGCAATCGGCTTAGCGGCAACTTTTGATGATGAGGCTTTATTAAAGACTTTCACAATGGTAAGCGACGAAGCGAGGGCAAAGTACCATCAATATCAAAAAGATAAAGAATATGACCGGTATAAAGGACTAACATTTTGGACTCCCAATATTAATATATTCAGAGATCCGCGATGGGGGCGTGGAATGGAAACATATGGCGAAGATCCTTATTTAACAGGCCGAATGGGACTAGCTGTTGTAAAGGGGTTGCAAGGGAACGATCCCGACTATTACAAAACCCATGCTTGTGCAAAACATTATGCAGTTCATAGCGGTCCGGAGTGGAACAGGCATGAGTTTGATGTTGAAGTAACTCCTCGTGATTTATGGTTAACCTATCTGCCTGCTTTTGAGCAACTTGTTAAGGAGGGAGATGTGCAGGAAGTAATGTGTGCCTACAACCGCTATGAAGGGAAGCCTTGTTGTGGTAGTGATAAGTTATTAATTGATATTCTTCGTAACAGCTGGGGATATAAGGGAATTATTCTTTCCGATTGTGGAGCAATAGATGATTTTTGGCAAAAAGACAAGAATACGCCCCGTCATGAAACACATCCTGATGCCGAGTCTGCATCTATCGATGCCGTACGAAGTGGAACCGATTTGGAATGTGGCGGAAGCTATCGTTCATTGAAGAAAGCATTGAAAGACGGAACACTTAAAGAGAGCGATCTGGACGAGTCATTACGTCGTTTGTTTAAAGCTCGTTTCGAACTAGGCATGTTTGATCCGGATGATAAGGTGTCATACGCCAAGATACCTTATAACGTTGTAGAAAGTAAGCAACATATTCAGCAGGCATTGGAGATGGCTCGTAAGAGTATGGTGTTACTGAAAAATAAAAACAACGTTTTGCCATTGAATAAGTCCATAAAGAAGATCGCTGTTGTTGGTCCCAATGCTGCAGATAGCACCATGTTGTGGGCAAATTACAATGGATTCCCAACGAAAACTGTTACAATTTTAGAAGGAATCAGAAATAAAGTTCCCGGAGCTGAGGTAATCTATCAATTGGGATGCAATCATACTGATAACTTTGTAATGCAAGATATGGGGGATAAAATTACCTCAAATGCTGGTACCGGTTTTCTTGCTGAGTACTTTAATAATACAGAATTTAAAGGAGAACCTGTCTTTAAGGGATTGGCTCAGAGCTTACATTATACTACTGGAGGAAATACTCAGTTTGCTCCAAATGTCAATTTATCTGACTTTACCGCTCGTTTTACCGGAGTGTTTGAGGCTCCTGTAACCGGAGATATTGATTTTGAATTGTCTGGAAATGACGGAATCCGGTTGTACATTGATAACGCTGTTGTTTC
>RZZX01000105.1 GCA_009929715.1 Bacteroidia bacterium
TTTAGACATTGATATTAATATATTTGAGATTTATCCCACAAAGATAAAAACTCTTTTAGAAATAGAGAGAAAGCGTCCCCAGGGTTTTCGGACTGATCCGTATTTTTCGTCCGTTTTGGAACTCCTTTTCGATAATGAATCCCATGCCAACGAGGTTTGCTCCGGCTTGTTTGACTAAGTCGACAATGCCTAACGCTGCATTTCCGTAGGCTAGGAAGTCGTCGACAAAAAGTACGTTGTCGTTGGGTGTGAGAAAGTCTGAGCTAATGATAACATCATAATCCCGGTCTTTAGTGAACGAATGAACCGTTGTCGACAGCACATTTTGAATCGTCTTAGGCGATTTCTTTTTAGCAAAAACCACTGGAAGATCCATGAGGTATCCCGTCATAATGGCCGGTGCTATACCACTCGCTTCGATGGTCATGATTTTATTAACATTGGTCGATGCAAACCGACGAACAAACTCTACTCCGACAGATTTCATCAAGATGGGGTCCATTTGGTGGTTGATAAAACTGTCTACTTTTAGTATGCCTCCTTCGAAACATTTCCCATCTTGCAGGATTCTTTTTTTTAGTAATTGCATATGCTTATATGATTTGAATGTGAACGTATAAGTGTTGTGTTGTCTCTCATGAAACGAACAGTTTGGGTTATATACAGATAGGTGGTGATGTTGGATAAGAACATCACCACCTATGGCTGTATTTGCTGACTACATCAGTTGTTCGGCTATCTCTTTACCGGCAGCCAATGCTTTAAGGTTCATGGCTACAATCTCTTCGCCTTTGCGCTCAAAGATTTCTCGGATACTTTCTTGTATTCTTTCATAACTGATACCTAGAAATGGAATGGTAGCACCTAGGAGAACGATATTCGCCACTCGTGTAGAACCAATCTCTTTAGCCACTTTATCGACATTGAGTATGATTTTATGGGGTAATTTATCGAACTCTTTGTGTAAATGCTCTGCATCCGGATAATTAGGAATATTGATGTAAGGCACTTCATTGGTCACCAGCCACCCCTCAGGGCTTAGGTAGGGGAGATAACGTAAGCTCTCCATGGGTTCTAATGAGATAATTAAATCGCATTTTCCTAACGGAATCAAGTCGGATGCAATCGGACGGTCGCTGATGCGTAAGTTCGACTGTACATCACCACCTCGTTGGCTCATACCATGTACTTCTGCTTGTTTCATAAAGAGATCTTCTTTCAAGGCAGCTTTACCGATCACGGTGGCTATGGACAAAATTCCTTGTCCGCCCACTCCGGATAATATAATATCTTTTTTCATGAGTTATTTACTTCTTTTTTTACGTGCTAAAGTTTGGATACACTCTCTGCGTGGGACAATAACCGATACGCCGTGATACGCAATCTCTTCGCGAATCATTTGTTTCATCTCCTCGTAGTTTTTCTTCAACGGAACCATTACTCGGATATGTTCGGGAGCTACACCCAATCCGATACAGATCGATTCTATCTTTCCGGTGCCGGCAGAGTCCTGTCCACCAGTCATGGCTGTTGTCTCATTATCGGAGATGACAACGGTTATGTTGGTGTTTTCGACTACACAATCCAATAAACCCGTCATGCCCGAGTGCGTAAACGTCGAATCGCCAATAACGGCAACCGATGGGTAGAGGCCACTATCCGCTGCCCCTTTGGCCATGGTTATAGAAGCTCCCATATCTACGCAAGAATTGATGGCATTAAACGGTGCATTAGCACCTAAGGTATAACAACCGATGTCGCTGAATACTTTATAATTAGGAAATTCTTCTTTAAGAACTTGAGTTAAGGCATTGTACATGTCTCGGTGTCCGCAACCTTCGCATAACGCTGGTGGGCGCATCTCAACCAAGGTAGGAACTTCAAATTTCGGTTGGTATTCCCGACCTACCGCACGGGCTACATTATCAGGATTGAGCTCTCCGTCGCGTGAGAGTGTACCATCCAATCGGCCTTTAACAGTGATTCCCCGTCCTAAATACCCTTTCAATAGTCGTTCTACAAAAGGTTGTCCGTCTTCCAAAATCAAAATCTCATCGCACTCCTCTACGAGTTTCGAAACCTGTTTTTGAGGAAGTGGATACTGTCCGATTTTCAAGACAGGATACTCGCATCCTTCAGGGTAGTTTTCCATTAAATAGTTATATCCGATACCACAAGCGATGATTCCCATCTTCTTATTAGGGCCGTCGACATACTTATTGTAAGGTGACTCTTCCGATGCTTTGATAAAATCATCTTGTTGTTTAAGTAGCGCTTTGTAACGCTTGCGGGCAATGCCAGGGAGTAAAATAAACTGTTTAGGGTCAGCGCTAAAGTGCAGTTCGTTTTGTGGTTTTTGTGGTTTTTGTTCCACTCCTGAGCGAGAGTGAGCCAAGCGTGTGACCATGCGCATCAGAATCGGCTCGGCAATCTTTTCAGAAAACTCGAATCCGTGGTACACCATGTCATACGCCTCCTGCTGGTTGCTCGGCTCATACATGGGGATTAAGGCAAAATCGCCATAGAAGCGACTGTCTTGTTCATTTTGAGAAGAGTGCATGCTGGGGTCGTCGGCAGCAACGACTATTAGTCCGCCGTTTGTGCCTGTCATGGCAGAGTTGATAAAGCAGTCGGCCGCCACATTCATCCCCACATGTTTCATGCAGACCATGGCGCGTTTACCAGCGAAAGACATTCCCAAGGCAGCTTCCATGGCTGTCTTTTCATTAGTCGACCAACGGCTATGGATGTTTGTTTCGCGCGTAATGGGAGCCATTTGTATGTACTCAGTAATTTCGGTCGACGGTGTTCCTGGATAGGCATACACCCCCGAAAGACCAGCGTCTAATGCGGCTTGAGCTATTGCTTCATCGCCAAGTAAGAGTTGTTTACTCATAATGATTAAAAATTAGTGTTTATCATGGAATTTGATTTACCACAAAGGTAAAAAAATAGATTTATTTTGGGCAACGATTAATTAAAAATTTGTCGTTCATTCAATGCTTTCCAATATCTTTTGGCATTAACCATGTGATCGGCATAATTTGAAGAGAAGTTGTGTGTTCCCGAGAAATCTTCTTTGGCACACATATAAATAAAGTTATGCTTGGTGTAGTTTAGAACACTGTCAATCCCTTTCACGGAAGGGATTCGTATTGGGCCGGGAGGTAATCCGGTATTAACATACGTATTATAAGGAGAATCGATTTTGAGTTGGGTGTTAGAGATGCGTCTTAAACCAAAGTCTTGCAAAGCAAACTTGATTGTTGGGTCGGCTTGAAGTGGCATATCTGCATGAAGCCGATTGATATATAAGCCTGCTACCATTGGTTTTTCGGTGTTATTATTGGTCTCTTCTTCCACGATAGAGGCTAAGGTACAAACTTCCTCTGGAGTCATGCCGATGGTTGTAGCTTTGGTTAGTCGGTCGTTATTCCAGAAGTGTTCATGCTCTTTCACCATGCGTTTAAAGAAGTCCTTTACGTTGATGTCCCAATAAACCTGATAGGTTTCAGGGATGAATAAGCAAGGAATCGTCTCTTTGTTATAGCCTAGTTCTGCTTGGAAGGTTGAGTCAAAGAGTATTTGGGCTATTTCGGTCGAGTCTATCATGAGTTGTTTACCCACGCTACGGGCCAATTTATCGAGTGTGCGTACACTGCCGATGGTTAGATTTACAGGTGTTTGTCGCCCTCTTGAAAGTCGGTTAACGAGGTGAAACATATCCTCTTCTGGGCGTATCACATAACGTCCGGTGTGGATATTCGTTTCGTATTTTCGGAGTTTGGCTAACCAGTTAAAGCCAAGCATGTTTTGGGCCACCCCAATGGTTTTTACCTTCGTGTACACGGAGTCGATGTTGTCATCTCGGTCGATGTAGATATAGACCGTTTTATTCGGACGTAATTGTGGGTATAAAAAGTAGTAATAAGCTATTCCTGCACTCATTATTAGGCAGATAAGAATAGATAGTGTTAGTATTCTCTTTTTCATCGTTGATTAGCATTATAAAACGGCTCAAAGATAAAAAGATTTTAGATAGTATGTGTATCTATTTGTGTGCAAATTAAAGATTCGAGATGTTTTTAAACATTGATTTGTGTGTGAAACTTGTTTGAGATTTTTTTGAGAAGTGACTCTTTTCGAGAAGATTTGATGAGAGTAGTGAGTTTGATCTTTTCTTTGAGCCGATAGCCGGACTTGAACCGGCGACCTACACGTTACGAATGTGTTGCTCTACCAACTGAGCTATATCGGCATTACCTTTTGTTTACGGCATGCAAAATTACAGTTTTTTTTTCTTTAGCAAAGTCTTTCTCGACTTTTTTTTGATATTTTTTTCGATGAATGCTGATTTTTGATAAAGATCAACTTTCAAACATTCTACTTCGGGCGATCATACAAGCTCCTACGATGCCTGCCTTTTCTTTTAGTTTAGAAGAGGTTATCACAGAATCCTTGTTGACGAGGTTAAGAGAGTATTTTCTAACAGCTGTTTTAATGGGTTGTGTAATGTATTCTTCCGTTAAAGATAATGTTCCCCCAATAATAACCATGTCAGGATTGAAGATGTTGATTAGCCCCGCAATCTGTTTGCCTAATTTTTGTCCAATCTCTTCGACGATTTCTATGCAGAGGAGATCTTCTCTATTTGCGGCTGCCACTAATTCCTCTAAAGTAATAGGGAGGTTTTTTTCGTTTGCTCGATGAGCTAAGATCGAATTTTCACCATTTTTTATGCGTTCCATAAAAATGCGGTGCATGGCCGATCCGGAAGCTTCGGTCTCTAAGCACCCCTTTTTTCCACAATGGCAAATAATCTCATTGTCGTAAGTGCTGATGTGTCCAAATTCACCAGAAAATCCAGATTTGCCATTGTAAACCTTTCCATCAATGATGATTCCAATGCCAAGTCCCCAACTAATGTTGATAAAGAGAATGTTTTTTTCGCCTTTAACGCACCCTTTCATGTATTCGCCATAAGTCATAGCGCGTGTGTCGTTGTCGATAGTTACCTTATGCTCTAAACGTTCTGTTAAGACATCGGCAAGCGGTCGTTCTTCAAAATTGAATTGGCTAAAACTATAACCCGATTCAGGGTTGACACGTCCAGATACATTCACATTGATATTTAATATCTTCTCTTTGTTGATAGTTAGCTTATCTATGAAGTTGAGAATTAGTTCGCACAGTTCATTTAGTCCTTCAATTGAGTTTTCAAATTGATACGGAATATTCATTTTGAGCTCCACCATATCGCCTTTAAAATTAATGAGTCCGATATTGACAGAGAAACGTTTGATATCCACACCGATGAAGTAGCCCGATTCAGGGTTTAATCCGTATAGATTAGGATGGCGTCCTCCGCTTGTTTCCAATTTACCATAATCATTGATATATCCCTCTTCGCACATTTCTCCGATAAACTTAGTCACTGTTGGGATGCTAAAGTCGAGCTCTTTTGAAAGATCTGGAATAGTGGAACTACCATTATATATATAATGTGTAATGATTCGTTTTTTCATGAGGGCATTTTTAGACCCCATTTCGATTTCCTTCAAAAATTGCTGGTTCATAAGTCTCTATATTTATTTCAAGGGTAAAGATAATAAATATTTTTAGTAAATGAAGCTGTTTAGAAATAAAAATGAAATAAGTGAGTTGGTTTAAATGAAGTGCTTTATTCTTTTTGCGTTTAGGTTTTGCTTTTTTGAGATCGGTTTCCTTATAAAGGAACCTCTTCTAGATGAGTGGCTGCCTTATAAGGAGATTCGGCGTAAGAGTTGTCAGGAGATTCGCTGTTGGCTGATTTGTGTTATTAATGCCCCTTGTTTATAGTCAATGAGTTTTGACTATGATCTTTTGTTGGAGATACTTATGTTTTTTTTAGGTGATGTTTTTGTTTTTTATTTGTTTCGGCTAATCAGAGTCTGTTTGGTGGGTCTGGAGTCTCTTTTGAAGTTTCTCGGTGGGAGATAGAGCGTGTTTTTGATGCTATTTATCTTATAAAAAAGGTTTTGTTTTAATCGATTCGAGCGTTTGTTATAATCAAGAATCTTTTTATGTATCTTCTTATTAATAAAAATATTTATTAATAGCTCTTTGTTTTATAAATATATTCTATATCTTTACCCCATAAATCTGAGAAATGCACATTAAACGAGGTTTAAAATATGAAAAACTTACTGTTATCTTGTATCGCTTCTTTTTTATTTATAGGATTTTTAAATGCTTCTACTAGAAAGACATGTGTGGATGTTTTGATTATAGGTGGAGGAGCCAGTGGGACGACTGCCGGGATTCAGGCGGCGCGTTTAGGAGTGAATACCTTAATTATAGAAGAAACTTCTTGGTTGGGTGGTATGTTGACTTCTGCCGGAGTGAGCGCGGTCGATGGTAATTATAAATTGCCTGGCGGACTTTGGGGAGAGTTTAAATCCAATCTTTCGGCTTATTATGGCGGTTTAGATTCACTTAAAACAGGTTGGGTGAGTCATGTGCTATTTGAACCTTCTGTTGGCAACCGTTTGTTGTCAAAGATGGTAGAGGCCGAGAAACATTTAACTGTTTGGAAAGAGACCCGGTTGTGTGGTTTAATGAAAAAAAACGATCAGTGGGTGGCTACAGTGGAAAAAGGAGAAAAAGACTCTTGTACTATAATAGCTAAACTTATTATTGATGCGACAGAGTTAGGTGATGTAGCTAAACAGTGTGGAGTGAAGTATGATATCGGCATGGAAAGTCGTTTAGAAACTCAGGAAGATATTGCTCCCGAAAAGAAGAATAACATTGTACAAGACATCACTTACGTGGCTATATTAAAAGATTATGGTAAAGATGTCACGATTCCTCGACCTGAAGGGTATAACGCTAAGGAGTTTGCTTGTGCTTGTGCCAATCCTGTTTGTATAACCCCCAAAGAACCCGATCGAGTTTGGTCGAAAGAGATGATGCTGACTTATGGGAAGCTTCCAAATAATAAGTACATGATCAATTGGCCTATTGAAGGCAATGATTATTATCTGAATCTTATCGAAATGACCCCTGTGGAACGTGCTAAAGCATTGGAATATGCGAAGCATTATACGTTATGCTTTGTCTATTTCATACAGCATGAGTTGGGTTACAAGACACTCGGTTTAGCAGATGATGAATATCCAACTGCCGATAAATTACCTTTTATTCCTTATCATAGAGAATCTCGAAGGATACATGGAGAGGTCCGATTTAACCTTAATCACGTTTTAAAGCCTTATGAACAGCCCGATAAATTGTACCGCACTTGCATTGCTGTGGGCGATTATCCAGTCGATCACCACCATACTCGTTACCACGGTTATGAAGAATTACCGAATCTTTACTTCCATCCCATCCCATCTTATGGTTTGCCTTTGGGGACATTGATTCCTCAAGATGTCGATGGCTTACTTGTGGCCGAAAAATCGATTTCAGTTTCGAATATCATTAATGGTACCACGCGTTTGCAACCTGTTGTTCTTCAAATAGGGCAAGCGGCTGGAGCTTTGGCGGCTATTGCTGTAAAAGAGAATAAGAGTCTCAGAGAGGTCGATGTCAGAACTGTTCAAAAGGCTATCTTGGAGGCAAGAGGATACTTGTTGCCTTACCTTGATGTGGCGGTAGATGATGTTAAGTTTAAACCCTATCAACGCATTGGGTCAACCGGTATCTTAAAGGGAGTTGGGAAAAACGTCAAATGGTCTAATGAAACTTGGTTACGGAGTGATACCGTTTTAATCGCTCACGAATTAGAAGGATTGACGGAGATTTATCCATTCACGAAGCAGTGGCAGATTCTGAAAGAAAATCGTACACTTAAAATAGCTGAGGTCATGGATCTAATTCATGAAATAGCCCAACGTGAAGGTTTGAAAATAGATAAGTCGGTGGAGGGTGTTTGGACAAAATATCAGTTGTCCGATCTAAACTTAGACAGAGCTATCTTGAGAGGAGAAGCCGCTTTGCTGTTCGATTATTATTTAGTATTGCTGTCCGATAAAACTGGGAAAATCCTATTTCCCATCTGTAACTTGCTGTAAATAAGTCTTGGTCTTTTGATTTTCAAAATTAGGCCCCCTCATCTCTGGGAAAAGGCTTGGTTGATGATTTTCGTCATCATTTTTCTGTCTGGCCTCAATGATTTTTATCCATCGCCCCTCTGGCAGGTTGAGAAAATCGTATAGTCCCATGTAGGAATTGAGTAGAATATGCACGGCAGTCATCATGTTGGACAGGCTCCACTTCCGCTTCACCTGCTTTTTGATGACCTGCATCAGCAACCAGGCTATCATACTTACCCAAATCTGAATCTGTATGGCGTTTTGATTGTCTCCAAGGAAGTATTTCAATGGGAAGTTCTGCTTCAGGCGCTTGAACAGCGTCTCTATCTGCCAACGTCTGCGGTACACCTCGCACAGGATGCTTGCCGGAGTCTCGAAGTCATTGGTAAGAAAGGTTATAGTGCCTTCGTCGCTGTTGTCCTTCCACTTGGTTATGCGGCGGCATTTATGCTTTCCCGACTTGCTCTCGTTCACCAATACCACTCCGCTCTTAGGCCTGCGTCCGCGGCGATGGCTCAGTTCTTCCCTTGTCATTGGCCGCTTCCACCGCTTGCGCCAGGACAGCTCGACTGTCTCGTCGCTTATGATGACATCCTTATCCTCATCCGGAATTTCCCGTGTCTCAAGAACATCGTACTTGCATTTCTTCTTCTCTCTGGTCACGTATGTAATGTTGTGGTCGGAGAACTCCTGCCACGCCGTGTAGTTTACATATCCCATGTCGAACGTCACGCACGAGCCTTCCGGCAGTTTCGTGTAAAGGCCTTTCAGAATGTCCTGGTCGCTGACCACGGCATCGGTAATGTTCATGAAGGTCATCACGTCCTCGTCTGCCTTTATGACCGTGTGGGCCTTGGCACCACCCTTTTTCTGCCCATTTATGGCATTGCGCCCGGTTCCTCTAAATACCTGTGAGAAAAGCGATATGGTAGTGGAGTCCATTATAAAAAGAGGCCGTTTTAGCCCATTTACCGGCCGGCTGTCCGCTAAAAGGGACGAATAACGCTTGTACAGGAGGTTGTAGACAGACTCGAAAAATGCAGGGCAGCGCCTGGCGTTGGCATCGGACAAGGTGCTGCGCCGCACCATGTAGTCAAGACCAAAATGGTTCAGGCATTGAGCAGACGAGTAGAACCCAAGCTCTATGTCTCTCAGACTGTTGAACTGTCCCAGAACGGCATACAGCATGATGATGAGGTGCTGGTAAGCGTCAAGCCGCTTAGTGTATCTGTTGGCCTTGAGCTTTTCGGCTACCTTGCCTACTTCTTGCTTGTCTATTAACTTTACTATCTCCCCAAACACTGGAATTCCTGAATTTGTAGTAACTTTGCCCATGAGTTTATACATTTTGGTTTTAGCAACGCAAAAGTACAAACTCTTTGGGGAAGTCAGCGGACTTCCCATTTTTTTATTGTGGCAACCGTGTCAATATTATTTAATTGCCATCATACTGTCGATCTTTTGGTTTTATCGGACAGCAATACCTTGAAACAAAGGTCCAAAGTCAGAGAATGATCCTACTTCGATAGTAGTCGAAAGAACTTTTTTCATCCTCTTTATGCAAGACTGATACTGTGAGAT
>RZZX01000243.1 GCA_009929715.1 Bacteroidia bacterium
TGCCATTGACCAAACCAAAGAACAACTACTACAACAAAGCATCTAACGTATGGCTATAAAGAATTCAAAACGATTTGCAGAAGTGGAATACTGCTTACAACGGTATTTCGACACTTCGTTTGCCCCTGTAATGCGCAATGTTCAATCGGACTTGAGCAACAAACAGGTAAAGGAATATGCAGATTATCAAATGGGCTTTGGTGGAATCTTGCGTTCGATGGCTAATAGCATGAGCAACATGCCCGATGATTCCATGCAGTATGTGAAGCTTACCGGGAAATGGAACAGCAAGACCACAGAAGACTACCTTGAGATGTGTCAAAAGCATATAGCAGGGAATAAAGACTTTCAGAATGACTTGTTGAAACTATCCTCTGAATGGCGCAATGCAGTCGTAAAAGAAATTGGTCGGGAAAGATATGATGCCATGAGCGAGAAACTGGGTATGGATATGGCCTACGCCTATGTGGATTACAGAATACAGCAGATGATGATAGACAAACTGGTCAAAGACCGTATGCCAAAATCATCCGTTGAGTACATTGTTCGAAAAGCAGGAGAAGGTAGTCTATTCGGCATATCAACCATTCTGTCAAGGTCAGCACTCGACCATCACATCGCTGAACGTGGAGAGGAATCCTACAACCCTAGTCTTCTTGAGAAAGGAACGGCAAAGGTCAGTTCCATCGGCATTGACGCACTATCAACCGGCGGTGTAGGTTCTTGGGCCAGCCTAGGACGGTTTGTCGGGTTTGAAGTTGCTTTCAGTGGTATCGACTATCTAAGCAATAGAAACGATAAAAATGCAAAGACCATCACAGTTGAAGATTGTATCAGCCAAGGCGTATTTGGAAGTAAAGCCAATGTGTTTGCAGACTTTCGCAAGAAAGGCAGTCAAATTAAGTCCTGGGAAAATCCTTATGTATTATCCGTCAATCAAACACTTAACAAGAAAATGGGAATAGCTACTGAAAAACCTTTCTACGAAGACCTCTTCAAACCTGCAGTTAAACAACCTTGGGAGTTGGACTTGTCAGCTGTAACGAATCAGCGCAAGAAAGAATATGCCGATGTTCCAATTGTGGTAACTCCTGGGCATGAAGAAGAATACTTGGCAGCTCAACGTAAGGTAAAAGCCAATCAAGAAGCAGCCAAGAAAAAAGAAACGCAAAGTAATACGACAGTGTATGTGGAGCCAACATCGGAAAAAGAATCCTATGAGCATAAGCTTCAGGAAAGTCAAGCGACAACAGCACCGACAACTCCACCGACAACCGGCAATACAGATGGTTGGTCAGGATTGTTGAACAACATTGGATTAGATGGCATTGGAAATATAACACACAATCTGGGCTATGTCATCTCTATGCTACCAGATGTATTGTTAGGGTTGTTCACTGGTAAGACAGAAACTTTTGGAAAGAAAGACACCTTGCTACCCATCGCCAGTATTCTGGCAGGTATGTTTATCAAGAACCCAATTTTGAAAATGACATTGATAGGTCTTGGTGGTGCTAACCTAATCAATAAAGTAGGAAAGGAAGCCTTAACAGGACACGGAGATTATGGCGATAACGTAACGAAATCAGTTTATAAAACCTATACCGATGAAGCATTGAATCCAAGAATTCAAAATCCAACATTACAAGGAAGCTGTCTGATTGCCAATATTGACAAAGTGCCTTGTACCATTCAATTACCTCAGAACGTAGTAGCCGCTTATCAAGCAGGAGCATTACCACTGAATACACTGGCCAATGCCATTCTAGCCAAGAATGACCAGATGACGCAGATGGCTCAAAATAATTATCGTACTGTGGAAGGACAGAGCGAA
>RZZX01000244.1 GCA_009929715.1 Bacteroidia bacterium
TTACCACTGAATACACTGGCCAATGCCATTCTAGCCAAGAATGACCAGATGACGCAGATGGCTCAAAATAATTATCGTACTGTGGAAGGACAGAGCGAAGACAGAGAACGTATGGTCACACTCAAATAGAATATATATAAACACAGCATATACATGAAAGAAAAGACTATAGCTGAACAGAACGCAGCTAACCGACAGGTTGAGTTGCTGACCAATGCACTGGAGGCGGCAAAGACCAACGATGGCTATTGGCTGAATACCGGCCAGCGAATGGCTCCCAGATTTTATCCGAAGGATCTATCTGTCAGTGCATTCAATTCCCTCACATTGGGATTGCATAGTGAACAAGGCAGTTATAAAAGTGCTTTATACACCACCTTTAACGAAGTCAAGAATCGTGGAGCAGCCATATTGGCAAAACAACAATCTGCACCATTTCATTGGTACAATTGGAAAGAGTATGTGAACCATAACAATCCTGACGATATCATCACTCGTGAACAGTATAAACAATTGTCTGCTAAAGACAAGGAACTGTACAAAGGTATTCATAACCGAGAAATTATGAACCTGTTCAATTTGGATCAGACCACCTTGCCCATGGTTAATAAAGAACGCTACCAAAGATTGTTGGAGAAAGATGGTGATAATGAATCCCGTCTGCATACCAGGAATGAAGAAACCAAACTGCATATTGCCGTCAATGACTTCGCCCTGCAGATACGTGATAATTTAGTCAATATCCGCAGAGATCCAAGTGGAATGCCTCGTTACGATTCAGCCAAGGACTGTATCTATATGCCCGACCAAAAACACTTTATGCACTACACCGACTATGTACAGGAGTTGATGCGTCAAGTGGTAACGGCTACCGGTCACCAGCAACGACTGGCTCGTGAAGGCATGGTGATGAAAGGGGCTCAATCACCATCCGAAAATGCAGAGAAGTACGAAAGCCTGATATCCGAACTAGCCGCTGGCGTGAAGATGCAGGAATTGGGATTACCAGCCAAGTTATCTTACGATAGCATGAAGAATATTGAATTCTGGCAGAGAGAACTGGCTGAGAACAAATGTTTGATTGATGCCATTGAAAGTGATGTCAACACCGCTATTGACACCATTCATAAGGCAGAGAGAGGTGAAGCCGTGAGATATCGTACCGATGAGAATCAAGATATCATTATGGAAGAGCGAACCAAGCAACTTCCAAGAGTTGATTCACGAGAATGCGCCATTATGATTGACATCATTCGTCAGGGCGGTATGCGCATAGATGACCGAAATTTTGCCACACCCGAAGAACGTTCGATTTTCAAGCAAAAGTTCGACTTGGATTATTATGAGAAAGAATTGAATTATGGCTTATCCAAAACCGATAGTGATGACCCAGAAATTATGGAAGTAGCCTATACCAAAGCTGTAGGTGAAGGCACTCGAATAGCCAGTATGCTTTCTGAATATATGCCTTCGGAGTGGAATGTAAGGAATGGAAATTATGTGATAGCAGAAGCACTCCATGATATACCTGATAAGAAGACCAAAGAGATTGTGGTAGTCAAAGACACACAGACAGGGATAACAGATGTTGTGTTGCCTGCTTGCGCCGCTACAGGTGGTGTTGTTCAATTAACAAACGGAGAGAAACGCTCGTTCTACTTAACGCCTGATGAAGTGATGTCAGAAGCTGAGCGCAACCAGAGGAATGCCAAAGTTATCAAAAATGACTTGCCGGGTTTCAGTAAAGAACGCATAGAAAATGCGTTGCTTAAACGAGGTAGTACGTATGTCCGCTTTTTCAATAATGATGGAGCACTCGGCTATAAGCCCGA
>RZZX01000106.1 GCA_009929715.1 Bacteroidia bacterium
CTTTTAATTAAAACCCAAGTTCTTTCAAATACCCACTCATCTTCTCCTGAACAACTTTCAATTCATCTTCAAGAGCTTTAATTTCTGTTTGCACCTGTGCGATATCAATCGCCTCTTCCTCTTCGAACGTATCCACATAACGAGGGATATTCAAGTTATAATCATTCTCGGCTATCTCTTGGGGGGTAGCCACATACGCATACTTATCTTCGGCTACGCCTGCTACCAAATCACCTTGTGTAAACTGACGATAAGTATTCACAATGTGATCAATATCTTCGGGACGAAGTTTGTTTTGGTTCTTACCATTCTCGTACTCCTTGCTCGCATCAATAAAAAGTACATTTTTGTTCTTCTTTCCTTTATTGAAGATAATAATGGCAGCTGGAATACCTGTTCCAAAAAAGAGGTTAGCAGGCAATCCAATCACCGCTTCAAGCAAGTTTTCTTCGATAGTTTGCTTACGTATGCGCCCTTCGCTTGCCCCGCGGAACAACACACCATGAGGAACTACTACACCCACTTTGCCCGTTTGCTCGTAAGCAATCTCTATCATGTGACTGATAAATGCCCAGTCGCCTTTGCTCTTAGGAGGAACACCACGCCAGAAACGTTGATATTGATCGTTTTCAGCCTCATCGGCTCCCCATTTGTCAAGCGAAAAAGGTGGATTAGCAACTACAGTATCGAACTTCATTAACTTGTCGCCCTCTTTTAATTTAGGATTGCGCAATGTATCGCCCCAACGAATAGTGGCACTATCGAAACCATGCAGAAACATATTCATCATGGCCAACGCCCATGTACTACCGTTCAACTCCTGACCGTAGAGTGAGAAGTTATCACCATCCACCTCTTGACCGGATTTGATCAGCAATGAACCCGAACCACACGTAGGGTCACAGATGCGAGCACCCGGTTTACTTTTAGTCAGTTTAGCCAACAACGTAGAGACTTCCCCCGGTGTAAAGAAGTCGCCCGCTTTCTTACCCGATTCACTCGCAAAAGTTGAAACCAAATACATGTAAGCATCACCAATAATATCGTTACCCTCGAGATGAGAATCATCAAAGAGCAACTTATCATCTGAGAAATCAATCAAAAGATTTTTCAAACGGGTATTCTTATCTTTCGCATCGCCCAAATTACTACTATTAAAGTCGATGTTACGGAATACTCCACTACCATCTTCACTACTTAGTTTTGCTCTATTCGCTTCTTCAATATTAGCTAAAGCTATATTGATAAGTTCGCCGATATTACTATCGTTGCGATGCTCATAAAGGAAATAAAACGAACTCTCCTCGGGCACCACAAAACGCTCATGACGCATTGCCCGATTGGCTCTTTCTTTATCACCATCATACTTCTTTAAATACTCATTGTATTTATAGTTATAAACATCACTTACATATTTAAGGAACAACATCGTGAGAATGTAATCTTTGTATTGACTTGGATCGATAACGCCACGAAACGTATCGCACGCTTTCCAAACTATTCTATTTATATCCTCTTGTGTTATTTTACTTTCCATTTTTTTATTTTGTTTTATTTGTTACATTATATAATAGATGATCGGTCACTAATCTTTTCTTTTGAGCAATAAGAGCATGAAGTTCTACCTCTCTATTTTGCAAGTTGTTGTATTCAACAATAAGCCGTTGTTTCGGCAGAGGCAATATGTTTATCTCCAAATCAGCAAGCATCTTTTTGGTAATCGATGGAATGCTTGTTCCCACGGCATGAGTTCTTAAAAAAGTCAATACGTGAGGAGTGTTCAAAAACCAACAGACATATTCAGGATCTAATCCTTGCTCTACAACTCGAAGCACAAAGAAAGAAGAAGAAGCGACCGCCTTTTCTTCATGAGAGCGGTACATCACACAAAAATTGGAAGTACCTTTGGCTGCAAAAAGTAAATCCTTGTCTTTTAAAATATACTTATTCACTCGGTCGTCCAACATGATCATTGGTTTGATACCAGCCTTTAAGTATTCACCATTTTTAAAATCACTGACTTGAAGATACAAGACACTGCCTTCAGAGCGAATTTTCTCATATATCCCTGACTGAATATCTACTATCTCTTTTAATTTTGAATACATTTTTATCTCAGTACATTAATTAAGATCACAAAGATATAAACTCTTTTTCTAAAAACCGCACAATTCGTAACATCTTTACTTAGAAATAAAAACTCATCCCAGAAAAAAAAAGATAAGGCAATCACACTAGAGAAACAAAAATACACGATTATCGTACACACCTCTTATTAAAACGCTCGAAAAACAGTTTGTTGCAGGTTAACCACAAAGCGTTTATTTATAATATTCCCCAATCGTTGATCACTGTTTCTTTCTCAAAGAGCAGAGATAACCCTTATGGCATCATTCTCAAAAAAAAGACTCATCCGTTAAATGCATGGATAATAAGTACAAATTTCATATAGGACTTCAATAAAAAAGTAGGTGTCATGTACACCGCAACATCCGTTTTCATCAATCAAACAGATTCCTGCCACCACACATACGCACCTCCGCTCATCTTTCGGACAGCATCTTAAACTCTTTAGGTTACGGAAGTTAGATTTCAGCTTATACCCACTTTTAAATAATGAGCAAATACAAAATCATTTGTTGCCTAGAAGAAAAAAAAGCAGTACTTTTGCGCCCATATACAAAAAACATCCTATTACTCATGAGCAACCAAAGATACATGATGCGTGGTGTTAGTGCATCGAAAGAAGATGTACATAA
This sequence comes from Bacteroidia bacterium, assembly GCA_009929715.1. GTDB lineage: Bacteria > Bacteroidota > Bacteroidia > Bacteroidales > Bacteroidaceae > Bacteroides. The sequence goes on from RZZX01000106.1 coordinate 2,760, forward strand.
TGCGATTAAAAACATCGACAAAGGTCTTTTTCCTAAAGCTTTCTGTAAAATCATTCCCGACATTTTGGGCGGTGACCCCGAGTTTTGTAACATTATGCATGCCGACGGTGCAGGTACCAAATCTTCACTGGCGTATATGTATTGGAAAGAAACCGGCGATATTTCGGTTTGGAAAGGCATCGCACAGGATGCCTTGATTATGAATATCGACGATTTGCTTTGTGTGGGGGCAGTGGATAATATTTTGGTCTCGTCGACCATCGGACGAAATAAACTGCTGATTCCGGGCGAGGTGATCTCCGCCATTATCAACGGAACGGATGAACTGCTGGCCGAGCTGCGCGAAATGGGCGTAGGGGTGTACGCTACTGGTGGCGAAACAGCCGATGTGGGCGACTTAGTGCGCACAATTATTGTGGATAGTACAGTGACATGCCGCATGAAACGGGCAGATGTGATCGATAATGCAAACATCAAGGCTGGCGATGTCATTGTGGGATTGGCTTCTTACGGACAGGCCACTTATGAGAAAGCATACAACGGTGGCATGGGTAGTAACGGACTGACCAGTGCACGACATGATGTGTTTGCCAAATACCTCGCTGAGAAATATCCGGAGAGTTATGACGCCAAAGTGCCTGAAGATCTTTGCTACTCGGGGCAACTGAAACTGACGGATGAAGTAGAAGGATCGCCGCTCGATGCTGGACAATTGGTGCTCTCGCCAACACGTACGTATGCACCGGTAGTACGCCAATTGCTTGATGCACTCAGACCGCACATTCACGGTATGGTACACTGCTCTGGAGGAGGTCAGACCAAAATTATGCACTTCTTGAACGATGGGTTGCGGGTAGTGAAAGATAACTTGTTCCCTGTTCCACCGCTGTTCCGTACCATTCACGAACAGAGTCAAACGGATTGGGCGGAGATGTATAAGGTGTTCAACATGGGGCATCGTCTGGAGGTTTATCTGTCTAAGGAACAGGCCGAGGAGGTGATCAAAATTTCCGAATCGTTCCATATTCCGGCTCAAATCATCGGCCGCGTAGAAGAGACCGAAGGCAGAGAACTGATTATCCGCAGTGAATTTGGGGAATTTAAATATTAAAAAGAAGATTATAACTAATTATAAATCCATCTTGAATGGCTGAATATAGCACACTATTAGAAAAATTAGAGGGGTTGGTAGCACGCTTTGAAGAGGTGTCGACTCTGATTACGGACCCGGCAGTGATTGCCGATCAGAAACGTTATGTACGCCTCACCAAGGAGTATAAGGAGCTGAACGACTTAATGGATGCTCGCAAGGAGTATATCCAACTGCAAAAAGGAATTGAGGAGGCCAAAGAGATTCTCTCCACGGAATCGGATCAGGAGATGAGGGAGATAGCTCGCGAGGAGCTGGATGCTTGTCAGACGCGCTTGCCGATACTTGAGGAGGAGATTAAGTTGTTGCTGGTTCCAGCCGATCCACAGGATGGTAAGAATGCCATCCTTGAGGTTCGAGGAGGAACGGGGGGCGATGAGGCGGCTATTTTTGCCGGTGATTTGTTCCGGATGTATGCCAAGTTCTGCGAGACGAAAGGGTGGAAAATGGAGATTTCAAATGTCAACGAAGGAACAGCTGGCGGTTTTAAAGAGATCGTCTGTAGCATCACGGGAGAGAACGTGTATGGTACGTTGAAATATGAATCGGGGGTGCACCGCGTACAACGGGTACCGGCTACCGAAACACAGGGACGGGTACATACTTCGGCTGCTTCTGTTGCGGTGCTGCCGGAAGCAGAGGAGTTCGATGTGGTGATCAACGAGGGGGAGATCAAATGGGATACGTTCCGCTCAGGAGGTGCCGGAGGACAGAATGTGAATAAGGTGGAATCGGGGGTGCGCTTGCGCTATATCTGGAAAAACCCCAACACGGGGGTGCCCGAAGAAATTTTGATCGAGTGTACGGAGACTCGCGACCAACCGAAAAATAAGGAACGGGCTTTGGCGCGCTTGAGAACGTTTATTTATGATAAGGAGCACCAAAAGTATCTGGATGATATCGCTTCGAAACGGAAAACAATGGTCTCTACGGGCGACCGATCGGCTAAGATTCGGACGTATAATTATCCGCAAGGACGAATCACGGATCATCGTATTAACTATACTATCTATAACTTGTCGGCTTTTATGGACGGGGATATACAGACGTGTATCGACCAACTGATCATTGCCGAGAATGCTGAACGTCTGAAAGAAAGTGAATTATAAACCGAAATAACACCTCGCCTCATGACTAAACAAGAACTCTTTGAGAATATCAAACGAAAACGCTCTTTTCTGTGTATAGGACTGGATACGGATATCAAGAAGATTCCGGTTCATCTGTTGCAGGAGGAGGATCCTATTTTTGCATTCAACAAAGCGATTATTGACGCTACTGCTCATTTGTGTATCGCTTATAAACCCAACCTCGCCTTTTACGAGAGCATGGGGGTGAAGGGGTGGATCGCCTTTGAGAAAACGGTGACGTATATCAAGGAGAATTACCCGGATCAGTTTATCATCGCGGATGCTAAACGGGGGGATATCGGCAACACATCGGCGATGTATGCACGCACTTTTTTCGAGGAGCTGAATATCGACTCGGTGACTGTAGCACCGTATATGGGTGAGGATAGTGTTACGCCTTTCTTAACGTACCCGGAGAAATGGGTCATCTTATTGGCCTTAACATCCAACAAGGGATCACATGACTTCCAACTGATGGCCGATTCGAATGGTGAACGTTTGTTCGAAAAGGTGCTCCGTCGGTCGCAAGAGTGGGCTACTGATGAACAGCTGATGTTTGTGGTTGGGGCTACGCAGGGACGTGCCTTCGAAGATATTCGCCGCATGGCACCTGAACACTTTTTATTGGTGCCTGGTGTAGGGGCACAGGGTGGATCGCTCGAAGAGGTTTGCCGCTATGGACTGACACCAACGTGTGGCCTCATCGTCAACTCATCGCGCGGCATTATTTATGCCGATGCTACGGAGAATTTTGCCCAAGCTGCACGTGCTGCCGCAGAAGAGGTGCAGGCACAGATGGCTGAGCAACTGAAAGCTATTTTATAATGTGAGAATGCCTTACGAAAGAAAAATTATAAACGACCCGGTATTCGGGTTTATAAATATCCCAAAGGGGTTGCTGTACGACTTGGTCCGGCATCCCCTTTTGCAGCGTTTAACGCGCATCAAGCAGGTGGGGCTCTCATCGGTGGTTTACCCCGGTGCACAGCACACGCGCTTTCAACATTCGTTGGGGGCTTTTTATCTGATGAGCGAAGCCATCAAACAGCTCACTGCAAAAGGACATTTCATTTTCGATAGTGAAGCGGAAGCTGTACAGGCGGCTATTCTCTTGCACGACATCGGACATGGTCCTTTCTCACACGTCCTGGAAAACACCATCGTCGACGGGGTGTCTCACGAGGAGATCTCTCTGCTTTTTATGGAGCAGATGAATAAGGAGATGAATGGAAAACTAACGTTGGCTATTCAAATTTTTAAAGATGAGTACCCGAAACGGTTCTTGCACCAATTGGTGAGCGGACAGTTGGATATGGACCGACTGGATTACCTCCGCCGAGATAGTTTCTATACCGGAGTTACCGAAGGAAATATCGGCTCGGCACGAATCATCAAGATGCTCGATGTCCGGGAGGATCACCTGGTGGTGGAGTCGAAAGGGATCTACTCGATAGAGAACTTCTTAACTGCCCGCCGATTGATGTACTGGCAGGTGTATCTCCATAAAACTTCAGTGGCTTGTGAACGGATGCTCGTTAATACCTTGCTACGTGCCAAAGAATTGGCGTCGAAGCAGGTGGAGCTCTTTGCCTCACCGGCTTTGAAGTTCTTTCTCTACCAACCCATTGATCGAGAGGCGTTTTATGGGAACCCGGAATGCTTGGCACAGTTTGCACAACTCGACGATAATGATATTTGGACAGCCCTGAAAGTATGGTGTAACCATCCTGATAAAGTGCTCTCTACACTAAGTTCTTCGCTTATCAACCGAAATCTTTTTAAAGTGGAGGTCTCTTCGGAACCTATCGCACCAGAAAGAATAGAGGCCTTGACCGATCAAATAGGCAGAGAACTTAACATCTCACGGACAGAAGCGCTCTATTTCATTTCTACCACGAGCACAGAAAAGAATATGTATAACCCGGCCGATGATAGCATAGACATCGTCTACAAAGACGGTTCGATCAAAAACATCGCTGAGGCTTCTGATATGCTAAACATTTCATTGCTTTCAAAAAAAGTAAAGAAGTATTATATTTGCTTCCATCGTTTGCATAACGCTGTAGCAAATATTCACTCAAAGAGTACGGATATATAAAAAAAAAGTCCGTTATTTGTGAACTAATTTAATTTTATACTATAACATGGAGTTCTCGGCTAAACAAATTGCATCATTTATCCAAGGAGAAATAATTGGTGATGAGAATGCTACCGTGCATACATTTGCCAAAATAGAAGAAGGAATGCCTGGAGCAATTTCTTTTCTTTCAAACCCCAAATATACATCTTATATATACGATACTCAATCGAGCATTGTCTTGGTCAATAAGGATTTTACACCGGAACACGACGTAAAAGCAACGTTGATCAAAGTGGAGAATGCGTATGAGAGTTTAGCTAAACTGCTGAACCTCTACGAGATGAGCAAACCTAAAAAGCAGGGTGTCGACGCATTAGCTTTCGTGGCCCCGTCGGCTCAAATAGGCGAAAATGTGTATATCGGTGCCTTTGCATACATTGGAGAGAATGCAGTCATTGGGGATAACACCCAGATTTATCCGCACGCCTTCGTGGGCGACGGAGCGAAAGTAGGGCATAATTGTTTGCTCTATTCTCACGTAAATGTGTACCATGATTGCCGCATCGGGCATGAGTGTATCTTGCATTCTGGTGCAGTGATCGGAGCAGATGGCTTCGGCTTTGCACCAACGGCTGAGGGATATGATAAAATCCCTCAAATCGGTATCGTTATTCTGGAAGATAAAGTGGAAATCGGTGCTAACACGTGTGTAGACCGCGCCACCATGGGGGCTACGGTTATCCGCAGCGGGGTGAAACTAGACAACTTGATTCAAGTGGCTCACAACGATGAGATTGGATCGCACACGGTCATTGCCGCTCAAGCGGGTATCGCTGGCTCTACTAAAGTGGGAGAATGGTGCATGATCGGCGGACAGGTGGGTATCGCAGGACATATCAAGATAGGCGACCGTGTAGGACTAGGAGCTCAATCGGGGGTGCCAAGCAGCATTAAATCGGGGAGCCAACTGATCGGCACACCGCCTTGCGACCAAAAAACGTTCTTTAAATCGTCTGTGGTTTATAGACGATTGCCCGAAATGTATACTGAACTGAGTAATCTCCGCAAAGAATTAAACGAATTAAAACAACTTTTAAATAAATAAGCAAGCGATGCTGAAACAACAAACGCTGAAAGATAGCTTTTCATTAAGTGGGAAAGGACTTCATACTGGATTAAATTTAACTGTCACTTTTAATCCGGCACCAGATAACCATGGCTATAAAATTCAACGTGTCGATTTGGAAGGACAACCGATTATTGATGCAGTAGCCGATAATGTAACCGAAACGACTCGCGGAACAGTTCTGTGCAAGAACGGCGTAAAAGTGAGTACCATCGAACACGGCATGGCAGCCCTTTATGCGCTTGGTATAGACAATTGCCTTATTCAGGTCGACGGACCGGAATTCCCAATTCTTGATGGGAGTTCACAATATTATGTCGAAGGAATTGAACGGGTCGGGATGCAAGAGCAAAGCGCAGTCAAAGATTTCTATATCATCAAATCGAAAATAGAATTCCGCGATGAGACAACGGGATCGTCTATCATCGTATTACCGGATGAGAACTTTAGCTTAAATGTACTCGTCTCTTATGACTCGGCCATTCTTCCCAATCAATTTGCAACACTGGAGCACATGTCTTCTTTTAAAGAGGAGATTGCAGCTAGCCGCACCTTTGTGTTTGTGCGCGAAATAGAGCCGTTGCTCTCTGCCGGATTAATCAAAGGAGGGGATTTGAATAATGCCATTGTGATCTATGAGAATGAGATGCCTCAAGATAACTATAACAAGCTAGCTGATGTCATTGGAGTACCACACATGGATGCCAAAGAGTTGGGGTATATTAATCATAAACCATTGGTCTGGCCTAATGAATGTGCACGTCATAAATTGCTCGATGTCATTGGCGATTTGGCCCTGATTGGTAAACCGATCAAAGGACGCATCATCGCTACACGACCGGGACATACGGTGAATAATAAATTTGCACGCCAAATGCGTAAAGAGATTCGTCTGCATGATATTCAAGCACCGACTTACGACTGTAGTGCAGAGCCTATCATGGATGTGAACCGCATCCGCGAATTGCTTCCACATCGCTATCCATTCCAATTGGTGGATAAGGTGATTGAGATTGGGGCTAATTACATTGTTGGCGTGAAAAATGTAACGGCCAACGAACCGTTCTTCCAAGGTCACTTTCCGCAAGAACCGGTGATGCCAGGCGTGCTTCAAGTTGAAGCAATGGCGCAAGTGGGTGGCTTATTAATCACTAACTCGGTAGACGAACCGGAACGTTACTCCACTTACTTTATGAAGATAGATGGAGTGAAGTTTCGCCAAAAAGTGGTGCCAGGAGATACGCTGGTCTTCCGTGTGGAGCTGCTAGCGCCTATCCGTCGTGGCATCTCTACCATGAAAGGGTATGCTTTCGTTGGCGAAAAAGTGGTCTGCGAAGCCGAATTTATGGCACAAATTGTAAAAAACAAGTAGAAACATTAATATTTT
>RZZX01000107.1 GCA_009929715.1 Bacteroidia bacterium
CCCATCCGGATTAATCGGATCAGAGAAATAGTGCATCGCCTTATTATACGTATCAAATGAAAGCAACGCTCCCCCACACTGTTTCACAGTATAAAGCGAAGTCACCCCTTGTCCATTATCCACTAGCGGGTTATAAACTGTCACCTGATCATCCGTAGAGAAATCCACAATCAGATTATATCCCCCGTATGGTTGAATTTTTCCGGCAAACAACTGCATGTTCCACCCCTTAGGAGCCGCCTTCAACGTTTTAGTAACCGACTGTATCGCCACTTCCACCCGTTCGGAAGCAGACTTATCGAACACCTGATCTTGCACAGGATTACAAGCAGACACTAGCCAAACCAATGCCCCGAGTATTAAATAAGATATCTGTTTCATAGTCCTATCAATTATAAGAAGTTAAATCCAACGTACCGATTTCACCCGACCGTCTTTGTACAATCTCCCGCAAGTCGACCAAAGAGAAGCCCCAGATCGTCTTAAAGTAATCCTCTGCAATAGCCCATTTCTTTTCAAGTTTCTCACGTCCCTCATATAAGATGTAATATTTAAGAGCAGTGGAGCCATCCGGATTAGTTACCGTAACGATCTTTTTATTTCCTTTACCGACATACGCATCAAACGCCGTTTTAGATACTTGTTCTTGCCCAGCAAGAGTTAACATACTCTCCCACCAAGCCTGATCATGCGTCAAATACAACGAGATAGTCTCTACAAAATCCTCATTCGGTTCCGAAGTAGCATAAGAGCTAATGAAGCCCATATGAAGTGCATCAATAGCCTTCACATTCGTCCACCCACTTGAGTTATAATCCTTATTCGAAATCAACTTAAAGTCGGGTGAATAATCCTTTGTTTGGTGCAAGATGTGGCAAAACTCATGATGCATCGTGTGAAAGAACAACTCATTCATCGACTCTATCGAGATGTTATTCAGATCAATTGCATTCACCTCATACAGCGTAATTTTAAGTCCACCTTCGGCCTGACCTAACGTTCTAGAACCATCATTAAAAGCCGCCGAACCAATGAGTTGGATTATTTTCGGACAGTAATAATTCATAAAACTCGGATTGATATCCTTATTAATTTCCACGTAGGCATCCAGCCACAAATACTTAATCAACTTCGATAACGCCAATGCCTTCGATTGTTCCGCTGGCACCAAGTTATACTTCATATCACTCTCGATATCGATATACCGGTAGTTAAACTGCACATTATACGGTTTAGTATAATTCGCATACAACCACTTATCAAACTCATTCGGCGTATAAGTCGGATCTTTAAAAACCGATTCCGAATTCAAACTCTCTTCGCTGCAAGACCACAACCCGATCATCAGACAGCATAGGATATATTTCAATACTTTCATACGACACATTTATTTAGTTGGGTTAGGAGTTAAGCCGGCAGCAATCACATCTTGCGGCAACTGGATCGCCCGTCTTGGGTCATTCACCGGCAAATTAATATACTGATCATCCCGTCCATTCAAATTATGCGAGATCTCAATGCCATAACGTTTGATATCCATAAAACGGCCTCCCTCATGAATAAATTCGATCCGTTTCAAGTGCAAGATACAGTGAACGATCATCTCCTGATCACCTTCTGCATCCACTGTGAATCCTTGAGGATGAAGCACCTTCTTAATGGTTCGCTCCCCATTCTTTTTCAAAGGATATGCCGTATAATTTACAGATTTAAAGAACGTTACGATTTGCTCCTTAGTCACCTGCACCTTATTCAGCGTAGCCGAAGCCAACCACAAATTGATATCAGCCACCGCATTATCCAGTTCGCCTTTGAGTGCATACGCCTCAGCACGCTCTAAGATCAACTTACCACCAGTAAATGGCATCAATGCTGTATGCACATAACCGATACTCGCTGCCTTATCCGTATACTCAAATTTCTCAGGAACCGAAACAAAACAAAGCAACTGATCATTTGAAGAGCCACCATATTTAGCCTTCACCAAATTACCATAGTCTCCCCAAAACAGATCAGGTACCCGCAATGTTTCCACATTAGCTATCAGTTTAGAGTGTGCATACCGCGCATAATTTCCAGATCTTAAATACCGTGCCACCGTCTGTAATGGAACAGTGATAAAGAAGTTAGTGGGTAAACTTGCATTCATATACGCATTCCACATATCATCGAATGTTTTAGGCGTTTCTAGCCAAGCCGCCCAATCTCTCATCAAGCCAGCCGGTTTAGAGCCAAACACCACCGATGCATACTCTATCGCTTTCTGATAATTGCCATAATAAAGGTTAAACCGTGCAGCAAAGGCATACGCTGCTTTCTTATTAAAGTGATACTTAGGCACTTTGTACACATTATCGTCAACGAGAGGCAAAGCCTCTTCGATATCCGCATTAATACGTTCATAAAGCTCCTTCATGTTTTTTCGTTCATATTTTGGAGCCACTTCTGTTTCCGGTTTAAGAACATAGGGCAATCCTAAATCCTTATCGGCCGTTTCCTTATTGTAAGGCAAACAAAATGTTTCAGAAAGCGTAAAATGTCCAAAAGCGCGACAAAGCAATGCCTCTGCCTTTAGCGGATTAAACTCCTTTCCACCACCCATTGATTCGATAGCTGCCAAAGCATGATTAGCCGAAGCCACAGCACCATAACACCCATTCCAGATTCCATTAGGAGAGTCACCATTCCCCGAGGTAATCATTGGCTCCCAGCGATACGCATGTTCGATATCCTCAAACCCATTCTTATATTCTGGTCCGTTATCATAAACATTATCCGAAGACCACTCCATAGCCATGGTACCATATGCACCCGGGTAAGCATCCACTAAAATCTGCCGCACCTTCTCATACGAATCCAGCTCTGCCCGGTTATCCGGCGTGGTATCCAAAAAACTATCACAAGCACCAAATAGCGTCATTGCGCCTATCGCATATATTATTGATATTTTTTTCATACTCTTAAATCATTTAAATTACAATCCCAATCTAACCGTTAAAGTAAACTGCCGAGCCATCGGCGTTGCTACTCCACCCATGTTTACAAACTCTGGATCCTGTCCATTCAAGTCCTTATCCGAATAGATCAAGAACAAGTTGGTAGCCTGAAATTTCAGTGCCATTGTGTTCACCCAAAAGCCCTTCAACCAGCTAGCAGGCATATCATACGCCAGAGAAATCTCCTTCATCCGGATAAAGTCCCCTTTAGCCGTCCGAATAGTAGAATAGTTATACGCATTATAGCAATTTCCCAACTTACTATCCTGTTGGTTCTGACGGTCGATAGCAATCACCGGGATATTCGTAAGCTTCTCATCACCCGGTTTCGCCCAGCGATTCATAAACTCACGAGGCATAGCATCCAAGTCCGAATAATACCTCGAAAAGACCGGATTCAAGCGCACCACATTTCCAAAAGCATAGGTCATAAAGACATTCAGTTTAAAATTCTTATAAGAGAACACATTTCCCAAACTACCCGTAGTTGTTGGGTCAGTTGGCCCTTCATAAATCAAATGATCTTTCACTATCCGTTCTTGGAAATTGATATCACTTGTAGTAACTTGTCCGCTCTCATTCACAAACGTAGGCAATCCTCTTTCGTTCAACCCTTTGAAATCCATAGAGAAAAGTGAGCGCACAGGATAGCCCTCCATGGTAAATCCAGTACCCGTAATCATGTCAATAACCCGTGTCGATGCTTTAAAGTCCGTCACCTCATTCTTTGTTTTAGAGAAGATAAAGCTTGTTTCCCATTTAAAATCCTTCGACACGATGTTGCGTGTACTCAACGCCAATTCCACACCATGCGATTTCATGCTGGCCACATTGGCATACTTCTCTACTTGTCCGCCGCCACCCGAAGTTGCTATACGCCCTATCAAGTCATAATTATTACGTTTATACCAGTCGACCGACAAATTGATTCTATTCTTCAAGAATCCGATATCCGCACCAATATTCAACTCATGCTTCTTCTCGTACGTCAATTCCGAGTTCTCCAAATCACTAAGAGCCAATCCAGACTCTTTCACATCCGTAAACGGTCTATATGGATTATACGCCTTAATCACTGGTCTAGAGTTAGTCACCCACGCCGGACCTCTATCGGCCGTCAATGAATAAGAAGCTTTCAATGTAAAGTTAGACAAGACACTGCTCATTTTTTCAAACCAACTCTCCTCATGCGCATTCCATGCCCCAGAGACATTCCAAGTAGGCAACCAACGTGCTTGGCGGCTTTTACCCAGTTTATTCGATCCCTCATAACGAACCGTTCCATTGACTGTATACTTCCCTTTATACGAGTAAGTGGTCGTACCAAAGAAAGCCACATCACGTCCTCTTGTGTCACCCACTGAATAGTAATTACCATTCTCCTCACTCAACTGTTTAAAGTAGTGATAATCAAAAGCAGGAAGCATACCCATTCCATACTGCATTCCCACGCCATCAAAAGCCGTTGAATTTCGGTCGAGGGCATTCGCCTCCATACCACCAAACAGGTTAAAAATATGGTTTTGGTTATAAACATCATTATAACTAGCCGTTGCCCGGAAGTCATAACTTCTCATCTCATATTTGGTCACATTATGAAAACCACCAGAAGGCAACACCGACAATGGTAAAGAGTTTGGATTATCCGGGTCTGTATACAACCATGGATTAGCATCCCTCATCGTGGTATCATCCATCATATTATAAGCCATCACCTGATTAGAACGTTCAGTGATAAAATGCGTTTGTGTAGTCGTTGAAAGCTTATACGCTCCCAACACCGACAATTCCACTTTAGGAATCGGTTTATACTTAAACTCCGCTTGGAACTTCAAGTCCGTCACCCCTAAATCAATGTAATTATTCTCCAACTCATTTACAATATTAAACGGAGCCAATGAGCGAATATAAAAGACATTAGGATCTAGTGTCCGCGATGTATTGAGTGCATACGAATAAGGGTTAATATCAAAGTCACGTTTCACTGTACCCGATACCGCATCAATATCCCCATTAATCGTACCTGGAGCCCGTTGTTTCCGGTAAGCTGCATTGGCAATCAAGTTCACATTAAACTTCTTATTGATATGATACAGTGCATTAATGTTTGCCGTATAGCGTTCCACCTTGCTCTGTTTGGTCCATCCCGGATCATTCATCACACTCAGTGACGTATAATACGACGCCTTTTCCGTACCAGACGACATACTGATCGCATGATTCATCGACACATTGTTATTGAACAACAAGTCGAACCAATCCGTATTCCGGAATTCAGCTTGCTGCAAGAACTTATTCTTGCTAGCCGTTGTATTTTCAAGGCCATACCCAGTAACCGGGTTATACTGATCAATCAAGTGATACATTCTACTGTATTCACCTCCATTTTTCGCTCTATAAGTTTCCGCCAAATTCAGATATCCGGCCGCTTCCATCTCCTTATAAACCCCCATTTGCTCTTGCGAGTTCATCAAGTTAAACTCTCGGTACGTTGGTTTCAATCTCATGGAGAACTCACCCGTATAAGAGATCTTATTCGAGCCCGATTTACCTTTTTTAGTGGTTACAACAATCACCCCCGCCATGGCACGAGCCCCATAGATAGAGGTAGCCGAACCATCCTTCAAGATTTGGAAACTCTCGATATCGTCCGCATTCAAGCCAGCGATAGCCGAAGAGACCAGGGTCACAGCATCACCAGACGACAAATCGTCGGCCGACACCTCCGTGACATCCTCTAGGATCACACCATCGACCACCCAAAGCGGTTTAGAGTTACCATAAATAGAGGTTGCTCCACGCACTCGGATCTTAGGTGCCGTACCAAACGTACCAGACACATTCTGTACCGAAACACCCGCTGCACGTCCTTCCAGTGCCCGGCTAATTTCCGGCATACCATCCAGTTTCGCATTCTCAGCAGAAATTTTGGTAGCTGCTCCGGTAAACAACCGTTTATCCATCTTCTGCATACCAGTAACCACCACTTCCTGAAGCACCTCCGCATCGGGTTCCAGAACCACCTTCGTATTCGGCTTAATCACCACCTCTTGTGTCTTCATCCCTACATAAGACACCCGAAGTTTCTTCGCCGTTTTAGGTACATTAGACAGCACAAACTGTCCATCTAAATTGGTGGTAGTTCCCATATTGGTTCCTACCACCAAAACAGTAGCTCCCATGACGGGTTGACCGTCATCTGCCGAGATTACACTCCCTGTAATCTTCTGGCTTTGGGCATGCGCCAGACCCATGCTAACAAATAGCCAGGTCAGTAATAAAATTAACTTTCTCTCCATATAACATTAATTTAATAAAATAAATAGGTTAATGATTCCTTTAAAACACTTATTTTAATTAAGATTACAAATCTGTCAATAAAATTAATAAAAAGCAATTTTTTACATAAAAAAAACACTTTTATTTTCATTTCACTATCAAAACTATCCTTTTTATGTTTTAAAACAGATTTATATAACATAATAATAGAAAGAAAGCACAAACCCCTCCATCCACAGAACCATACATTAAAAACTGCATAACCATACAAGCCCTTTAACCACAAGAGAATCAAAAGGTTCTAAACAAAATCTTTCAGAAAAAAAAGAGTCACCAGAAATCCAAACAGACACCTTGTCCTATAATAAGAAAAATCAGCATAAGAACACGCTGAAACCCTTTATCCATAGACCTCACTCTAAAAAGCACAGCCACCACCAAGCAGAATACAAAAAAAGACCAACATCAGCACTGCATTCAGCACATCCGTTGGCCATTCTATCCAAATACCCATTAAAGCTAAGCCTCATTCATTCCGAAACAACCTTTGTCCCTGTTACGAAGATGGCCAATACAATCATTGATTGATCCACTAAGAAGAAGCCTATTCTTACACAACAATTCGCCCTAAAGTATTCATCTTCCGAAGAGAAGAAAAACACTTTAGGGCGAACCTATTTAAATCCAATCTCTCCCCCATCAAGGGAAAGAGACCCGATCTATTTTTTTATTCAGCAATCACCACACGGCTCAAGCGTGCATCGTTATAGAACATGTTATCCACGCCACCTTTATAATCCACGCGGATCTGTTCCGGACGCACTCCGAACTCCTCAACAAGCGCTTTGCGAACCGCTTCAGCCCGTGCCTTGCTCAACTTCTCATTCACCTTCTTGCTACCCGTTTTATTATCCGCATAACCAGTCACAGTAAACACCTTATCAGCCGGCATTTTCTTGATACCCTCAGCAAGCAACTTCAAGTTCACACGCGCCGCTTTGCTCAAAGAGCTCTTACCAAAGCTAAACTGAATCATCCGTTGAGCGTTGACCAACTCCTTCTCAACCACCGTTTGCGGCTTCTTGTTGCGTTCAGCTACCAACTCATCCTTCAGTTGTTTATTCTCGGCCAACATCCCGTTCAATTGCTCTCTCACGCGATCCATATCATCCTGGCTGATACCTGTTGTCTTTGCACAAGGTTTGTTCCAGCTTGCTGGGCTAAACTTATAAGTCAGTCCCACAGTCACAGCCACCAAGCCCTCTTTGCAGTTGCCCGGCTCCCCATCAAAGTTGCCATTCACCATAGAACCCTTCGCCTCCAAATTCAAGTCAAGAGCCGACGACAGACGGAAGCGGTTGATGATACCCACCGTTGCAGCCAGTTCACACTTCTTCGGGCTATCCCAGACACGCATGCCACCGAATCCCACAAACGGAATCAAGTTGTACACACGTGACTCGTTATACCCAAACAACATGTTCGATGCATTCAACAAGATATCACCGTGTAGATACCCCATGTTCCATTTCTGGCGATACAAACCATCGCCCGTTTTATCGCCATAGGTATAAGTCCCCAGACCTACCCCTTTCGCTTGCAAGCCACTATACTGAACACGAAGCCCAATGCCTGGAGTAAACCATTTTCCCACGCTCACATCCAAAGAAGGTGCCAAGCGTTTGCTCAAAACCGTTTTACTGTCATAACTTCCGAAATACACCTGAGCACCACCGCCTGCGCTGATAAACCAGTTACTCCAGAAACCATTCGTTTCCACCTGATGTTTATCTGCACAACACGATTTCTCCTGTGCATTCACGCTTCCGGTCATTGCTGCAACCACCAGAAGAATAGCCATTTTCATTTTCATTCGTCTAAATTTAATTTATTAATATTCGACTTTGCAAGCCATTTAACCTCCCAAACCACACATTCAAAGAATGTTAAAAGCCACAGCCACGCTACACTACCTAGCCATAAGCCCCCACAACTTCCACCGCAGTTTGGAAAAAGAACGCAAAAGTATACAAAAATGTTCGTTTACCCCCTAAAAACAGCTAAAAAAATCATTTCAAAAAAGACAAAAGCGACCGTAGGTTCAGTAAGAACCAACGATCGCCCTATTTAAACACACATAAAAAAATCTTTTACCAGAACCAAAAAATTAGTTACTACCACCCGTATGCTGTCTGTTGGACGTTGCCGTACTGATAGTCACATTACCATACGCCTTAAGCGCAGCCGATTTAGCCCCCGAAGTAGCTGTATGCGTTTTAAACGCCTGTGTACCAGCCACAGTCAGTTTTGTACCCACCGGTAAAGAGACATTAATCGGATAAGTAGCCTGAGTTGTTTTCACACCCACACCATAGTTACGTACCAAGATCTCCTTCAAGGCAGCCCCTAGTCTACCAGTGCCAGCCGTTGTAATCTCCGTACCCGTTTTATACGTATAAGAAGCATCCCCTACTGCCATAGGCGCAGAACCATACAAGTTATCCCACTCACTCTTCTCAAAGCCGATAGCTGCGCTACCCGTTGTACTCGCATAAGAGACATTCACAAACAAGCCATACGCAGCAAACGCATCCACCGTGATTATCACCTTATCCCCATTCACACTAGAGGCAGCAGCCACCCAAGCCCCGTTCACATACTTCTTTGCCGTCACCGCCGCAGCCATTTCAGCATCCAAGTTAAGCGCCATCTCGATAGGATGAGCCAACGTTGCTGCCGGGTCCGAACACTTCACCGTAGCCCCGATCACCAATACCGATTCAGCCGCCTTCGTAGTAACCGATTCCGTAGAATAGAACGGAGAAAACGCGATTGTTTTCCCAGCAGGCACAGCCGCAGCAGGCACCGTCACATCCACCTTCACAGCCGCCGCCGTATTATCCTTCGATGCTTCCGACGTCATAGTAGCCGTTGTTGGTTGCGTTTGGCTCACTGTAACCGTTTCCGTCACATCCGCATTCAAAGCCGCATTCCAGACACACGCCTGCGCCGTTTGGCTATCCGCCACTGTCACACTGCCCTCTTTAGCAATCTTACCAGTAGCCGTCACCTTCAAGCCATACGCTCCTGCCTTCACACCAGCAAAAACGAAATACCCCTCCGCATTCGTTGTAGCCGTTTTCGTAGCCACGCCAGAGAGATTAATGGTAGCCCCTGTCAGAGCCGCCCCATTCATATCCGTAACCCGACCACCGATACTATGCGAAACCACCACTACCGGTGGCGTTACATTTTCATAATCAGGATCCTCATCACAACATCCCGTAGCCCCGAGCACAAGTCCCGAGCACAACACTAAATAAGCGCCAAATTTCACAAATTG
>RZZX01000108.1 GCA_009929715.1 Bacteroidia bacterium
AGATAAGTGAATTTCTTGAGATGACAAAAACCTGAGCAACTTATTGTTGCTCAGGTGATTATAAATAATACTAATTAAATCCTTGCGGAATTAAGGTTATCCTTTTTCAAAATGAGGAATTAGCAAATATTAACGAATTAGGCTATTCGGAATTCATTTTTTTTTTTAATATTGAGCACTTTAATTTTAGTGCGCAAAATTAAAATAAAAGCAGAATAGACTGAAAAGCTTAAATAGAGTAGGTCGTTAACTTTTATGTTTTTTATATGAATGTGACATTTATACTGTTGATGCTATAATGAAATCTGATGATATGGTTGAGTTGTTTAATGAAATGAAAACCGATGTTGTTTATAACACTCCTGTTTCAATTGATTCAAAAGCAGATTATGCGATGAAACTGTTTGAAGATCTGTTTTTAAAATATTCTGTCGAAAGCAAAGACGTTGTATATCTTATCAATAGATACTCGGATGTAATAAAGGCTTCTACTGAATTGATAGATGAGGAGAAAGATTGGATTATGTCAGGTCTTGCTACAGCTTTGTATAGCTTTAATTACTGGGATTCTACATTTAAAAAATAAATAAAATGAGGAGTAAGAAGGATGAAATCTTAATTAAATCCACTTTACCAAGACTTGCATTGTTGCTTTATGCTATAATTCCTGTCATTGAAAGTTACGATTGGCTTTTCTGTGTAAGTATGTTTCTTATCATTGTATTGTTTGTTCTATCCATAATATATGCTATACAGATATACCTTAAAAATAGCAAAGAGTTTTTGGTATATCTGGCTGGGAATAAACGAGATAATTTATATGAATTAGCAATTGCTATTGTAGGAATTATTATAAGCTACTCTATGAATGTTGTCAATCGGTCCTATTTTTGGGCTTTTGTACTGGTATTGGCTATCATAGAGCTTGTCTGGCCACTAAATAAAAACAAGTAATACTTATAAGACCATAAATCCGCACTAATTAATCTTTTTTTAATCCAAATCTTGAGAATGAATATCATTCTCAAGGTTTGGATATGTTCCCCGATGCTTGATGCCCTTATCGGACCATTTAGAACCTCAACCCCGCAGTCGAGTAGCGTCGGCTAGTGCTACAACGCACCTCTTTGATAATTTCTCCTTTTGGCTGGGGGGCTGCTGCTTTGGGCGTTTTCGGTGGATAAGTTCCCTCCAAGACACCAATCGCCGTGTTGAGTAAAATCTCTTCCGGATCACCAAAGGGCTTATAACGCAAGTAATCACTCGTTTCGCTGAGCGGATAAGTTGGTTCGAAAGCCCCCTTCTGAGTCTCCTCTTTGGAGTTATAGATGGCACAGACCACCGGATTTATAGACCACCGGTAGAGAGGATTGGTAAACTGCTGCGTTGCTACGTTCTGCCCTTTGGTATTTCCGCCGATGGCAATAAGTTGAGGCGTTTTCTCATTGATACAGTGCATCACCATCTCCGGTGCACCTGCTGTGGTGTTACTGGTTATAACGAGAATGGTCCCTAAATTTAGGTTTACTCCATCTCCAATCAACTTCTCGTCGAACATCACTGTTTGGTTTTTCTCCTCGTTCTTATTGTTGTACTTCAAATAAGCCATTGGTGTATTTAAATAGCTTTTAGGAACGAGCAAGGTGGCTAATAGCTGTGCGCAAGCTATCGAACCGCCTTTGTTGTAACGCAAATCGAGAATCAACCCCTTCACTGCTTGTTGTTCAAAAGAGCGGAAAGTCTGACGGAGTTCATTGTTGTACCCCTCTGGGTTGGTTGCCGTTCCTGCTGTGAAACTGTTGTACATTAAATATCCCACCTTCGTTCCATTGGATAGAGTTAAAACATTTTGTTGGTGAATGGGTTTGTCTTCAACCGTATTATTGGCCTCTTTCATGACCACCCCTTCACGATCGAGCACCACCTTATACGTTTTTTGATCCTCTTTCGTAGGCGGTACTTCGGGCTTAAACTCTTGATAGGTACCTATGGCGAGGGTGAGTGATGAGGTTCCTTGCAACAACTCTTTTTCGTATTTATTACTAATCAATCGGTTGTTGACTTTCATGATCCACTCTCCACGTTTCAGTCCCGCTTTATCGGCAGGTGAGTCCGGTACAATGTAGGTTATTAAGGCATTGTATACAGTATCGTTATCGGCACTTCTTACCAGCGCATAATCGAACCCGTAGGAGGGCAGTGGGACGTCGCATAACGAATCGGCAAATGAATATCCTTTATCTTTACTGCTTGATATCACTTTTGAGAGGAACTCTTTCGGTGGGATGAAAAGGTTGAGTTTACTGTATGAAGGCATCTCTTCATACCATAAATAGTTCTGCCGCATAATGCTATCTATCCAACTGTCCAATGCCGTTTCTGAACTGTATTCTTCCCATCGGTCTACGCCACATGAATAGAAACTTCCGCAGAACGTGAGGACAAGTAGCCCTATTAAAGGTATCTTAGTTAATCTCATAAGTGTTTGTATGAACAAGTTTAAGTTGCAAATGTAGAAAATACTTCCTTGATTTGCCACAATTGTGGTACAAAAATACCGTTAAGATGTGATAGAGAAAACTATTTTACTGAATTAATTTTGCAACCGTTTAATAAATTGATGGAGTGATGAATATTGCAGCTTTGTTTTCGGGGGGTGTAGACAGTGCCGTGGTGGTACATTTATTGGCAGAAATGGGGTATAAACCCTCTTTGTTTTACATCAAAATAGGAATGGATGGGGTGGACTATATGGATTGTGCCACCGAAGAGGATATTGAATTGGCTACTGCTACGGCGCGTAAATATGGGTTTAAACTGGAGGTAGTCGATTTGCATCGGGCTTATTGGGATGGGGTGGCAACCTATGCTATCGATCAAATTAGGCAAGGGCTAACACCGAACCCTGATGTGATGTGCAACAAGCTGATTAAGTTTGGTTGTTTTGAAGAACAAGTTGGCCGCTTCTTCGATTACACTGCTACGGGACATTATGCGACTACTTGTGTAAAAGAGGGGCAGACGTGGCTTGGCACGGCCAAAGATCCGTTGAAAGATCAGACCGATTTCTTGGCCCAACTGAACGCTTTGCAGGTCTCTAAACTGTTGTTCCCTATCGGTCAATATCTTAAAGAGGAGGTGCGTGATATTGCTTTGCAAGCAAAACTACCCAGTGCACGTCGTAAAGATAGTCAGGGGATTTGTTTCTTGGGGAAGATTAACTATAACGATTTTGTGCGTCGTTTTCTTGGTGAGAAAGAGGGACCGATTGTGGAGCTAGAGACCGGACGGATTATAGGTAAACATCGGGGGTATTGGTTTCACACCATCGGACAGCGTAAGGGGTTGGGTTTGAGTGGCGGACCGTGGTATGTTATTCGGAAAGAGATCGAAGAGAATGTGTTGGTTGTCTCCCGAGGGTATGCTGTCGAAGCTCAGTATAGCAGTGCTTTTCGACTAGAGGCTTTTCATTTTATTACGGCTAATCCTTGGACGGATCACTTGAATACTGGCAACGGTGTGGCGGTTAAATTTAAAATAAGGCATACACCGGAGTTTACTTCCGGAACCTTATATGCCGATGAAAAAGGGTATCGGGTGTGTTCCGAAGAGAAGTTGCAAGGGGTTGCTCCCGGCCAATTCGGTGTGATTTATGATGAAGCAGCGCAAATCTGTTTGGGGAGTGGAGCCATTGTGCTTTAGATATAGTATTCTGTTAAATCGATCAGTCCTAGGCGTGTTGCTTTTTTAATCACGTCGTGTACATTGTTGGCTTCGAGCTTTCGGAAGATGTTCTTGCGGTGCGTATTGATGGTGTGAAAGCTCAGGTTGCGGTGGCTTGCTATCTCTTTGGTGGTTTTTCCCAAGGCAATCTCTTTTAAGATAGCCAGCTCCGAAGAGGTGAGTAAGCTGTTGGCAGCAGCTGTTTTCGACAATGTGGCTTGATGTCCTATGGCTGCTAATAACAGATTGCTCACCTGCGTGCAGATAAAGCGTTCTTTCTTGATAGCATAGTGTATGGCTAGTAAGATCTCTTCTTTAGAACTTGTTTTCATGACCACACTGAATGCACTGTATCCAGTTATGATTTGTCGTAAGAAATTAGTATTCAGTTCACTGGAGAATAAGAGCCAATGGGCGTGTTGAAACTGTTCATGTAGTTGTAACAACTCATCTATGCTTCTGAAATCAAACAGCGTATAATCTAAAACAACGATGGCTTCAGGAATGTTTCTGAGTATCTTGGTGAGTTCGGATTTATTTTCCACGATCGAGATAGCCGACAAATTCTTGTCGGCATTAAGCAGATGAATCAGTCCTACGTTACTGATGGCTTGGTTGTCGGCTATGATAAATTCTGTCATTGGCTAGATAAAATAGAGTCAGAAAACAACTGATCGGTTGCCGAATAAGGGCAACAGCGGTATAAACCGTATGCAAACTTAATAAAAAAAAACGAGTTGGAAGCGTTCCGTAGACAGAATACCGAAAAAGAGGATTGTTTAGTTCCGGTGATGAAAGAGCTTCATGTGAGTTGGCAACCTTACATGACCCGGTTCTAAGGCCAAAGATTTTGTTGTGAAGGTAAAACTGATAAAGCCAGTACCGCTCTTGTTCCTAACCGTAGGGGTGAGGGCAAGATCCGGTTCTAGCTTGATTTATTCGGTATTAGTTTACTTTTTGCCAGCTACACATTCCGATATGGAGGTGGTATAAGCGGTGAAATACCCGATGGCTCCTCCTTTGATATTGGTGGAAATGTTACTCAGTGGGCCGCCGAAGAATGGATTTTCTCCTTGCCGACCGTTCTGACATTGCATCAGGAAGTTATAATACCCTTTTGTAATATTCGAAATGTAAGTGGTCACTTTATCGTTTTCAGTGATGAACACCATGGTGTTAAAATCATCATCATTCTTGTATTTATCTTTATCCTTAGAATCGAACATATAACTGATGGACTGTCCAGTGATATATTGGTTGTCTAGAGCGAGATCATTGAAGACGATCATTTTACTGATTTGGCTATAAAGCGTATCGTTGACCTGGTATTTACAGACATAATAGTTGTCGCCTGCCGGCTCTTGACCATACAAGTTGATCGAGTAGAAATGATAACCTGTGATCTCCTCCTTAGGCATCCGTACAGAATCCATAACAACTTGTTGGGTCATGGTTGCATCAGCTTCGTATGTTTCCGCCTTCCCATCTTCATTGAAGTCGACTATTACTTTCAGGCGATAAGACTCTCCTGGAATACCAGCCATCTGCTTTTTTGTGAGGTAGATACCGGGATGTTTTTGATCTTCCACCAGATCGTATACAGTCCCGTTTCCAGCCGACAAGGTAACTTGTGCATCGGATATCTGACGATTTTTCTCGTGACTGAAGTAGCCAGTAGAGCTACTCAGTTGCACGCTTTGGTAAGCGAGCTGATTGGTCACTGTTCCGTAAATAACCAAAACCGGTTTGGCATCATCGGTATCGAGGGTGATATCGGCTGTACAAGCAGAAAATGTCAGAGAGATCCATAAACAGAGGCATCCTAATGCCGTGATATAACGGTTGTTCTTTCTTTGTATCATGATCATTAAAATTTAAAATTGTAAGTAATAGAAGGCACAAAGCTAAACAGATAAGTCATTTGAGCGTTCGGTATCCCATTAGACGTGTTTTGGTCGTAAGAGATAAGCCACGGATTTTTCTGGCCGTAAGCATTATAGAGTGAGAAATTCCATTCACCCTTCCATTTTCTGTTTTTCTTTTGTGTAGGAACATACGTAGCCGATAAATCTAAGCGGTGATAGTCCTTCTTCCGATACTCATTGCGTCCTGAATAGATTGGAAAATACTCCCCTTCAATCTCGAACCGTCCGGTAGGATAAGAGGTTGGGTTTCCGGTGGCATAGATCCAGGCGGCCGAGACATCCCATTTGCTGCTGATCTTATACGAAGCTAGGATGTTCACACTGTGTGTCTTATCGAATGGTGATAAGAAGGCTTTTCCTCCATTGATTTCCGGAATGGTACGTTCCGAGCGTGACAGTGTATAATTGATAAACCCGGTGAGTCTGCCAGTATTCTTTTTAACCATCAACTCAATGCCATACGCTTGACCTTTTCCGGTTCTAATTTCACCTTCCAATCTCTTATTCAGAAGGAGCTGTGCATGATCGGCAAAATCGATCACATGATCCATCTTCTTATAATAGACTTCCACCGATGTTTCGTATGCGTTTTGTTTGAAGTTATGGAAATAGCCTGCCGAAACCATATCGGACTTTTGTGGTTTGATATTTGGGCTTGCAGGGAACCATAAGTCGAGTGGGGAGCCAGACGCTGAGTTGTTGGCTAGTTGCATAAACTGCGTGTTGCGGGCATAGTTCATCTTGATTGATGAATAATCCGATAGTTTATAGACCAAAGCGACACGAGGTTCCAAGGCATATTCGGTATGGTAAATCTTTCCCGAACGATAGGTTGTTGAATCGATAGCTTCGTGATTCTTATCGAAGGTATAGAGTGTAGACCGACCGATGTTTTGGAACAAAGCAAGTCTTAGCCCATATCGCAACGTCAGTTTATCACTCACCTGATGTTCGGCCGACAAATAGGTACCATGTTCCAAAGTGTTGTTTTTTGGAATGGTGAAATTAGAGTAGTTCGGTCGGCTGATGACTCCGGGATTAAACTTGTGCCATGTGCTACTTAGCCCATAGTTGAGCTGTAAGCGCGACCCAACCAAGTGTGTCCAGTCCCATCGAAAGGTATAATCAGTGATATCTGCTTCCCACTTCATCTTGGCACTCTCCATCTTTGAATGTAAGCCGTAGTGGTAGTTTGTGGTATTGAAGTTCATTTTAAACAACAGATGATCGTTGAAAAGATGTCCCCAAGTAAGTGAGGCCAAATAATTACCATACGAGAAAGAGGCGACACTAGAGGCTCCAAACTTATCACCTCCAGAATATAAGTTGAGCGATACTCTATCTTTCTCTGAGAATCGGTGAGTAATTTTACCATTCAAGTCGTAGAAATAAAGCACTGAATTTTTAAGATCCTCCTTGCTGGAGGCTTTTAGAAAAAGATCGGCATAACTGCGTCTTCCGCCGACCAACCAATTGGTGCGTTTACCCAAAGCTCCTTCGAGCACGAGTCGGCTTGATATTAACCCGAGTCCGCCACTCCCTTTAATTCGGTCGGTATAGCTCTCTTTAAGTTGTACATCAAGCAGTGAAGAGAGACGTCCGGCGAATTTTAAAGGCAGATCACCTTTATATAAATCGACCCGTTCTACCACATCATTATTGAAAACCGAAAAGAAACCGAACATGTGTGAAGCATTATAAACTGTGGCATTATCGAGCAAAACCAAATTTTGGTCGACCGAACCGCCACGTACGCTATAGCCCGATCCGCCTTCAGAGGTAGGCTGCACCCCCGGCAATTGTTGGATAGCCTTGATGACATCCACTTCACCCATGAGAGCAGGCATGCGTTTAATCTCACTAATGCTCATTTTCTCCATGCCCATGGTTGTCCGTGTGATATTCTCATCTTTTTTCGTACCGAGCACTAAGACCTCATCCAGTTTGGTGTCAGGATGGAGTTGGAATTCGAATCGTCCTTCCTTGTAAACACTTATCTTCTCAGTGCTTGTGGTATAACCGATGTACGAAAGGTGGAGTGTATAGTTGCCAGTAGGAATGGTTAAAGTAAACTCTCCCTTCTCGTTGGTCGATGTGCCAGTGCGCAACTCCTTAATATAGATATTGACGTTGGACAGTCCCTCATTAGAATCAGAATCGGTTGTTCTTCCGCTAATTCTCACCTGTTTTTTACTTGATTGTTGAGGCTTTTCGAGGACTTTAAAATGAATGGTCACCTGTCTGCCAGAAATGGTATAACTTAAGTTCGTAGGACGGAAAAGCTCATCTAGAATTTCATTGATCGGTCGGTCTACCATTCTCAGGCTAACTTTTCGGCTCAATTCCGGTTTGACACCTTCTGAAAAGAAAAAGACATAACGGCTAGATTTCTCCAACTCAGTGATTATTTGACTGATGGCTACATTCTTTTTCGATACAGAGAGCGCTTTTTGTTGCGCTGCCACCTGAAGCGATAGTCCCATAAATAAGACAAAGAGTCCGATGGTCAGTCGAAGGTTCAATCCAGTCCCTCTAAAATAATACCTCATTTTTTTATTGAATAAATCAGTTAATTTCATATATTTGTGAATTATACATTTAAACATCTGTAGCACACTTATCGGCTACGTTTAGAATTTAGTCGGATGGAATGGCCGTTCTGTCCGACTTTTTTTGTGTTTTTAGTTCTCTTTTTAGTCAATCATAGTCTCTCTTTTATTTAGTGGTTAAACTTACTTTTATTTGATCACTCTCTTTGCTAATATCAATCGGCATAGTGGTTTTTAGGCACTCCAGTACAGCATCAATGCTATCGGTCAGTATTAATTTACCGTTGCATTTTAAGGCTTGTGTTGCCGGTGAAAGTCTAATATCTACATCATAATAGCGTTCCAAGTAATGAAGTACCTCAGCTAGCGGTCGGCTCTCAAGTGTTAAGACTTGATCAGTCCAGTTGATATAATCCGTCGCGTTAACCTCCGATGCTATTATTTGGTTGGCTGTGACAGTAGCCATCTGATTCGGTTTGAGAATCAGCGACCGTTTTTTGTCCGATTTGATCTTAACAGATCCTTCCAGCAGCACCACCTCCTGTATAGACTCTTTCGGATAAGCCGAGAAGTTGAACTTCGTTCCTAGAACCTCCACTTCGAGTGCTGGGTTTTTGACGGTAAACGGGCGTTTAGCATCTTTGGCAACCTCAAGGTAAGCCTCTCCAGACACCTCTATTTCCCGCTTAGATTTCGCAAAGAGCGTTGGAAAAGCC
This sequence comes from Bacteroidia bacterium, assembly GCA_009929715.1. Taxonomy (GTDB): domain Bacteria; phylum Bacteroidota; class Bacteroidia; order Bacteroidales; family Bacteroidaceae; genus Bacteroides. The sequence continues at coordinate 8,914 of RZZX01000108.1, forward strand.
ACTTCAGAGGCCGAATTGATTCTAATCCGAGTACCGTCCGATAGAGTAAGGGTCGCTCGTTTACCTTTCGGCACAATCAATCGGTTTTTCTCTTTCTTATCCCGAGAGACAGTCAGCCGTCTGGTTCCATCTGTAAGGATGATCATACCGTTTGGTTGAAATGTAATATCCGCATTGGCCGATAATACGAGAGTCTCATGACGGTTTATTAGCTGGATCGTTTTACTCGTTTCTGCTAAGTTCGAAGGGAATGGTGTATTCGTTATAAACAATTGGGACAAAAAGAAGGCCACAATTAGGCAAGCTGCAGCGGCAGAGACATAAAACAGTCGGTACAGATTCGATGTTTTCTGATGCCGTTTGATGCGTTTTTGCAGTCTGTTCAGTTCCACGATCTCCTCTTCCGACGAGAGATCGTTGGGATTAAGACGGATCGATCGCATGATTTCGACACCGCGTTCCATTTCGGCTTTGAGGTGTGGATGTTGCTTTTGAAGCTGCATCCAAAAAAGCTCAGCATCCGGATCATAGGAGAGATGCCAATGAATGAAGTAGGCATCTTTCGCAAAATCAATAGCCTTGTAAGAAGCGTAGTTTTTCTGATGTAATGGGTTCATAACAGGATGTTTTATAGATAAGACGATAGAAGTCTAAAAACATACCCATTCTTTTCAAAAAAAAAA
>RZZX01000245.1 GCA_009929715.1 Bacteroidia bacterium
AAAACCTATACGTTTTGGGATTTACATGTAGCCATTCAAGATGCTTTTGGTTGGCAAGATTACCACTTGCATGAATTTTGCTATGAAGATCGAAACGGAAACCCAAAAGGTACCTTTCGAATAGGTATTCCTATTGATGATGGTTTCATGGATCCAGAGGATATGCCAGAGGCAGGGTGGCGAATGAAGATAGAAGATCTCTTTTGTGATCTTGGGGATAAGATGCTTTATCTTTATGACTTTGGAGATCATTGGGAGCATAGCGTTGTGTTAGAGGGCATTGTTTTTGGGGAGAAAAAAATGAAATATCCACGCTGTACTGAAGGGGCACAGCTGGCACCTCCTGAAGATTGTGGAGGGATTCATGGATTCTATCGCATGTTAGATGTTCTAAAGAACCCCAAAGATCCTGAATACAAGGAGATGGTACAATGGGTAAAAGCAATAACAGGTAAAAAAAGTTCTCTTTCAGACTCTTTTGATCCTAAGTCCATTAAATTTACCAATCCTCAAAAACGTTTAAGACAGATGCTAGAAGAAGAAGTTTAAGTGTTTCAAGTTTAATAATCACATTATTTGGTATAGCATGGTTGCGAAGTTTTGCAAGAATCCATCTCTGGCATGCTTTGACGCCTAGTTCCACATGACTTTTATCTTGAGGATGATAAGGACGTGCAGGCAGAAGGGCAACACCGTAATGTCGTCCCATATCTGCATAGCTCTCATTAAGTTTAACGATGCCTTTTTTATGCAAAATGACCGCAGCTTTGAGATTATCGGGTACCACCATATTAGGAACACCTCCATAAAAGTGAAATGCCCTCACATGGGCATCAATAAAATCCTCTGTATTTTGCGATGATGATGCATGAACAAAGGTATAGCCTGATGCACCTAAAACGCAAACAAAGATTTGAGCTTTGGTAATTTCACCTGTGAATGCATCAACAATGGGAACGGCTCCGCCTGAGTAATCTACAAAGAGTTTATCGCCCGCATAATGAATCTGACGCATGGAAGGATTGAGTGTTGAAGCATAGCGGCGGTAGTACTCTCCAAATTGAGTATAACCATATCCATTGTGATGGATCTCTCTATACTCTTGCCACAAGAGTTGGAGGGTTACACCTTTACGCTTTAATTCTGTATAGATGTAATTCATATCAGGAAGTGGACGCTCTACATCGCGTAATCGTAATTGTTTCTCTGGATGCAACAGTGCATCCAAAATATCATCATCCAAGGCCAACGCCGCTTCAATACTATAGGTATAATCTCAAACCGTCTGCAGTATTCAGCCACGCTGGAACGTGATGTACCACTTAGAACTTCAACCTGACGATAAGACAAGTTATTGGCAAAGCGAAGCCTTAGAACCTCTTTTATTTTTGACAATGGTATTCTCCTCATATTCACCCCTTTTTTAGGATGAATTATAGTTTGAATACTTTCGACCTTAAGCTATCCTTACATATCGGTCTTCAGCAAAAAGTGTCTGAATGTCAAGCGATTTACTGTCCGAATGTCTCCGATCTTTAAGATTTGGATGAAATATTGTCTTTTTTGAGAAAATATAGGGCTTTGAAACGTAAAATATTAAATTGTTATTTTTTGTATAGTGTTAATTTTAATAATATATAAAGATAATAAGTCCTTTTTTTAGCTATAATTACATTATATTGTTAAATTTAAGGAAAATAGCATGGCTAGGGTCAATTATCCCGTATCGACGAGTCTTAAAAAGCGACTTGGACAAGCGATTGTTGCAAAACGGAAAGAGCTTAATTTGGATATCTTGATGCTTTCGG
>RZZX01000109.1 GCA_009929715.1 Bacteroidia bacterium
TGGTGTGTCCATAGGGTTATCCTTTAAATTGAATTATACTAAATATTGTGTACTTTGCGCTGAGATTTTTAGTTTAGTAGTATGTAATATTCAAATATTTGCATAATTTAATAATTATATATTGTTACGGTGTTCGTGTTTGTACGTCATGAACTGCTGCGCAACTTATTAATGGGAGAGGACTTGCCTCTCCCGCTGTTGTAAAATTATGAAAGAGTAAAAAGGCTGTTAAACAGTAAATGGCTCTTCGTCGCAGTCATAATGGTTTAAACCCAAGAAATCATAAAAATCACTGTCTAAGCACAGTATCGCTGTTAAAAAATCAGTTGAGTACGATACAAAAAACCTTCGACAATGTTCTTGTCGTGAAACAATTACTTCAGACTTCCATGAAGTTGGTAAAATATTAAGCATGCCATAAAAGCGCACAAAGTCTGTGGCTAATACATTGTCCATTTCCGGTGCACCAAACAACTCAACGTCAATGCATATGATTACTTCTGACTTATCCTTAAGCGCCATGCTCATCCCCGCGCGTTTAAATCTCATGTTAAAACATTCAATACGGTGCTCAGCAAACGGGGTATCTAATTCTTCAAACATGTCTTTTTCCTGGGTTAAAGTGTTTTCAATCTCAAAAGATGGATTTTTAACATAAGAGCTCACGTCTTCTTCAGCATTTTGTAAAAGCAAATTTTCAGTGATGTCCATATTTTCCTCTACTCTGGTTTGTCTTTGCATCAATAATCGTGATTATAGATTTTAATTTTCTGATTTTAATGCAAAGAAGTTAACTTGAGTCGCAATAGAATCATAAATTCTATACTAAATATTGCTGTTGTTCCGATTGTTTTTTTATATAAAAAAGACGATAAATTTAAAATTATTTGCATTGAAGTAAGGACTATGCAAGTTCTCTACTTCACAGAGAATTGAAATTCTGGACATAGACGGGATCTGAAAATCCGTGGCACTGAATGAGGAGGATGTTATCGTCGACTGCCTTGTGGTTACTAAGAAGGTTCGGACTTGGATGGGCGGGCATGGGGGAGGAGTACTACCGGAATCAAGATGTCCGGTCTGAGTGCCAGAAGGCAGCAGAAGTCGTAGTAAGTCCCCCGGCCGGGTCAAAGGACCAAGCGCGAAGCGGCGACAGGTTTGGACCTGACTTTCAATAAGGAGCAACACCCGCCGAAGGACAGCGGTTCCCTATCCTTGTGTCTGCGGGCTATGTACGGAATTTATCGGAATCAGGTATGCGAAGTGGATTCGAATGGGACACGGGAAGGCCACACTGCTTGTGGCCGCAGTTTATGGCGAGGTTAAAAATTCAAAGCAAGGTATACGGAGTTCCGTCTGGGGCGTGGTGGAGCATGGCTGGAGGAAGCTATTCCCAACTCGATGCTGATGCCGGTTGAATAATCGTTGTGCTTGGTGATCCTTTTTTTTCAGACAGTCCGCAATCTGAGGATGCCTATCGTTCCGGCAACTCTCAAAGATGCATTCTCCCCAAGTCCATGATTTCATCTGATGACACGCCTACTGGTAACTGCTAGTCTTTCCAGCAACCGTCTCGGAATGTATGACAGCAGGGAAGATGAGTATGGACAGGAAAGTCGATAATTTTCTCTCTGAATGGTTGATCTTCGCCCTTTTTGCGATGCTCTTGGTTTTTTCGCTTGGCTACGTTACCTATCATGAACACGCTGATATCACCCGCCGTGAGAAGCAGCGCTTATCCGAAGTGGCATCTGTGGCTGAGTACATGCTCGCCAAGCAACTCGAAAAGATAGACACGACCCTCTCTAAAATCCGGGATGTCGTGACGTTTCCGGGAGAAGAAAGTCCAGACGAGAAGCCCAGCGCTCTGACTACTATCGGCTCCAGACTCAAGATCTTGGCCGGGGCAATGACCAGCGTCAGTGTCTTAACTGTTGTCGATGCTCGGGGTAACGTCGTGGCCTCGAACCTGGACGAAATTGTTGGTAAAAGCACGAACCAAAGCGACTACTACCAGACACCCCATAAGAATCCCGATCCCGAAGTTTTGTATATCAGTCCCCCCCTTCACGAGCGCTCTTGGCGACTGGACGATCAATCTCTCCCGCGTGATCCTTTCCAACGGCGGCTCATACGCCGGAGTAGTGACGGCAACCTTAGATCTCGTTTTTTTTAGAGCGCTTATGAATGCGCTGCGCTATTCCGAAAATGCTTGGGTCCGTGTCGTACATGGGCGTGGCATCGTCTTCATTTGGGAACCCAATCGTCCGGGCATGGTCGGGAACGACCTAGCCAATCCGGATACGTTTTTCACTCAGCATTTAGAGAGCGGGCAGTCACAATCTCTGTTTCGAGGTAAAAGCTACTCCACCAATGAAGATTCTCTACTCGTGTTGCAGACCATAAGTGCGGACCACCTGAAAATGAGCGGTCCGTTAATCCTTGGTATCGGCCGGGATACGAGTTCCATCTATGCCGATTGGCGCCAACACCTTAAGACCTATGCTATTTTTTACGTCGTGATGGTCTTCTTGGGAGTCGGAACTCTCGTATTATCCCAACGCTGGCGTCTCTATTCCAGAAAAGAGGCAGAGCGCATGGGCAGCCAGATCCGTTCGATGCAAGCGGAGCTGGAAAGTTTCTTTTCCATCGCCCCGAATCTTCTGGCCATCGGCGATATTGAAGGCAAGTGCGTCAAGCTCAATCCTGCCTGGGAAAACGTCATGGGTTATGGTCCAGGAGAGCTTGACGGATTTTATTACGTCGACTTCTTTCATCCTGACGACAGAGAATCCGGCGCGGGCATCTTTGAAGCCATCAGAAAAGGTCAGACCATCACCAACTTTGTGGCTCGATTTCGGCACAAGCAAGGAGCCTACCGCTATTTAGAATGGTTCGCAGCAGCATATGAAGACCGCATCTACGCGGCCGCCAACGACATCACCGATCGCCGGGAGACGGAGGCACGCCTGCACGAGCTGGCCTACCACGACCGCCTGACCGGACTACCCAACCGAGTGCTTTTTTTCGATCGTCTGACCCAGACCCTGTCTGCGGCCAAACGCAACAGGAAGCGCGCAGCGATTCTTTTTTTGGATCTGGACGGCTTCAAAAGGGTCAATGATGAATATGGCCATGACGCTGGCGACACTGTGCTGAAGACCATCGCCGAGCGTCTGCCGAATGCCATACGGGCTTCGGACACCGTCGCTAGGATCGGTGGAGACGAATTTGTAATCATCCTCCACGAACTCGATGAGATAAACGATGCGCATCTCGTGGCACAAAAGCTACTCAATGTTGTGGCCACAGACCTGGTTCTTTCACCTTCGGAAAAATGCCGGGTAGGAGTCAGCATAGGAATCAGTATCTACCCCGAACATGGTACGGATATGGACACTCTGCTCATGGCCGCCGATCTGGCCATGTACGCAAGCAAGAAGAACGGGACTAACCGCTACGCTTTCGCTGGTGAACGGTTGAAAACCGAAGAGGAGATCGTTCTTGACGATACGTATCTCACTGGCGTCAGTGAAATCGATGAGCAACATAAAGAGTTGGCCGTCCTGATCAACCGTCTCTGTGTGAGCCTCGCCAGCAAGGAGAGCGAGCCAGTTATTACCGAATGCCTCTTCAAGATGGTTGTAGCCTTCACGGAGTACCATTTCGCCACTGAACAAAAGCTCATGCGCCAACACGCCTATCCCGAACAATCAGAGCACAATGCCGAGCACGAGCGCCTTTTGGAGGAACTGGGGCGCTACGGATTGGGGTTGTTCGAGGCGGAAACGCAATTTCTTGTAAGCTATTTCAGAAAATGGCTCCAAGACCATATTCTTGCCCAAGACAAGGCCTTCGGAATATTTCTGAAGGAAGGAGGTCCCCACGCTGGGCGTAAAAAAGACCACTGACAGGAGAATACGCAGACCATTCCAGTAACGGAACTGCCCAAGAATGGAGAAGCGGGTTCGTCTGCTACGAGGGATGCCCGTCTGTGAGCTACGTATGGGATCGATGAGGCAGTGATATTGAATTGACCATGAGTCCAAAGTGGAAAAACTTCTGGAGAGCCCTCCTCTCCCCAGAAGTTCAAGAACCTCAACTATTTTAAATCAGACCACTTATTGCCGATTTTTGCTGCGACTAATCCTGTTATTGGTGCGTCCGGAAAGACCTGCAGAAATCCTTCAACCATGGCTTTTTCCAGCGCCTCTTTTGCAACAGGTACATCTTGTTCGGAAGCTTCGAGCAGGATTTCGTCGTGGACACAGTTGATGATTTTGGCGTCGAGCCCCGTAAGGTATCCAGGGAGCTTGCCTAATGCTGCAAACATCACATCCGCAGAGGTACTTTGGACAGGGTAATTGATTACAGCATTTGCCCAGTTATCGTTGAAAAAGTCTCTGATGATCAGACGCCCGGAAGGTGTTTTAAGAAATGCAGATATTTTGTTCTGATTGGCTCGCCACGTGAATAGAACAGGGAAGGCTTTTGCGAGGATTGCGATCAATGCGGGGGTCCCGCCACCATACATAACTGCGTAGATTTCCTTTTTAGCAGTATTGCGCTGGGCTTGAGTTACCTCATCTTCAGCAACACCGTGCATGTGTCCTGCGACAATCCGGTGAAGATCCGCGCCGGACCTGAAGGTCTCAATCATCAAGGGATCTTTCGTCAGCATGGCAGCAACACGGAGGTCCAGTTGACTATAATCTGCCCCGATTAAAACGTACCCATTTGGAGCGTGGAAGAATTTACGCACGTCCTCTTTTGGTGCTCCTTGAACGTTTGGAGCTTTGCAGGAAAACCTACCGGTTACGGTTCCGTTAAAGGAGAAGGACGGATGAATCCTATCGGTTCTGGGGCTACGAAATCTGGCAAGCGATTTCCCCCAAGTATTCAGACGGGAACTCAGCTGCCCCGGAGTAAGCTCAGATTGTAAGTTTGAATCCTTCGCACTCTGCCATTCTTGCGTGAGTTGTTCGTGCCCAGCCCAATCAAAAAGCAACCCATGGCGCTGGATTTGCGCTATAGCAGGAATTGACTCAGCCATAGTCTGGTAAAGGGCGGTTTTTTTCAAAATCTCCAGCCTGCTCTGTTGAACTTTAAACAGATGGAAAAGGGCATTGGCCTCCCACATCGCTGCTAAAAATTCAGAGCGGTCATATGCGTCTGCATTGTAGTTTGGCTTGACTTCACCTAGCCCATAACCCAGTCGGAATTGAAGGATTTCCTCAAGGCTGCATTTCTTGGGGTACAGGGCATCGTGCTGGAGTCCAACGCAGTCGATGGCTGAGATGTTCAGGCCCATCATCTGCAAAAGTGTCAACTGGTTGAGCCCATCATAGGTGACCAGTTTCAAATCCTCCAAGCCGCGTAGCGCAGAGATAGGCACCTGGCAGAGGTCAAGGGCAAAAGCTGTTTGGTCATTTGCCAAGGTTATGAGCTTGGGGGTGGTGAGTCCCGGATCTTTGCAATCTCCCGTGATAGATGGAGCCTTGACGGTTATCGCAAGAGGACTGTTTGTTGTCTTCAACTGTGCGAGCACAGATTCAACTTTCTCGGGAGGAAGTATGTAGCCTGTGGAGTCGGGAATGGGTCTGGACACGATCTTGATGTTCTTTTCAGCCTGATCGATGAGGCCTAGAACCCAATCCCTGATGGAACCTCCGCCAAGCTTGAAATCGCCGATGTCTTTGCCTGTAGGGGAGAATATCTGGTGGGCAGAAGGATAGTTTTTATGCCACCAACGCCACTCTTTACGACCGGCGTCATCAGCATCCAGACAGACGAAGAGATGCGTAGATTTTTTGAGCAGGCAATCGGTGTATAAGTCCGGTCTTTGAGAAGCGGAGCAAAGTGCGACCGCGTGGGCCAAATCCCCAGCCTCTTGCATAATGAGTAATGCGTCTAACTCAGATTCGACGACAATTACAGGGCCTTCAATCCGGTCAAGACGGGTCTGAATGTATGGTACGACGACACTGCCCTTAACGTAAATGTATTTGCGGCTTGTATCAAATTGCCGGACGTGCACGCCCAAGAGTTCATCATCTCTGTAATTTGGGATTAAAAGGCCTTTTGGTAGACATATTTTTTTGTCCGCGCCTTCGACAGTCACAAATATGTTGATAAAGTTATACTTAATCATGCTCTTGGCAGCTGTTTCAGGCTTTATTTGTCTCATGGCCAAAATGGATTTTTCGATATCCACTACTCGAACGCCATTGACTGCTTTTTTCACGGCTTCTTGCCATAGTAGAGAGGGTGGATCCTTGCGCACAGGACCCTGATCATGGCCCAAGATGGCTTTTTGGGGTTTATGATCTGGATTGTTCCACTGAGAAATTTCAGAGCCAGGTTTAAGCATTTGGATAAGCTTGTTCATGTCTCCTTTTATATCGCACTTACGACAGATGAAAAAACCATGTTTTGAATATGGATCGCAGGGTCTGATTGAGAACCGATCAGTGCCTCCACAATTCGGACATGGCCCATGATATTCACCGCCACGTGTTTCAGCAACTTTCTTTGTTTCTAGGCCTAGTTCAGCAAGCATGCTGACTATATCGTAGTCTGTATTCATATGTGTACCCAATCTAATGTGTAAATTTTATGGTTGATGTACAAACTGTACATATTCAACATCTAAAACTGATCGTTTTTGCTTTGGGAATTCTCTGGGACCCGTTGGGAGTATAGACTCCCAGCGATTCCCCCAGCCCCCAAAGGGAGTTTTCATGATTTGGGAGTTTGGGCAGAAAATATTTGTAAAGCTTTTCATTTTTGCGATGCTTGCATTTCTATATATAATATATTACTCTTGTTCAGAGAAGATAGAAAATAGAAATTAAAAGACTTTGTAAATATTTTCTGCCCAAACACCCAAACTGCTGGAAAAGCCATGTCTACCAAGGAGAATGTCTGGGAGTCGCTAGTCCCAAGCGACTCCCACGTAATCCACGTAACTCCCAATTTAGAATTGTTCACCAGCTTTATTGAGAGCTCGCATTTTTATATCCAAACCGTCTGGACTCCAATCTAGGTTGTCGTAATAATAGTCGCTGCTTTTAATCCTCTTGATTCCTCTGCGTTCCAAGCGCTCGCGAATGGTTTGCTTGTTCATTGTTTTATAACCGTTTTCCGAGCACCATTTGTTAACTACCATAGGGATTTCGGAGCATTTGATTCTCATTGTGGAATTCTTGACGCAACACTCCTCTAAAAAGTCTCCGATAAGATCTGTCCGTTCTTTATAGTCAAGTCGGCTATCCAAGATGCACTGGGGTGGGTTGAGACCATCTTTGGCATAGAGGGAAACGCCATCTATCAACCACTTGAGAATAGATTCTCCTTCTTCAAGCAATTCGGACTCAAGGTTCTTGTTGATTTTAGCGTGAAAAATGTTGGTCGGGTCAGGGGTTTCTACGAAAACTCGATTAAACTTGATCATCACTAGCCGCGCCCAGAAAGCCGTGTCTTCAGCAGGAGCATTTGGAGTGAAATTGGTTTGCAGGCCGATGGTATGACTGGGACAAAACCTTACTTCATGTTTGCCATAGAGAGCTCTCCCAACAACGGTGTCCCCACCAGTTAACCGCTTCACAACACTGGTATCAAAGAACTCCCCTTGGTTTGTTTCACTGGCTACGACGAATCTTTTGCCCATTAAATCAAGGATGTCGGGAGTTGGGCTTGAACTATTACGAACTCCAGTGCGGACGAGAAGTTCAGGACGTACTTCGCCACCGTAATTTCCAAGCACTTTCATAAGTATCCTGACTAAAACACCTTTGCCGTTCCGTCCTTCAGCACCATGAAAAACAACAAAGATATGCTCGCTGCCTGTGCCCGTTAAAATATATCCGAACAATCTTTGGATGAATGAAATGACTTCAAGAACTGATTGCGAGCACTCAACTTCATACTGTGCAAGCCGATTTTGGTAGTTGGCACAGGCTTGCTCATATTCTCCCTTAAGCCGCTCGCATTCAGCAACCCATTCAACTTTTTTCTCTCTTTCATCACCGATGACAAATTCTTCATCTGTATAGGGCTCGTTGGGCATTATGGGCGGTTGAGGTGCTTCTGGAAGCGCAACTGCAGCAGTGTAGCATGAAATGGTATTCAGAAATGTGAGGAATTTGATTGGCTTTGGGGCAAGAGGATTGTAAGAAAATCCAAGAGAGCGAGTGATGTAAAGATTGGGATCTCCTGGAATGATGCTACCAGTTTCCAGATCTATTGTTCCGTTTGGTGCCCCAATGTAGCGTAACTGCGAATCGAAATGCTCCCCTGGCACTCCAAGACCATCTGAGCCAGTGCAAGTGAGTTCACGCAAACTATTGACAGACCTTGCGCTAGAAAGTGTAATACGCAGTTTATGCAATGCTTTTGCTACCGAGCTTTTTGGATCTTTAGAAGCGAACTTGGCGTAAACGAGTCTCACAACCTTGGCCTTTACAATTTTATCAACATATTCGACCATCTCGCTTCTTAAGTCTTTTACCCAGGCCACGCCGTTAAATTTCATCCATTCTCCGGTGGATAAATTTTTACAAAAAAGGCCACCAAGTACGGATACTAAGAGACGTGACACCTCGAATTCGCTACCAAACGCAGCGTTCAAGACTTCTTCCTCACTTGTTCCGTACGCCTCTAAAATGGAATCAATGTCGGCAAATGTTGCGTCCTCTTCCTCGTCTTTGAGGAGTTGAAAGACGGATTTATTGCCCGTTGCATTACCCGATTGATCTTGGTTAGACGATTGGATATCTTGGGATATTGGTTCGATATCCGCCAAAATTTCAGCTAAATTATCTGCGCTCATGATTTTAACCTCTGTAGTTCTTTAAAGTTGCTTGAAGATATGTTCCGTACGGCAAATGCTTTCCGGTAAGGGTCTGGTCTCTGGTTTTCATAGTGTCTCCGTTTCAAAACTGTTGTACAAAGAAATCGAAATTCTATTTTTAAATATTGGTGTAAAAATTTGCGCATATTAAGGCCCTCATGAAGTTTGTTCATAAGTTTATCCTAAGCGCCATAAATTGTTACGGAAAAATCTTGACGAGCCTCTTTAGTGCGTAATCCATTGGCGTACTTTCCGAAAATGCCGATCGTCCTCTACCTTTCCCCGGGTTGTTCCTGGTCCCAGGCAAGAACCCCGGAAAACAGCTCGTTCGTTTCCAGAAGGTTGGTGTCTTTTCAGAACTTTTTTAGTTTGATGTTAAAAGTGAACAATTGTTAACCACTTAACGCCACGGAATGTTGGGATTTAAAAAAAAACGAGGCATCCATTTGGACGCCTCGTTAAGAGGATTTGACCCTACTTGATAATGTTACGCAGACTTTCGTCCGCGCAGCATCTCCTCGAACTGCTTCTTCCTACCCGGCCTTTCCTGGCATTGAGCCAGGATTGCCAGCTGTTCCTTGATCTGATCGGGCTTCATTTCTCCCAAGGTCTCCAAGCCGTACTTACGGCAGACATAGTCTTCGTACGTTCCTCCAAGA
>RZZX01000246.1 GCA_009929715.1 Bacteroidia bacterium
CATTGGCATGATTGGGAGTAAAAGCAAAAAAAATCATGTTTATGGAGAGCTTTTAGCAGAAGGTTTTGCACAAAAGGAGTTAGAAGAGGTGCATTGCCCTATCGGTGTTTCCATTAATGCTCAAACGCCTGAAGAGATTGCTATTAGCATCGTAGCAGAGCTGATTAAAGCCAAAAGAAGTTAAGCATGGCAAAACAAAACATCGCTGTTCTTATCATCGCCGCTGGGTATTCCTCACGCATGGGCGATTTTAAACCGCTTTTGCCTTTGGGAAAAACGAGTGCGTTAGAGCGGTTGATTGAGACCTATCAAGCGCATGGCATCGGGCATATCTATGTGGTGGTGGGGCATCGAAAAGATGAGCTTATCGAAGTTTTAAAAGATTACAAGGTTCATATCGTTTACAACGAGGATTATGATAAAGGCATGTTTAGCTCCATTCAAAAGGGTTTACATGCGATGGATGAGCGCATCGAAGCGTTTTACATGAATCCTGTGGATATTCCCCTCATCAAAGCTCACACATTAGCGCTTTTGTACGAGGCGTATGAGCGTGAGAAAAAAGGGGTGATTTACCCCACTTTTTTAGGGCGCAAAGGGCATCCGCCACTCATTGATATGAAGTACAAAAAGCAGATTTTAGTGAGTGATGGAGAAGGTGGGCTTAAAAAAGTCCTTGAAGCATTTTGTGATGATGCTTTATATGTAAAGGTCTATGACCAAGCTGTTTTGATGGATATGGACACCAAAGAGGACTATGAAGCGTTAAAAGTGTACGAAGCACTCTCTGCACCCACAAAGGAAGAGTGTGGTGCCATCATGGCATTTTATGGGGTGGAGGAGCACATTATCAGGCATTGTGAGGCGGTTGGAAAAATGGTTCTTGTGTTGCTTGATGAGTACCACTTGGCATTTGATAAAAATACCCTCTTTGCCGCAGCGCTGTTGCACGACATCGCACGCAAAGAGAAAAACCACGCAGAAGTTGGCGCGCAAATGTTAGAAAAGATGGGCTATAAAGAGGTTGCTAAACTGATAGAAACCCATATGGACATTGACGTGGACGCCAATGCGCCTTTAAATGCCAATGAGATTCTTTTCTTAGCCGATAAATTGGTGTGTGAAGATGAAGTCTGTGGCTTTGAAAAACGCTTTGCCAAAGCACTTCAAAAATGCGAGGGAAACGCTGAGGCGCAATGCAATATTCACAAGCGACTTGATGCTCTAAAAGCGATTATCGCCAAAATTCAAACCCTTACAAGTAAAGATTTTCCTTATGGTTGAAAACGTCTATTTGGTGCGTCATGGGCACATTGACACAGGAGGAGAAAAGCGCTACATCGGGCAAACCAACCTTCCTCTTGATACTTTGGGGATTGAACAAGCGCATGCGTTGTCGGAGTATTTTCAGAGCATTGCTTTGGACGCTGTTTTTACCAGTCCTTTGATGCGTTGTGTGCAAACCACGCAAATCATTACGCCTGTTTATGAAGAGGTGGAAGCTTTGCGAGAAATAAACATGGGAGCGTGGGAAAATATGACACTTAAAGAAATCAAAGCACGTGACCCACAAGGCTTTGAAGAGCGAGGTCGAAACATTGAGCACTTTGCACCTCCAAAGGCAGAGAGTTTTGGTACGCTCTCCAAACGGGTCTTAGCGGCGTTTCATACCCTCACGCAAACCTACCATGGCACGGTGCTAATCGTCGCACACGCAGGGGTCAATCGGGTCATTTTGCGCCACATCTTAGGCATTCCTTTTGAGAAGATCTTTGAGATTGAGCAACCTTATGCTGGTGTTCAT
>RZZX01000011.1 GCA_009929715.1 Bacteroidia bacterium
AGCAACTGATGATGCAGATTATAGAAAACGACAAACGACTAGAAGCACTCCGAATATATGCTCAAGCAGCTTGATTTCTAAATCCGAAACTTGAGTAAATAAAAAAAGCGAAAGACAACAAAACATCTTTCTCTTTTTTTTATTTTTTTTCTTCTGCTGTTCTACAGTGACAAAACAGAGAGAGCATTTGGCTTTTCGTCCGTTTTCAAGATAAAAAATCAAGGATTTAAATAAGAATCAAAGCTTCCAATGCCTATTTTACACAAGAAGTCGAAACGTTTAAAAGCTGAATACAAACTGTTTGCCCTTGAAAGACAAACAGTTGCCTTTGAAAGACAAACTGTTTGACCTAGAAATACTGACTGTTTGCTAGCTTCAAACAAACCGTTTAGCTTATTCTTCTGACAGACAGAGCTGAGTCAAACGGTGAAAGAGGCGAATAGAATGATAAACTCCACCCTTGGACATGAAATTCATGTTCAAGGATGGAGATCTATCAAATCCTATGGATCGATGGCGGATTTAAGGCTTTCAAAGCTCCGCATCAGACCTTTGTTTAAACAAGGTGAGCGATCCACTCTTCCCGATCACCCGGCAGCAGATCAATAACCGGAAGTTCAATCATGGTATAACATCCCGGACGCTGTTTCATAGAAGCACGCGCTGCACAAACCAAAATTTGTGCTGTTAAGGCTGGATTATTAATGCGCATATTAAACTCAAAGAGTTGGTTTTGGGTTTTACCTGAGACACCTTTACGAGTCAAATTAACGCCATGTCCCATATCGAGCAAGGCATCAACAGATGGAACTTGCTTCACATGCGTTTCATCGTGTACAAAGTAAGGATCTTGCTTAATGGCTGCTGCCACTGCATCGAAATCATATCCCTCTTTGAGTTCAATGTAGACCATCCGACGGTGAATGCTTGTGCCGGTAGGAATAGTCATCGACAAAGCAGCTTGAACTCCGTCGATCGCTTTGACAGCAACGGTGTGTCCCATGCTCATGCCTGGACCGAAATTGGTATAAGTGACCCCTTTGGGGGCAATGGCTTCGAGCAACGTGCGAACCACTGAATCACTTCCCGGATCCCAACCGGCAGAGATAACAGAAACAGCTTGATGCTCTAACGCTACGGCTTGAAGCGAACGACGCAAATCGACAATGCCGGTGTGAATATCAAAACTATCGACTGTATGAATGCCTAATGCCAAACAGGCTTTAGCATAGGCCTCAACCTGACGAGTGGGGGTACATAAAATGGCAACATCAACTGGACCAAGTTCACTGATCTCTTTAGTCACCAAATAGTCGGCCAACTCTTTAGGCTTTTGATCGGCTCCTGAACGACGAACGATGCCTGCAATCTCAAAATCAGGAGCAACTTGCAGGGCTTCTAAAACATAATGCCCGATATTACCGTAGCCTACAATGGCTGCTTTTATCTTCTTCATACTTTTAAAGGATTTAATTTTTAATCTATCTGTATTTCTTACAAAAATACTCTTTTCAAACAGATAAACGGACTAGCCAACCATAGAATTTAGTTTTTTTTAGAAGAAGTTCTAATTAATCCTTCTTATCTTTGTGCCATTATGATAGAATATGTGAAAGGCGAACTTGCCGAACTAACGCCGACAATGGCAGTCATCGACTGTAACGGGGTAGGATACGGTCTTAATATCTCCCTGAATACCTATTCGGCTATTCATGGAAAGAAGAGTTGTAAACTACTGGTTTATGAAGCTGTCCGCGAAGATGCTTATGTCTTATATGGCTTTGCCGATAAGAAGGAACGAGAGATGTTCTTGTTGCTGATTACCGTATCGGGCATTGGTGGAAACACCGCGCGAACGATCTTATCGGCACTCTCGCCCATGGAGTTAGCGAATGTCATTGCTGCCGAAAATACCTCATTGCTGAAAACAGCTAAAGGAATCGGCTTAAAAACGGCACAACGCATCATCGTGGAGTTAAAAGATAAGATCGCTTCTTGGGCTACCTCCGAAGGGGCAATGCCGGCTAGTGGTTTATCGATCGCTCATACGCAAATCCAAGAAGAGGCTGTCGCAGCACTCACCATGCTAGGCTTTGCACCGGCCCCGTCGCAAAAAGTGGTCGCCGCTATTCTTAAAGCAGAGCCCGATGCGAGTGTGGAGAATGTCATCAAACAGGCGCTCAAACGATTATAAGTATGAAAAACGAAAAGATTTATATGCAGCGCTGGCTCACGGAGCACGGTCGCCAGAAGATAGGACCAACCGATGAGTGGTATGTGAACTTTGCCAACAAGTTGTTGGAGGAGCTTAGGCAGATTTTACCGAACGGGACTTTCCAGAACCAAGGGCTTTATGCCGATTTGGCCATATACTGCGCCCACTATCTGGAAGATTGTGTGGCCAACTCAGGTGAATGGATTGAATTTAGGAAATCGCACCAAAAGTTGTTCGGCAAAACACTCCCCTTTTACTGCCTGACAGAGGCGTATTTAGACGATGAGATTAATCCCGAAGATGTGGCTCTGATTCTCTGGATTATCCAAACATCGGAGGTTGAGGAGGGCATGTACAACCCGCTCGATCGGGATTTAATGAAGGCGGCTCAGCAGATCTATGAGAGACTGGATGTAGCTTTCGAGGAAGCACCTATTAGGGAGGAAAGAGCATACGAGTGGTTGGGTATTCACCAAGTGGTAGGTAAAAGGTACGATCCGGTTCCATTAGCTTCACTGACTGATCAATCGTTTCCTAGGTATGTGAAAGAGTTCTTAGAGGCTACGAAGGGAGAACCGCTGGCTTACTTCGACTCTTTTGGTTCACTCCGGGGCTTTCTGGTAAACTCTTTGAAGTGGGAGGACAACAAGGAGGCACTTATTCCGGAATTGGAGGAGAGCAACAATTTTGTTCTATTTGCTAATGCGAAAGGGTTGCTCATCGCCACCGATGTGGCCTCTTATTTTGCTGACTCAAGAAACCCAACTTACAACCAGGAAATGGCTGAATACGAGGCTGCCGAACTCTTTTTAGAGGGAGGACTTTGTCCCTTTGATTTAATAAAGTATGCCATGACCAACCAACTGTTGCCTGATGCGCAACTCCCTTTTGAGAACGGAAAAGCTCTTTTACAAGAGAACTGGGACTTTATAGCACGCTGGTTCCTCGATGAGTATTATGAAGGAGATTAAAAATTTAGATAATTTATGGTGATTAAAAAGAAAGCAAACCCTTTTGCCGGTAAAGCGCAGGGTCCCAAAAAGAGCGGCTCTGGCAAACGGGTCGGTAAATCGAAGCAGGAAAAGGCCAACAACCAACTAAACAGGCGACTGAAGTAGACGCTTGTTGCTGTTTTTTACAAACAACTCGCTATCGGAAACTCTAAACAGCCATAAAAGAGGCAGGGATTGTTTGGCTTCTATCAAACTATTTCTACCTTTGTGGCTCTATTTAAAAAACCGGACGGATATAACTCGATGAAAACAAAAAAGCAGAGTCCTTTTTTTCTTCTGTTATTGGTTAGCATTTTTATGCTGGCTGTTCCGGTTATTCCCCATCACCATCATGCGGATGGCATGATCTGTATGAAACAGGATGAACCGGCCAACGAGGAGTCTCCTACTCACGGAAAATGCCCTACTCACGAAGAGCATCAAAGCACGGACCCGTGTTGCAGTGATCATTGTGCCTCGCACTTAATCCCATCGACTCCATCGGGCCAACCTGATAGTGCACCGCAACATGTCTTCATCGCTATCTTATTTACAGATGATTTACTGAGGGATCTCTTCAAACCTGAAATAAAACGGCTCGATGCCATCGATGTCTATCAGGAGATCTTACATCATACCGATTTCTCGCACGCTTTTAGCTTGCGAGCCCCTCCTGTATCTTCTCTTTCTTAACGAACAAGCTTCTTTTACAGCTTTCTAAGAACTGATGCGTCAAGGAACGTGTCGACTTAACGGAGGTGTATCGCTAGTCTGTGTTCTCAAACACAGCCATTTAACTCATCTGTATACATTAATAGATTTAAATAATCATGAAGAAACTTATCTTTATGGGATGCTTGGGATTATTCTTCCTAGGCTCCTGCAACAACCAACGTCACACACACGCTGAACATGAAGGACACGAACACGCTGATCACGAAGGACATGATCACGAAGGACATGATCACGAAGGAGATGATCACGAAGGACATGATCACGAGGCAGAGGCTCCTGAAAAGCATGCCGACGAGATCTCTTTTTGCAAAGAGAAAGCAAAGACAGTGGGACTAAAATCGGACGTTATTAAACCAAGGGCGTTCCAACAAGTGATTAAAACAAGCGGACAGCTGACCGCTGCTCAGGGTGATGAGGCAACGGTGGTGGCAACGGTTGCAGGCGTGGTCTCTTTTCGTAGCCAACTGACTGAGGGATTGAGCGTGAAACGGGGACAAACGGTCTTAACTCTCTCGGCCGAACATCTAACGGATGGGGATCCTGTGCAACGGGCACGGGCTACTTACCAAATTGCTCTAAAAGAGTATAACCGAATGAAGCAGCTGATACAAACTAAAATTGTCTCTGAAAAAGAGTTTGCACAAGCTGAACAGAATTTCCAAAATGCACGCATCAGCTATGAGGGGCTGGCCAAAAATCAATCGGCACACGGGCAACAAATTTCGGCTCCTATCGCTGGGTTTGTTAAATCGCTCTTGGTTAAAGAGGGTGATTATGTGAGTGTTGGACAACCGCTGATGAGTATCACACAGAACCGCCGGTTGTTTCTACGCGCCGAGGTTTCTGAAAAGCATTATGCTGCTCTGCATCAAATTCATTCGGCCAACTTTAAAACGCCATATAATAAAAAGGTGTATGAACTCCAAACACTGAATGGCAAGTTGCTCTCTTTCGGAAAAGCAGCTAGTGACAACAGCTTTTATATCCCGGTCACCTTTGAGTTCGACAATAAAGGGGAGTTTATCCCAGGAGCTTTTGTTGAGGTCTACCTCCTTTCAACAACACTCGAGAATGTATTGGTCTTGCCACGAACTGCACTGACCGAAGAACAGGGGCACTTATTTGTTTACCTTCAAATGGATGAAGAGGGGTATAAGAAACAGGAGGTGACTCTGGGAGCTGATAATGGAAAAGAGGTGCAAATCTTAAGTGGTATCCAACCGGGTGATCGGGTGGTTACGGAAGGGGCGTACCAACTGCGGTTAGCAAGCGCAAGTCATGCCATACCGGCGCATAGCCATCAACACTAATCTAAACTGAGCTAATTATGTTAAACAAAATAATACATTATTCCTTAAATAACCGGTTGGTAGTGCTTTGTGCAGCCCTTTTGCTGCTCATAGGGGGTACTTACACGGCTATGAATACAGAGGTGGATGTCTTTCCGGACCTCAATGCGCCAACGGTAGTGATTATGACCGAGGCCAACGGTATGGCTGCCGAAGAGGTGGAACAGTTGGTTACCTTTCCGGTAGAGACTTCGGTCAACGGAGCGAGAGGGGTGCGTCGCGTACGTTCTTCATCGACCAACGGATTTTCGATCGTCTGGGTTGAATTTAACTGGGGAACGAACATTGATCTGGCACGCCAAATAGTTAGTGAACGGCTGGCTATCGTGGGCGAAGAGCTTCCACCGAATGTCAATAAGCCAACCATGGGACCGCAATCGTCTATCTTAGGCGAAATGATGATTATCGGACTGACAGCCGATTCGACATCGATGCTCGACTTAAGAACAATAGCCGACTGGACCATTCGTCCACGGCTGCTCTCTACTGGCGGAGTGGCTCAAGTAGCGGTCCTCGGCGGTGATATTAAAGAGTACCAAATTCAAGTTGACCCGGAACGTTTACGCCACTACGGCCTTTCAATGGACGAAGTGATCAAGACAACAGAAAACATGAATATCAACTCCAACGGAGGGGTGCTTTACGACTATGGCAATGAATACATCATCAGAGGGGTGGTCTCAACCACGCTAGTCGATGAACTCGGACAAGCCATGGTTAAGCGTATCGGGCAAACACCTGTCCGCCTAGAGGAGGTTGCCGATGTACAGATTGGGGCCAAAGTGCCTAAACTAGGTACCGCATCGGAACGTGGAAAAGCCGCCGTACTGCTTACGGTGACCAAACAACCGCATACCAGCACCTTGGATCTGACGCATAAATTGGAGGTGGCTCTGAAAGATGTGCAGAAGAATCTACCAACCGATGTGAAGGTCTCCACCGATATCTTCCGCCAAAGCCGGTTTATTGAAAATTCAATTGGCAATGTCAAGAAGTCTTTGTTCGAAGGCGGCATCTTTGTTGTCTTGGTTTTGCTACTCTTTTTGGCCAATGTCCGTACCACCTTTATCTCATTAGTCACTCTCCCACTCTCTCTATTGGTTTCGATCCTGACACTCCACTACATGGGACTCACGATTAACACCATGAGTCTGGGAGGAATGGCCATTGCTATCGGATCGTTGGTGGACGACGCCATTGTGGACGTGGAGAATGTCTATAAACGCCTGCGAGAGAACCGTCTACTGCCCGAACATGAGCAACTGCGAACCATCGATGTGGTTTTCAATGCCTCTAAAGAGGTACGTATGCCGATTCTGAACTCAACTTTAATTATTGTGGTGAGTTTTATCCCACTCTTCTTCTTGAGTGGCATGGAAGGGCGCATGCTTATACCATTAGGTATTGCCTTTATTGTGGCTCTCTTTGCCTCTACCGTGGTAGCTCTCACACTCACACCGGTACTCTGTTCGTACCTGCTCAACAGCAAAAACACGAAGAAAGAGATGAAAGAGTCCTTTATAGCCTTACGTATGAAGGGAATTTACCAGAAGGCATTGACTTGGGTGCTCCTTCATAAACGCCTCACGCTAGGCTCTACCTTGGCACTCTTTGTGGTAGCACTTCTGAGCTTCTTGACGTTAGGGCACAGCTTCTTGCCAGCATTCAACGAAGGTTCTTTTACCATCAATATCAGCTCCTTGCCGGGGATCTCTTTGGAGGAGAGCGATCGGATTGGGCAACAGGCCGAGAAGTTGCTTCTCACAGTACCGGAGATACAAACTGTAGCTCGAAAAACGGGACGTGCCGAATTGGATGAGCATGCACTTGGAGTCAATGTTTCGGAACTAGAAGCTCCCTTTGAACTCAAAGAGCGTTCTCGGGGTGAGGTGGTAACGGAGGTTAGAGAGAAGCTGAGTACCATTACCGGGGCCAACATAGAGATCGGGCAGCCCATCAGTCACCGGATTGATGCCATGTTGTCGGGTACCAGAGCCAACATCGCTATCAAGCTTTTCGGCGACGACCTGAATAAAATGTTTACGTTGGGTAATCAAATTAAAGAGAAAATCGAAGGCATTGAAGGCATAGCCGATTTGAATGTCGAACAGCAGATTGAACGTCCGCAGCTGACCATACGCCCCAAACGAGAGCTGTTGGCCAAATATGGCATCTCGTTGCCCGAATTTTCGGAGTTTATCAACGTGGCACTTGCTGGTAAAGTGGTATCGCAGGTCTATGAGAAGAGCAAGAGTTTCGACCTCACGCTCAAAGTCAAAGAGGCTTATCGCGATGAAGCCGAAAAGATCGGTGAACTGATGATGGATACCAGTGACGGATTAAAAGTACCGCTCAATCAAGTAGCCGATATTCAGTCGACTATGGGCCCCAATACCATTAACCGCGAAAACGTGAAACGTAAGATTGTCATCTCGGCCAATGTAGCCGACCGCGATCTACGCAGCGTGGTGAATGACATCCAGCAACAGGTGGATGCTACGATCCAACTTCCAGAAGGGTATCACATCGAATATGGTGGACAGTTCGAAAGTGAACAAGCCGCTAGTCGCACGCTGACTCTAGCCTCCTTGATGAGCATCCTGATCATCTTCTTACTGCTCTATCATGAATTTAAGAGCGTCAAAGAGTCAGGAATCATCTTGTTGAACCTCCCTCTGGCACTCATTGGTGGTGTCTTTACCTTGTGGTGCACCACCGGCGAACTGAGCATTCCGGCCATCATCGGATTTATCTCACTCTTCGGTATCGCCACACGAAATGGAATGCTACTGATTAGCCATTATAATTACTTGGAACAGGTAGAGGGACGGAGCACTTACGACAGTGTGATTCAGGGCTCACTCGACCGGTTGAACCCCATCCTGATGACCGCCTTATCATCGGCCTTTGCACTAATCCCTCTCGCTTTAGGAGGCGACTTACCGGGCAATGAGATTCAAAGTCCGATGGCTCAAGTCATCTTAGGAGGTTTATTAACCTCTACCTTTCTAAATGGGTTTATCATTCCCATTGTCTACCTAATGATCCATAAACGTGAAACAAAAAAAACAACTTTGATATGATAAAACGATCAGTTATAGTGTGCTGTAGCCTGTTTACCCTTTGGGGGGTACAGGCACAGCAACCGCACCTTGATGAAGTTTTGCATCAAATAGAGCAAAACAACAAGGTCTTGCAAGCCAACGGCCAACAGGTGAGTGCGCAGAAATTAGAAGCCAAAGCTGAAAACAACTTGAGTAATCCCTCTTTATCGTATGCTCACCTTTGGAATGCCAACGATAAAAGTCAAAAGGTAAGTGAAATGGTGATCTCACAAAGTTTCGATTTCCCCACCCTCTATTGGTCGCGCCGAAGTCTTAATGCCTTAAAATATAAGACATTCGACAGTGAGGCAACCGTTGTCCGACAGAACATCTTACTTGAAGCTAAAGAGCTATGCCTAGACATCATCTTGCTACGTCGGCAAAAACAGCTTTTAGAAGAGCGTCTGAAAAATGCCACAGAGCTCGCTGCCGTGTACGACAAACGGTTAAAGACAGGCGATGCCAATGTGATCGAAACCAATAAGATCAAGTTGGAGTTGCTTAATGTGAAGACAGAAACGACCCTAAACGCCACTAACCTACAAAATAAGCTTGAAGCTTTAAGAGCCCTCAACGGACAGCGTCCACTCTCTTTTGAAAGTACGGAATATCCGTCGACGCCCTTTCCTACAGACTACCAACAGTTGAAATCGGAAGTCATCAGCACAGACCGTACCCTCGATTTCTTAACAAACCAAAGCTTAGTCTCTCACAAAGCGATCGGTCTCAACCGCTCTCAGTGGCTACCGAAGTTTGAATTAGGCTATCGACGCAACACCGATGCCGGTACCTCACTGAATGGCTTTGTAGTAGGCCTCTCTTTTCCACTGTTTGAAAATCGCCACCGCGTGAAACAGGCCAAAGCACAAGCGTTAAATAGTGATTTACAAAAAGAGAATGCCACCATACAGCTCGAATCGGAACTAGCACAACGCTATCAAAGAGCACACGCTCTCTATCTTTCGATGGAAGAGTACAAAGCCAGTTTCCAATCGGCCACCGACTTGAACCTTCTTAAAGAGGCCCTAACCGGTGGTCAGATCAGCATCATTGAGTATTTTGCCGAAGTCGGCGTGATCTATCAAAGTCGCCAAAATCTCCTGGCTCTAGAGAACGAATACCAGAAAACAATGGCACAGATTTATAAAAACAAGTTATAACGTCGTGATTTCATCGGGCAGACGAGTAGTCCGAATACGCCACTCCTGCGGATATAGATTATTGGCCCGATTGCCGATATTCTTCACAAAGCCGATAGGGACCTGCTTATAAGTCACCACAACATACCCGCGAGAGGCTGTCACCGATAAAGTGATGGCCTCTTTATGCAAATAAGCAATCGCTTGTTCATACGTCAGCTCCTCACGAGGAAAAAGTGCCATATGAAAGAGTCGGTTCATCGCCAAGTCATGAAAAGGAGCTAAATCCTTTCCCTTCAACTCTCCCACCGTTACCCCAAAATCGATCACCTTCAAAGAGAGCCTCAGTGCTTCCAGCTCCGTGGTGTAGAACTCACTAAAAGCGATCAGTTCACTTCCCTTGGGTATCAACCGGTAATCACTCCTGTTCAACCAACTCGCTGCTTGACTCATCATCTCTTTCGAAAAGAGAGTCGCCTCAGCCGCTTTCTTACTCTTCTTTTTAGGCAGAGAGGCTTCCCAACAGGCCTCCTCTTCGCCAACCGGCTTGCGCAAAACAGCTAAAAAGAAGCCTTCACCACGCGTCCGATGAGGTAGAAACCGGTAAACCGGAGCCTCATAACCCGTTAGCAAACTGCCGGTGATTCCCCACGATTCGGCCGTATCCAACGGCAAGACCTCTGCCCCATACGTCTGTTCCATCCAGCGCACATTCTCTTCATCTTCTTCCGTATTATAGGTACACGTACTATAAATAAGTAAGCCGCCCGGTTTCAGTGAAGGCCAAATATCGGTTATGATACGCCGTTGACGCTGCCAACAAGTACGGACATTCTCCGGACTCCACTCCTCAATGGCTCCTGGATCCTTGCGAAACATCCCCTCACCAGAGCAAGGTACATCCGTCAAGATGACATCAAAAAACGCCTTCAAAGAAGAAAAGTCCGATGGGTCATTATTCGTAACCACCACATCGGGATCTCCCCACTTCGCTAAATTCTCCGCCAAGATCTGCGCACGTGTCCGACTCACCTCATTAGCCACCAAGAGACTACCTTCGGGGAGGATACTCCGGGCATGAGTGGACTTTCCACCTGGTGCGGCGCAAAGATCGAGCATCACCACCGGCGTTTTAAGGTACTGCTTCAACGCCTGCTCCACGAACATGGAAGAGGCCTCCTGCACATAATAACAGCCGGCATGAAACAAGGGATCGAACGTAAAAGTCAACCGTTTGTTGAGATAGTACCCGTTCGTAGCCCAAGGTACGGGCTCGAAAGTAAGGGTAGAGCAACACGCAGCGTCGCGATCCTCCAAACGGAAGTCGGCTGGATTCAAACGGATACTGACTGAGGGTTCTTGTTCAAGGGCATCAGTCAAAGCCTGACACTCTTTTTCGCCTAATAGCGTATGGATATAGTTGGTAAACGGGATTGGTAATTTCATTTTTCTGCCTAAATATCTGCAAATATCAAAAAAAATTAGTCTCTTTGCAACTTTCAAAACAACTAAGTACGTCTAACAGACAAAGATTAAAAAACCAAATGATATGAAACAAATTTTAGTAGCTTTGATGGTAGCATTCGCATTCAGTTTTACAGCCTCAGCCAACGGAGAGGCAACCATCCTCAGAGATTCCGTTAAGAAAGAAAAAGTAGTGGCTGCAAAAAAGGAAGCCGTCCAAACGACCGAAAGTGACACCTCATCAGACACCACCTCTTACACTGATGAACTAGATACCACTGCTGTCGACATGGAGGAATGCAACGATGCAGCGAATATAGATCTCGGCGACGACTTCCCATTCAACGGTAAGATGGGTAATGCCATCAATGGCGGTATTTTAATAGCCATCGTAAGTGTTCTAGCCGTCTTTGGACTCCCTGTTTTCGTGATCTTCATAGCCTTCTTTTTCCGATACAAAAACAGAAAAGCCCAATATAAGCTAGCCGAACAAGCTTTAGCTGCCGGACAACCCATACCGGAACACCTGCTGAAAGAGGTTAAGATAAACGATCCACGGTCACAAGGAATTAAAAACACCTTTACCGGCATGGGACTCTTCATCTTCCTTTGGGCCATTACCGGAGAGTTTGGCATCGGATGCATCGGTCTATTAGTCATGTTCATGGGTATCGGACAATGGGTCATCTCGATCAACAAATCTAAGTCAGATCGATACAACGAAGAGAAATGAGTCAACTCAACGATATCTCGTTAGTCGCACAGGTCGTGGTATTCAACAATACCAAGGCCTTCGACCAGTTGGTCAAGAAATACCAATCGCCTATCCGACGATTCTTCTTGAACCAAACCTGTGGCGACAGCGAATTGAGTGACGACCTAGCACAAGACACCTTTATCAAAGCTTACACCAACATGGCAAGCTTTAAAAACCTCTCTAACTTCTCAACATGGCTTTATCGTATTGCTTATAATGTTTTTTATGACTATATTCGCAGCCGAAGAGAGACGGATGACTTAGATTCTAAAGAAGTAGATAGTCTAAACTGTGTGGACCAGGTGAATGTGGGGCAACAGATGGATATTTACCAATCACTCAAAATGCTAAAAGAAATAGAACGTACCTGCATAACTCTATTCTATATGGAAGATCTTAGCATAGATAAGATAGCAGGGGTAACAGGCATCCCGACAGGAACGGTTAAAAGCCACTTGTCAAGAGGTAAAGAGAAATTAGCAACCTATCTAAAACAAAACGGTTATGATGGAAATTAACGACGATAAATTGATACGCAGCTTTTTAGCCAAAGAGAAAAAAGAGGTAGCCGACAACGGTTTTAGCCGGTGCGTCATAGAAAACTTGCCCGGAAAGAAATACCGTTTGGTAGAGCAAGTAACCAACGTAGTTATGTTGGCCTGCCTAATCTTATTCTTTGCATTCGATGGCCTACAAGCCATCATGAGTACCGTCAAAGAGATGATTATAGGGATGATTCAACACGGAAGCAGTGGGGCTCTTGATCCAAAATCACTGATTATCGCCGCCGTGGTGCTGATTATCCTTGGTACACGAAAAATTTATTCAATGGAATAAAATCTAGCTAAAATTTGTTTGATACACCATACTACCATAAAGGATGAACAAGAATGCGTTCATCCTTTTTTTTTGGCTTAGCCTCCCAAAGTCACCATACCGGCCTATCGGCACCTTCACCAAGGGGCAAAAAAAAAGGAGTCACGCCTGACTCCAACCTTTGTTAACCTTAAATCTAATACTATGAAAAACACAGTGCAAAGATACGGACTTTAGTTAAATCTGCAAATTATCCAAGCAAAAAAGCATGTTCCATAACACTTTTTAAACAAAAAGGCGGTATGGTTAACCCATACCGCCTCTATTTTAACACTTAAAGCCTTCGCTTACTCTTCATCAATTAAGATTTCCAAGATTTGGCAAGCCGCTTTAGCCACCGGCGTACCAGGACCAAAGATAGCAGCTACACCCGCCTTGTACAAGAAATCATAATCCTGAGCAGGGATCACACCACCGGCGATCACCACGATATCCTCGCGACCAAGACTCTTCAGTTCTGCGATAATTTGCGGAACCAAAGTCTTATGACCAGCAGCCAAAGAAGAGACACCCACTACGTGAACGTCATTTTCAACCGCTTCACGTGCAGCTTCGGCTGGAGTTTGGAACAACGGTCCCATATCCACATCGAATCCACAGTCGGCATAACCAGTAGCTACCACCTTAGCACCACGGTCGTGACCATCCTGACCCATCTTCGCAATCATGATACGCGGCTGACGCCCCTCTTTCTTCGCAAACTTCTCGGTCAGTTCACAAGCCCGCTTGAAGTCGCTGTCATTTTTACTTTCTGCTGAATACACGCCTGAAATAGTTCTAATAATTGCTTTATAACGGCCCACGATTTGTTCGCAAGCAAAAGAAATCTCTCCCAAAGTAGCCCGTACACGAGCAGCCTCAACAGCCAATTCCAACAAGTTTCCTTGACCCAATTTCACACATTCGGTAATAGCAGTCAACGCCTTATCCACCTCAGCCTGATTACGTCCCTCTTTCAAGCGGTACAAGTTTTCGATCTGTTCTTTCCGAACAGCCGTATTATCGACCTCCAGAATATCGATTGGATCTTCTTTCTCCAAACGATACTTATTCACACCAACGATGGTTTGTGCTCCACTGTCGATACGCGCTTGCGTGCGAGCAGCAGCCTCTTCGATACGCATTTTAGGAATACCAGTCTCGATAGCTTTAGCCATACCGCCCAGTTTCTCTACCTCTTCAATACGTTCCCAAGCCTTTTGAACCAAGTCGTTCGTCAGTGATTCTACATAATAAGAGCCGCCCCATGGGTCAACATTCTTACAGATGTTAGTCTCTTCCTGAATATAAATCTGCGTATTACGCGCAATACGAGCAGAGAAATCGGTAGGCAATGCAATCGCCTCATCCAACGCATTGGTATGCAACGACTGTGTATGTCCCAAAGCAGCCGCCATCGCTTCGATACAAGTACGGCCCACGTTGTTGAACGGATCCTGTTCAGTCAGCGACCAACCAGAAGTTTGCGAGTGCGTACGCAACGCCAACGATTTCGGGTTCTTCGGATTGAACTGTTTAACGATCTTCGACCACAACATACGTGCAGCACGCATCTTAGCAATCTCCATAAAGTGGTTTGTTCCGATAGCCCAGAAGAACGACAAACGAGGTGCAAACGCATCGATGTCAATTCCTGCAGCCACACCGGCACGAAGATACTCCAAGCCGTCGGCCAATGTATAAGCCAACTCGATATCTGCCGTTGCCCCTGCTTCCTGCATGTGGTAACCCGAGATAGAGATAGAGTTAAACTTAGGCATCTTCTGCGACGTATACTCAAAGATATCAGAGATAATCTTCATAGAGAATGCAGGCGGATAAATATACGTATTACGCACCATGAACTCCTTCAAGATATCATTCTGGATCGTACCAGCCATCTCTTCCAACTTAGCCCCTTGCTCCAAACCAGCGTTGATATAAAACGCCATAATCGGAAGCACCGCTCCATTCATCGTCATAGAAACAGACATCTTATTCAAAGGAATACCATCGAAGAGCACCTTCATGTTTTCGAGCGAGCAGATAGACACACCAGCTTTACCCACATCACCCACCACACGGTCATGATCAGGGTCATAACCACGGTGAGTAGCCAAGTCGAACGCTACCGACAACCCCTTCTGACCAGAAGCCAAGTTCCGACGATAAAACGCATTTGATTCTTCGGCAGTCGAGAATCCGGCATACTGACGGATCGTCCATGGGCGAAGCGTGTACATCACAGAGTACGGGCCACGCAAGTAAGGAGGCAAGCCAGCAGCATACTGCAAGTGCTCCATCCCCTCAAGGTCCTCTTTCGTATAAATAGGCTTTACATCGATTAGTTCGGCAGTTTTCCAGTTAGCAGAAACGCCGTTAGCCTTTTGCCAGTCAGCACCATTTACAGGCTGGAAAGCGGCAAATATATCAAGGTTTTTAAAATCTTTTCTCATTTTGCTAGTTACAATTTAACGATTGATAAAATTCGATTGAATTTACTTCAACAACTGTGCGTTGAATGCCTTCAACGTATCCAGAACGCTCACACGTACATGGATAAAGTTTTCAATTCCTTCAGCTTGCAATTCAGCCGCACATGCAGGATTACCGGCAACGACAAACATGGCGCGACCGTTGAGTGCTTTAAACGCAGGAATAGCATATTCAGCATATTCATCATCGCTCGAACAAAGAACCACGATATCCGCCTTTGCATTCATAGCAGCCTCTACTCCAGCTTCCACTGTTTCAAAACCTAAATTATCAACCACTTCATAACCGGCACAACCCAAGAAGTTGCACGCATATTGCGCACGAGCCTGACGCATAGCCAAG
Organism: Bacteroidia bacterium; assembly: GCA_009929715.1. GTDB lineage: Bacteria > Bacteroidota > Bacteroidia > Bacteroidales > Bacteroidaceae > Bacteroides. The sequence continues at coordinate 15,449 of RZZX01000011.1, forward strand.
TTACCAATCGTTAGCATAAACGCTTTCGGACGGTGCGCAGAAGCTTCCGTTTGCAAGCGCAACGCTTCGAACTCACTAGCAGCGCGATCGAACACCAATGTTTCCACCTCTTTAGCGCAATTTCCATCGGCACAACAAGTTGTAGCCACCGGTCTCTTAGCGCCTGCTTTTTCAGTGAAGTTAGGATATTGGTTAGAACCCAACAAAATTTCACGGCGTTGAGCCACCGCTTTATGACGAGCCTTGTTGCTCTCGTTAACAGCTGCCTGAACTGTTCCAGCCTTCAACGCTACATAGAAGCCACCAGCCTCTTCAACGCCAAGGAACAACTCCCAAGCTTGCTGTGCGATAGCCACAGTCAAATTTTCAATATAATAAGAACCGGCAGCAGGGTCAACCACTTTATCGAAGTGTGACTCCTCCTTCAGCAACAACTGTTGGTTACGCGCCAAACGTTCAGAGAAATCGTCCGATGCTTGGTAAGTCTTATCGAACGGAGAAACCGTCATCGAATCCACTCCACCCAATGCTGCACTCATCGCTTCAGTCTGTGTCCGAAGCAAGTTCACGTGTGCATCGAACAAAGTCAAGTTAAACATAGAAGTCTCTGCATGAATCTTCATCTTTGCAGCACACCGGCAATCGCTGCACTCCCCTAAGTAAGCATCCACGATATTGGCCCACAACATACGAGCCGCACGGAATTTAGCAATTTCAAGGAAGTAATTCGCACTGATACCAAAGTTAAATTTGATACGCTTAGCAACGGTAGCTGCAGGCACACCCGCTTCCACCAATTTCGTCAGGTAATCGTTACCCCAAGCCAAGGCATAGCCCAATTCTTGGAAGATATACGCACCGGCATTGTTCAGACTCAACGCATTCACATTGATCACACGGAACAGAGGAAGCACCTCTACAGCCGCAATCAACGCCTTAGCTGTTTCAATCAAATCGCCCTTCTCTGCACCTTTAGTCAGCATGCGGTTGAAGAAGTCATAATTGATAGAGCCGCGTAGTTTTGTTAAGTCATACTTCTTCTCTGTAAAATAAGCCACTAACAAGTTGGCCAATTCTACCGAGCTGCTTTGACAAGTAGTAAAGTTCAATTCCACACATTCAGCGTGAACATCTGTCAAAAGCGTTTCAATCAGTTCGGCAGTCAGATCTTTCCCACTGATATGGAAAGAGAGAGAGTCGATACCTCTGTACAAAATATCCAAGGCTTTCGCATTAGCCTCTTTCGGACAAGACACTTCAATTTCCTGGCGTACCAACCAAGCATTGTTTTCTTTCTTAGTACCTCTTAAATAAGGGAATTCACCAGGAAGCGCATCTGTTGTCTTCAACCCTTCCAAATCTTCCATCCGATAGAAAGGTTTTACTTTAAATCCTTCGTTTGTTTTCCAAACGAGCTTCTTCTCGAAATCAGCACCTTTCAAATCGGCTGTGACTTTATCCATCCACTGTTGCGTGGTTACCGGAGCAAAGTCAGAGAAGAGTTTTTCTTTTCCGTCTGCCATAGTTTATTTAATATTACACAAGATTAATACTAGTTTAAATCCATTTCTTTCTAATTGTCTCTTGTTAGACCTGCAAATATAGCCATTTTGTTTAAATCATACTTTATTTTAGCGATTTTTCGCACTTATAGATTACAAAGTGCTGTAAAAAAAAGGAGAAGACACATTGCGCTACTCTACGCCTTTTTGATAGCAGCAAGTGTATACCTCGGAAAAGTTGAAATTTTCGGCATCTCATTAGGAGTCACTTTTGTCTTATTTTCCGGTATTTTGATGGGGCATTTCGGCTTTAACGGCCGATACGTAAAACGTCGTTTGGCTGGCAGTCCGCTAGTGGTCGCTATGCTCATCGGACGCTTTGACCATTTCTCATCACCCCTATACCGCTCCTTATCATCGGTGCAATAGCACGCCTATATTATAAGGTGAACTATTTAATAGGGAGTTGAAAGAAAAAACAAAAGTCATTAATTTCATTATTCAAGGCTATTTAGTCATTTTATCCGTTCTTTTTCTACACTTCACCTAGGTGAAGTGTAGACGTCACCCGGGTGAAGTGTATACTTCATGCAGGTGAAGTGTACACTTCATGCAGGTGAAGTGTAGAAATAACAGCTCTTTGACAGTTATCCGAGCAGTGGTAGTGTCTTAACAAAGGCGTATTGCGCTCAAAACTACCCGAGAAAGAGGTGAAAGGGGCAATGGAAATGCTCGGCCTACTCTGCACTCACTGGCTTATTACCAAAAAGGTCATTGGCAGACTTGAATTTGTTTATGCGAGAGGGCACTGCTTATGTTTCAGGGAAGTATTCTCATAAGGTGTATAGGCTCCCCGAAAATGGATAAGCATCTCCGCAGCGCTCAAAAGCACCCGCTTTTAACGATCTAAGCAACTTCCAACTAAACGGGTTTCGCTTTTCACCAAAAAGGCTCAACCACTTAATCACGCACATTTAAAAAGAAAAAAACAAAGGCGAAATAGGCAATCTACATAAAGTTTAATTGATTATTTCATTCTATATTTGTAACAGATAAACGGTCTTACGAAGAAGGAAATCACCGATAGGGCCAAACAAATGCCACCTCCCCCTTATAAAAAAACGTTTATTCTTATCATAATCTATCTTTCCGATCTATAGCCTTCATTCAAATGAGACAACAAGACACGGAAATATAGAGCACCTTTCTTGTCGTTTTCTGCACCACGCCAACAGCCCTTGCTCCTTTTTTGAAAATACAGTATACTTTATCATCTCTTCAATCTATATTTCATACTATTACTATATATAAGCATAAAAACAGAAAGGGAGTAATCTTAGAATAAACTTTTTATGTACCAACCCGAAAGACTAGGATGCCTACTTTTGTACCGAGAAGAAAAGCACACAAAACACGTTGATAAAATCTATAATTTCTATTAATCATTAAATAAAAATCGAAGAAATGAGAAAATTATTTAAAAGCATGTGTATGCTATCAGCTTTGGCACTAACTGTCATGGGCTGTAGCAGTAATGATGACACAAATCCAGTCATCACTAACGGACCTAAAGATGTGGCTATCCGTATCGTTCGTCCTACGACCTATGCCGTTGAAGGCTCTGCTGTAGGGGAAGCCCCTGACTTAAATGATGTCGCCATCTACTTTGTGGGCTCGGGTAATGTCTTGATGAGAGGTACCATGAACTCAGCCGAAATTACAACAGGTAATAAGGTGTTCGCTAATGTTCCGGGTGGAGCAGAGAAAGTAATCGTAGTGGGTAACCCTGCTGCATTGGCATCACCTACCCTACCGACAACCCTTCCTACCACAGAAGCTACACTCATGGCGAGTCTGTTTGAACAGAGTAAACAGACCCACCACAAAACAGCCATTAACTTGTTAGGTACAGGAGAAATCACTGTTTCGGGAACAGCATTTGCAGCTAGCGTAGAGGTTGGAGCAGCCATCTCGCGCCTCGAGATTGGTGAGGTTAAAACCAAAGACGATGCAACCATTCAATTGAGCGAGTTTACATTGGCAGGTATCTTTATTAATAATACTTATTTGAAGCTTGGTATGGATTATACGACCAAACCAACGGATGCGGCAGATATCATTAATTATGGGCCTGAAGATGCTTCTGTTTATATAGACAACACCTTTAAAGCTCCTCGTTTGTGTGATGTTGGCATTGCAACAGAAGCAGGTACCTCGTTTAAACCGACTGGAGAAAATCAATTCTGGGCTTATTTTATTATGCCACCAACTGCCGCAGCAGGCGGTACTGTGATTGCAGGTACGGGTACGGACGCTAAACCGGCTGTTCCACATATCATCTTACACATTAAAGATGCCAAAGCAACAGACGGGGCTTATGTCTTCGCCGAAAACACCTTCGTTACAGTAACGAAATTCAAAGATACATCGAGTGCAGATGTGACCGCATTCGCTCCAGGTAAAGTGTATAAATTGTCGAAAGCAATAGAATTCGGTGGTGAACATTTATCGGAAAAGCCTGAGACACCAACGAGTGCCGACTTAACGGTAACGGTAAGTGTCAAAGCTTGGGAAGAAGCGAGCGTAACACCTGAATTGTAAACAAACAGCTGTTTATAACAAACAGTTTAATCTTCATCATTATTCTTTATTCCGTGAATGCATCTTTCCACATAGTCATTCACGGAATAATATGAATGACTTCAACTCAACTCAACTGAATGAAAAGCAAAAAGAGTCTTATTGTTTTTATGGCACTATGGATGGGACTGTTGCAGAGTTGCATCGGCGATACCCTTAAAGGATGTCCGTATGAGACCATTCTCTATTTTAGATTTCCGGATTTACTAACTCCCATTACGAAAGTGAATATAGGCATCTATGATGAGCATGGGCTTTTCGTTCAGTCCATAGAAGTGCAACAACAGAACCTTGAGACTTCTAAAAAAATCTATCTTTCTCTTCAGCCGGGCAACTATACGGCCGTATGCTGGGGAAATTCTTTAGAAAACACCCTGATTAAAGGATTCGAATACGGAGCACATCTCTCTGATGGAGCAGTGATGAATCCAAACTATAAGAGCGGTGGAATTATTCAAACCAATGATCCACTCTATTATGGGAAAGTTGCATTTACAGTGGTTCCGAATATCACAAATGAGGTAGATGTGCATTTCACTGCGGCTTACGATGTGATCTCAGTCCGTATAGAAGGGTATGAAGCGCAAAAAAAAACCACCAAACAACCGATGATTCGGATTGATCATTTGGATCCTATATGCGACTTCAACAAAGTAACAAACGATGGGCGCGATGCCTCTTATTATCCGTTTATTTGGGATTCAAAGCCGGATAATGAAACCTATTTGTCAGCGGTATTACCTCTGAACACCAGTTTAGTCAATAACATAGCGGTCAACGTCTACGCCGACGATACTGCGAACAAGATATTATGTACCATCGATTTAAATACATTTATCAGAGAAAACAACATCAACGTTGATGACAACAAAGAGACTATCATTTCTATCTTGGTCCATTTCATGAACGGTCAGGTAGCAGTCAGCCTCGACAATTGGAGCGAAGTTCCTATTGAACCAGGCGTATAAAAAAGCAAATGTATATAAATGATTGAAAATAAATGAATGAATGAAGTTAGGATTTAAAATAGGATTACTGTTTGCATGGGCATGGGGTGCTTTCTCTTGCTATGAAGGTGAGCAATCGGCGTCGGTTGGTTCTTCCGAGATTCAAACGGTGACGTTCAGTCTGAATGTCTCCAAGAACTCGCATGACACGTACACCCGACCGGACAGTCGCTCATTCACCATCGATGAAGAGAACGAACTCCAAACAGCGGATATCTTAGCTTTTGTGAACAATGGGGAGGGACGCTTCACATTTAGTTACCGGAGTCCTGGGCGAAACATCCTATCTTCATCGGGGAAAACCTCGTTTAAAGTCGATTTAAAACAACTGCAACAGAACCAAAAGTTTGTAGTCTTGGGCAACGCTTCCACAGAGATAGGCTCAGCAGGGATTAGCTTGGGTACTGCACTCGATGACGCCCTAACTCAACTCCAAGCTGTCTGTGCGGATGAATGGCCGGCTAAAAACAACGGCTCAACAACCGTTCGATACATTCCGATGTATGGGCAAACGGAACAGATTAAGATAGGAAGCTCTACCACCTCTATCGGTGGAATCACGCTGATTCGCATGCTAGCACGTCTTGATGTACGGGTTAAAACTGATGTGACTAATTTTCAGCTCACTGAAGCGTGTCTGTTTAATCGGAAGGACCGGGGATTTGTGGCTTATAAAACAGAAAACTGGAACGCAACCAGCCAACAAGTAACTGCTGCTTCTGTGCCTGAGAATGCTCAAACCACCAAGGCTAACAGTATCCTTTATGCTGCCGATGCCACTCATCGGATTTCAAAGAGTATCTATACCTTTGAGGCCAACGGGGTGACGGACCGCAAGCAAGCAACAGCTATCATTGTGGGGGGGGTATTATAACTATCCGACCAACCAAAGTCAAGTTTCTTACTACCGAATCGATATCCCGGCTTATGATGATGCAGGAAAGGCGATTCCTGAAAGTATGGGGGATATTTTACGCAACTTCTTATACGATATTGAGATTCAAAAGGTCTCTAGCAGTGGGTATGACACACCGGAAGATGCCTTTGAAGGGAGAGTTAATGTAGACACATCTATTGTTCCGTGGAATCTAGCAACCATGGATGAGGTCTCTTTCGAGGGTATCTACGGACTAACATTAAGTCGCACGGTGTGCAGTTATACCACGACAGGGGCTACGAATGAGAAGTTGGTTATCACCACCGATTACAATGAGGGTTGGGAGGCAACCTTTATTCCGGCAGCAGCTAGTTCTTGGTTGAAATGGCACAGCAATACACCGGTGAATGATCAAGGTCGGTTCTTCGGAAGTAAAGGAACGACTACTCTTCAGTTTAATGTTAGCCCGAACCAAACGGGTGAGAGCCGACACGCCATGCTTAAAATCAAAGTGGGCAGGCTGACTAAATTTGTGGACTTTTATCAGACTAATCTAGCGGGCAACGTGATGGATTGGGAAGAGAATGAGAATGTGGATTTCGGTACGGGCGGAAATGCGTCTATCGACGGGCCGTATCGTTTAGGAGTGAGCCGTACGCTTTACGATTTATCGAAGAATGCAACCGCTGGCTTGGAGTTGTTGGTCTCGACCGATTTCCCCAAGGGATGGAGTACGTCCGTTGTCTATACGACCGGAAGCGATTGGGTTACCATCACACAAAATGAGACAGTAGATAAAGCCGATTCAAGATTGATTAAGTTCAGCCTGAAGGAAAATAACTCGTTGGAAGAGCGTTCGGCGCAACTGATTATCAAAGCGGGCAATTTAAAGAAAGGTATCCGAATAGTGCAAGGGGTTAATGCCTCTACTACCGAAACAGGCCATGTAGGACCGTGGGATGAAGGATGGAAGGAGGATGAGGACTTCGGAGGAGAGTCGGGTATCGACGGACCGTATAAGTTGGAAGTGAGTCGCACACTTTATACTTTATCGAAGAATGCAACCACGGGGGTGCAGTTGCAGATCGAAACGAATCATCCGCATGGGTGGTTTACAACGGTCGAGTACGCCACAGGCAGTAACTGGCTGGACATCACGCAACACGGAACAGCGTCTGGTCCTTCTAAACAGACGTTACGATTTAATCTCAAAGAGAATACAACGCTGGCGGACCGACATGCTCAACTGATTATTCAAGCGGGCAATTTAAAGAAGATCATTCATATCTCTCAAGATGTGTTTGCTTCGACAGGCGGTACTGGGAATATCTCTGCTTGGGATGATCAGACTGGTTGGGATAAGGCGACTTTACTAGATGGTTATTATTATCTATCGGTTAATCAGACCTCTTATGCGTTGAGTAAAAATGCGCAAGAGGGGTTGCCTCTTGCTATTGCCACCGATTTCCCCAAGGGATGGAGTGCTGTCATAGAACCGGCTAGCGCAACGTGGGCAACGATTACCGAGAATCATTCGACATCGGCACCGGGAACCAAGCTACTCAAATTCAAAGTGAGTGAGAATAATAGTTATGGTGATCGCTTTGCTCGTTTGGTTGTGACTTGTGGCAATCTGAAAAAGGTGATCCGCATCTCTCAAAACGTATTTGGACAGTCGGGTACGAACAGTGAACTGACTCCTTGGGACGGCATAAATGGCTGGGATAAGAACACGCTGCTCGATGAATACTACTTCTTATCGGTAGGTCGAGCCGCTTTTTTCTTAACAAAGAATGCGCAAGCCAATGTTCCTTTGCCTTTATCGACCGATAATCCGAACAAATGGAACGCTTCTGTCACCGCAGGGAGCAGTTGGCTAACCATCACAAATGACGGCGTGTCCAGTAGCACAACAAGCAGTGGCATCACAAGTGGGATACTCACATTTAGTGTCGCGGAAAATAACACGGCCAATAGCCGCTCCGATGGAGAAATTACCATCCGGACAGGCAACTTAAAGAAGATAATCCGTATCGGACAGAGTAACTATACGAAGAATGTACAAGACGGTGGGATATTCAACTGGGAGACAGGTTCCGTGAGTGGTGGCATTGGCGAGGTGAAGCAGTCGTTATTCATCGACCGGACCACTTACCGACTGGATGGTTTGGGAGAGAAGCAACGAAGTCTTATGGTAAGAGGGGCTGGAGGGGGACAGTGGCAAGCAACGGTGCTGCCTGTTCAAACTGGTGAAGAGGTTTCTTGGCTGACAGTGACTACGGCAACGGGAATAGCCAACGGGGCTAACCAGCTAGCAACATTTACCGTATCGCCCTATCCTACTGAAGCTGGTACCGATGAACGGCGGGCTTATCTGGCTATCCGGCTAGGTAATTTACGCAAATTGGTTCGCATCACCCAATATCCGGGGGCTGCCATTCAGGTGAGTGAAGTGCTAACAACCTACTCCCGTGAAGAGGCTGTCCAAACTTTTAAACTGCGGGCACGTGCCCCATGGCGAGCGGTGGTGAGCGAAGATACAAACGGAATTATCCGCCAACTTCGCACTCCTTCTGGAATAGCTACTACCGATGAAACCACGTTTGGTTTTACGCTCAATCCGGATGCGGGCACTGGCCCTTTGAATGCCAAAGTGAGGTTATCAAGTATCAACGGGGAGTTTGATCCTTACGAAGTAACGATTCAAACCACCGATTAACAAAGAATAGAAGAAGAAGAACCATGATAGAGTTAGTAAAAAAATGGGTTACCGTAGGGGGGATAGGTTTCCTTACCATCGGGTTATTCATCGGATGTCAGGAGAGTACTGGTCCCGATGAACCACCCATCAATGGAAGTCGCACGCTAACAATCGGACTCCACGTACCGGGCATGAGCGTAACGCCGACGTATGCGCTCGACGCCACCGATGAATGTGAATTGGAAACCCTTGATGTGTTGGTCTTTAATGCGGCCGACAGTACATTTCTGTATCACACCGAAGGAACAAACATCTGCGTGCCAAATCCTAAAAACCCCAATGTGCAGACGTTCGATATCCGGATAACACAAACCACTAACCCGAATAAGGTGTTCTTGATGCTCATAGCCAATGCGCACCAAGTGGTCACCAAGGCTCAAAATGCATTGGTTATCGCAAAGGGACAAAAACGGGAAGCTATCCTAAAGGGATTGCTCTTCAGCGTTAGCAGTAAATGGCCAGTAAAACCAGGTCCGTTTACCCGATTCCCGATGTGGGGAGAATCGGCCGAGATCGATCTTTCCGGTGTCATACAAGTGGAGAGCATTCAGCTCATTCGATCGGTAGCTAAGATTGATGTTGGCATTAACTACAACGAAAGTACCCATCTATTTGCCGGACTCGGTACCCGTTTCAAACTAGAAACGATTCATTTGTATCAATCACATAAGGAGTTGCAAGTGTGTCCCAATTCCACTCAGATTAATGCAACTAGAAATGGGGTGAAAGGACCTTCTATTCCTGCAACTGCTGGGGTTAACACACCAATCGAGTACGTGGTGAACGGACAAAACGACAACCCGAATAAGATTGCCTTTACCGATCGCATCTACACTCCGGAGCATGAAAAAGAGAAAGTCTGTTTAGTCATTGGCGGCTATTACAGTGCCAGTGGCAGTATAGGTACCACACTGAGCTACTACCGCATCGATTTTCTGCAAACGGGAGTCGGAACAGGTGGTGAGCCAACGGAACAGTTCTTAACGCCGTTGCTGCGCAACCACCTTTACCGAATAAACATAACGGCCGTGCACGGTCCGGGACACGCCACCAAAGAGGCGGCGCTTGCAGCAACTGCTTCTAATTTGGTGGTGCAGTTCACTGATGATGATTTGAATGAAACGGTATACAACCAACATTATAGTTTGGGAGTAACTCCTCTGTCATGGAGTTGCAGTAAGGAGGCGCAAAAGGGGCTGGAACTGACTGTTCGAACTACCCATAGCGGGGGATGGACGGCTGCCAGTACAGTGGGATGGCTCTCTTTGCAACAGACTTCGGGGAGTAACACCAATCAGCGTTTAGTATTCAACCTCGCTGCGAATACGACTAACGGCAACCGGACGGGACAAGTGACCGTTCAAGCCGGTACGCTCTCCAAGGTGGTGACGGTTGTTCAAGCACCCATCAGTGCTTTCGAGGTAGCAGGGGTTGCAGAGAGTTATGTTCTGAACGCTGCAAACAACTATAGTTTTACAGTAAAATCGTTGTATGATTGGCAAGTAAAGATTGATGATCCATCGGTCATCTTGCGTACATTCACCACCTCCGGAGTAAGCAGTACGGCAGGCACTCCCTTCCGCTTTACGCTGATGAATAAGAGCACAGATGCAACCGCTACAGTAGTATTTTACAGTTTGACGGAAGCGTTTGAGCCGGTTGAAATTACAATTAATGGTATTAGTCAATAAAGAAAGGAAAATAGATATGAAACAGAGAATTTGGTTATACAGTCTATTGTCGATGCTTTTAGTAGCATGGACTAGTTGTCAGCACAGTGAGAGTCTAGACTCTCCTACCCCTCCGAATCACAACGGAACTCTGAAGCTGCGTATTAATGTGCCCGGTGTACAAGGCTTGCCAACGTATGCTGCATCCGAAATTGATGAGTGTGAGGTGCTAACGGTGTCTGTTCTGGTGTTCAGAACAGACAATAATAAGTTTATTTATCATGTTGAAGGGAGTAACATTACCACTGGAGGCAACACCAATCAAAAGACCTTCAATGTGAACATCGAACAGACCGAAGATCCCGATAATGTCTATCTGTTAGTGGTAGCCAATGCTCAGGCTTGTATCCAAGCAGCAATAGGCAATGGAACCATTTCAACGGCCAAGACCGCCAATGAGATCATGCGTAGCTTAACGTTCAGCAGTTCGGGTAAGTGGGCAGTTCCTCCCGGCCCATTTACACGCTTCCCCATGTGGGGACGTTCTAAAGGCATCGACCTCACTGCCGAGACCATCACCGTAGCTCCTATCTCATTGGTGCGCGCAATTGCAAAAATTGATGTGGGACTAAACTTCGTGGATAATAAATTCGCTGGTTTAGGTAAAGAATTCAAACTCGAATCGGTTTATGTATTTAACGCACAGAATCAATTATTGGTGTGTCCGGACCCTAATCATATCAATGCAGAGTGGACTACAGCCACGGCCCCTTCTGTGCCTAGTACAGCCACGGCCAATGCTCAGATAGAGTACCTGACTAATCTACACAATGATAATCCTGAAAAGATCGCTTACACCGATCGGATCTATGTAGCCGAGCATGCTGCCGGAAGTGATGAAGATAGAGCGAATAACTTTTATTTAGTCATCGGTGGACGTTTTGGAACATCTTCGACCGAAGGAACTGCTACAACCTATTACCGGGTGGATTTTCTTAAAACGACCCGCAATGAAGCTGGTGAAGTGACGAAGCAAGAGTATCTACCTATTCTTCGGAATCATCATTACCGGGTCAACATATCGAAAGTGCATAACCGTGGCTACGATACGGTAAAGGAGGCGCAAGATGCCATGGGACTAAACACCAACCTAACAGTTGCCATCTCCGATGATGACGGCGATATTAAGGACATGGTGTACGACGGACAGTATATGTTCGGAGTCGGTCAAAGTGAGTTCTTGTTGGACAAAACACCTAGAACTGTAGAACTGAAAGTCAGTACCACTTACCCAAAAGGATGGAAAGCCACGTCAAATGCGTCCTGGCTGACTATCAATACGCCTTCAAGTAATACCAATGGTAAATCAATCTTTAAATTCTCGGTAGCTGTCAACACAGGCTCTACTGCACGTACAGGAATTATTACGTTCCAATCGGGGCGGTTGTTTAAAGAGGTCAAGGTGACGCAAGAAGCTATAGCGCATATTGAGTTTGTGGGATTAATAAAAGAGAACACCTATCCGATGAATAATTCAACTTACTCACTCAGGGTAAAATCGCCTTATGCCTGGCGCGCCAAAATAGATTTAGGTAATGATCCTAGTAATATCGTTAGACGTGGGTTTACACCAAGTGGAAGTGCTAATACAACCGTTGGAGCGGGATTCAATTTTCAACTTATTAATGATGAATTATACCAAGCTGTAGAAAAAGCCACAGCCAAAATCACGTTTTATAGCCCTACAAATGAATTTAAACCAACAGATTTAACCATTAATGGAGCTCCAGGATTTAGCTTACATTCAAGTCTTTATATCTATTACCAAGATCAACCTATAAATAACACATGGCAGAGTTACAACTCACAATGTAAGACAATGAAATCTCATACTAGCAGTAAACCATGGCGCCTTCCAACAGACCCAGAACTTCGTGATTTAATAGCAACGACTTCCGGGCAAGCGATCTATAACTTTGCCAATAATACATACTACTGGAGTAGTACACCGTACAATTCAAACTACACTTACATTCGACTGTTCAGCAACGGCACTGTAAATTGGGCCAGTCCCACCATCACGGGATACCGAGCTCGTTGCGTCAGGCAAAAGTAAGCCGTTAGGCTTACCTTAACTATTTAACTCTTTATATAAAGTCAAAACACCCATTTTAAAACCCAACCAATCACAGCAAACAATGTAAAAATTCAAATAAGATAAGACAAATGCGTTCTACATCAGTGACACGTTTCAGCGGTCACTGATGTAGAACTTTCATTCACTAAAATAGAATTAAGACTCTTTATCGCCTCATCAAAAAAACAATTAAACACACTAACGAAACAGTCAATAACACATACAATGAAAGTATTGCATCTGAAAAAGTTCCTGTTCGTCCTCATCTTACTCTGCTTAAGCTCGCAAGCTAAAGCGCAGTTTTATGCCGTCCGAACCAATGTCGTAGGGTTAGCCACGACTAACCTCAACGCCGAGTTCTCGGCATCGCTTAATAGGAAGTGGAGTGTCCATCTGCCGGTACAGTATAACCCGTGGACCTTCGCTGAGAATAAGAAGTTTAAAAACCTTACCACCATGCCTGGTGTACGCTACTGGCTGAATGAGTCATACGGCTACGGTTACTTCCTAGGGCTACACGGCCTTGTTTCCCGATTTAACTTCGGAGGATTATTGGGCAGCAAGCACCGGTATGACGGCATGGCGTATGGTGGCGGATTATCCGGAGGATACTCCAAACCAATCGGCCGGCGACTCAACTTGGAGTTTGAACTCGGCATCGGTATAGTACAAACCGATTACGACAAATACGCCTGTGCCGTTTGCGGAACCAAAATAAATGAAGAGAATAAAATACATATTATCCCAAGCAAGATAGCAATCAATATAGTCTACTTGTTTTAATGATGAAGTTTCAAACACATGAATAGAAAACGCTATAACTCCACTACTATCTGGAGTACTTTAGGAACCGGAGTATTGATGCTGACGCTATTTGGAGCGTGCTCACCCAAAGGAAAGATGACCAAACCCCTGTTTATGCAGTCTAAGAGTGCCTCTATCGATATTCCGAAAGAGGAAGCAGGTGTCGTAGCAGAGGTGGTGAATTACACCAATGCCGATACCATTGCCCCCGATGCTTTGTCGAGTCAGAACCCAACCAACCTAGATACATCGACGGTTTATAAGCTCAATCAAGTAACCATTGCTGCCGCACGTATCAAAGCAGTACCCGAACGCAATGGGCTGGTGAACATCAACTTTAGAATCAAAGTACCCAAAACCCTACTGTCGACCAATTTCCGCATGAAACTCTCACCGCAACTTGCTAGTCACGATTCTGTGATCAAGCTTCCCATTGTGGTACTTAAAGGAGAAGAGTTTCTCAACAAACAGAAACAAGATTATGCCAAATATGATGCGTATCTGAACTCAATCATCGATACTACAGCTTATGACAGTGCGTTTCTGAACCGTAAACAGATAGCGAAAGATATTCGCAGTCGGCAGAAGTTTAACTGGAACATCTACCACCGGCAGTGGAAGATGCAGATGGCTTTTATGGCTTGGAAGAATCGGACAGAAGAGCGGTATGCACTTTTCAACACCAAACAGGAAGGGTATCGCAACGGTTTGTATCACGAGTACTTGTTTCAAGCACAAGAACTCAAGATACGTAATAACATTATGCAAAAGGATACAGTAGGAATCGAGAAGCGTTACCTCAAGAAGTTTAAACGCAAAGCGGGAGTCTTGCCCCAGTATTGGCTCCAACGAGACTTAACCCTCAAGCATGTTCCGCGGAAGTATCGGAAGCTCTATACCTCCGGACAGACGTTGGAAGATATTGTGAATCCTGCCATGACGGACCAAGATTCCATCGACATAGCCAAACACCGCTATTTCTATGGCAAGATAGCCGAGAACGAGACGAAAAAAAGACGCCAAAAGGAGATATTCGGTAAGATGGTACCCTACCCTTATGAAGAGACTATGCAGCTCGATAGTATCGTAACGACCGACAGTGATTTTGTCTATTACTACAAACATGTACAGCCGGTGCTCCAAGGGATGAAATCACTCCACCTCACGATGAAAGGACGCGTAGATGCGATTGATTTAAGCAGCTATGTGTTGCCCAAATCGGATACGCTGACTTATACCATCTCTTCACTGGTGCAGCTAGTCGATAGCACCTTGGCTTACCGAGAGGTGTAACAGGTCAAAGGCGGTCAGACGGTCACCGTTAAAGAGGAACGTCCCAACTATAAAGAGGGGCTTCGCTTGCTCGACAACCGCGATTATAAGGGTGCACTCGAGATTCTCGATCGGTATGAGGACTATAACACCGCCCTCTGCCTCACCGGACTGGGTTATAACGCACAAGCCTATCATGTGCTGATGGAGCTCGACTCAACGGCCGATGTAGAGTACCTCTTTGCGATGCTGCTTTGCCGGTTCTTTAAAGAAGATTTGGCGGTGGAACACCTGCTGAAGGCTTGTCGGTTGAATCCATCGAAGATATTCAGAATATCACTCGATCCGGAGATTGCCGATCTGGTAGAGAAGCACAAATTACAAGGTCAATTAGATGAAATGATGCTGAAAGACGGCTTATAATAGACACACGTCACGATAGAAACACAATGAGTCAAACACGTTTTTTTTCAATTTCTAGTCAGAAGCTATCTGCTCGCCAAAAGGGGATAACCTTTTTGGTGGGCCTGATGGCTTTCATCCCGTTGTTTTCTTCTTGTGTAAGCGAGAAGGAGGACGAGTGCCGTAACAACCGAACAATCCTAGTTTATATGGGGGGCGACAACAATCTTTCGGGGAAAGCATACAACAAGCTGGACGCTTTACAACAAGGATTCAACGGCTCTCTCCAAGGGCGATTGCTAGTTTACCTAGATCCAGCCGATGCCTCACCACAACTACTCGAGATAGAGCTCGATGATACTGGCAAAGCTGTGCCACGCATCATCAAAACATATGAAGAGTCTAACTCTGCCGATGCTTCGGTCTTCAAAACCGTTGTCCAAGAAGTGGTGACCGCTTATCCGGCCCCCTCTTACGGACTCATTGTCTTCTCACACGGCTCTGGCTGGCTGCCGACCAAGACATTTGCTTCGCCCCGCTCCATCCTTGTGGACCAAGATGATGAGATGGAATTCAGTGATTTTGCTCAAGCCATCCCCGATGAGACTTTCGATTTCATCCTTCTAGAAAGCTGTTTTGGCAGTAGCATCGAAGCTCTTTATGAGCTGAAAGAGAAAACCAAGTTCGTTTTAGCCTCGTCGGCAGAGATCATGGACCCGGGGTTCAACGATCTTTATGCCAACGGCGGACTCCGTTTCCTTTACCAAGCCACACCCGATCTGAAAGCATTCGCACAGCAGTTCTACACCCAAGTGGAGCGGAAAGAGGGCGTTTATCAATCGGGCACAATCGCCGTTGTCCAGACCCACGGACTGACTCAGCTGAGTGAGTTTATCAGACAAACAGCCCATTGGGACTTAACCATAGATCTCCCAGAGATTCAGCCATTCGATCGCCGGACGGGGCCTCATCTCTTTTTCGATTTTGAACACTATTTTGCACAACTGATACCGGCCGATAGACAGGCCGAGTTCTCAGCCTTGCTCCGGCAGTGCGTAGTGTATCAAGCAGCAACAGCCACTTTCATGCTTCCATTCAATGGGTTCAAGATAGAACACCATTCGGGACTGACCACTTATATCCAACAACCGGAACTCCCCTATTTGAATGAAGCCTATCGGCAGTTAAACTGGTATCGAGAAACACACCCAGAAATACGTAACAGCTCTTCTAAACAGAATTAACAATTATCGATTTTTCTAAAAAACAGATCATGATTTCAGAAGCATTAAATAATAAATTGGTTGAAACCATTGCCCACCGCCTACCGGAAGGTGACAACCTAGCCAACTTCCTAGCAGAGGCACTGACGACAAGCAAAGAAGCCATCTACAGACGTTTGCGCGGAAAGGTGTTTTTCACCTTCGAGGAGGTGGCTAAAATAGCAACTCTACTGAATATTTCAGTAGATCGAATTATCTGCACACAAGTAGATAACCGAACGGTTTTCGATATGGATATCATGGAAAAAGAGAATCTACTGAAGGAACATGATTCAATCCTTAATTTCTATATTGAAGAGCTGACTGGCATATCAGACTACGAAACATCTAAGCTCATCATTGCCAATCATATTCTCCCTCCCACTCTGTATATCAAATACAGTAACCTGACTCGGTTTTATCTCTACAAATACAGTTACCTGCTGAATAATAGAGTGACCACACCGCACTATGCAGATAATACCCTGAGTGAAAAGACAACCGAAAGACTTCGTATCCTTTCTGGGCTGCTTCAGCAAATCAAAGAGACGGTCTATCTGTTGGATCAAACCATCTTTTCGACATTTATCAAAGACATCCGTTTCTTCTATAAATTGAATCTACTCACTCTCGAAGAGGTGCGTAGCATCCAACAAGAACTTTGTTGCTTACTCGATGATTTGGAAGCTATAGCCTCATCGGGGCAGTACGCCAGCGGAAATTCGGTTCAAATCTACCTGTCGGATATCCGGTTCGACACCTCTTATGGCTATATGAAGCGCAACGAAACGAAGATGAGTTATATCTACATGTACATGATCGGTCAGCTAAAAACCTGTAATGGCTCTGCCTCGAAGCAACAAGAGGAGTGGTTTGAATACCTCAAACGCCACTCCACCTCCATTACACAGAGCGGTGAGATACAACGCATACATTACTTTAACAGTCAACGTGAAGAGATCGGCCAACTGATACCTTGAGTTCAGTTGGCTGTGCCAAGTGGTGGATAAGCAGGATCCTGCCCCTCCCCTCTATCAAGATCATGAACATTTATGGCAGTTCAAATACACGTTTAACGAAAGAATGGAGAAAATCGACCGTATCATCCAGTCCCAAGACCGATGAATCGATGCAAAGATGATAGGTCCCAGCATCTCCCCAAGTCTTAAAACTATAGTAGTTATAATAATCCGAACGTTCCTTATCGGTCTTATGAATCATCGCTTTGGCACCCTCCTCATCCACTTGATAAGTAACACCCAGTCTGGCGATGCGTGCCTCTAACGACGCCGAGATAAAGATATTGATCTGTCGCGGATGGTCCCGAAGGATGTAATCGGCACAACGTCCTACGAAGAGAGACGATTGTTCACTGGCCGCCTGCCGAATAACATCGCTTTGAATCTTAAACAAAGCATCGTTGCTCAGACAGTTGCCAAAAGGCATCATCGCCTCGTTGGCAAACGGAAACCGCATTCCAAGAACACCACTCAAAAAAGGAGCAGAAGCCTTTTCATCCGCCTTCTCGAAAAACTCCTCACACAAACCACTCGCTTTAGAAGCTAAATTGATCAACTCTTTATCATAAAAAGCGATCCCCAAACGGCAAGCTAACTTAAACCCGATCTCTCTTCCACCACTTCCTAACTGACGGCCGATGTTGATGACATAATTCTCTTTCATAGCGCTTTGATTTTAATCTATATTTAACAAATATAAGCTTTTATTTCAAAAAAAACAGTAACTAATGAAAATAAATACAGAAAATAAAGAGAAAAAATAAAATAAAACCATCTGTCACAACAAATGGCTTGGTACACAACAACCTTTTTAATAACAAGAGAAAGAAAACGACAACGTTTTCAGTAACGAATAATAAAATGAAACAACTTATTTAGTAACCAACCTCTTAAAGCGACCACCATTTCTAGTAGAAGCGACCACCATTTTCAGTAGAAGTCTAGTAGAAGTCAAACCTTTCAGAGCTTTCAAAGTCAAAGCACCGCTTTAGGGAGCATAAAGCACCGCTTTAGCAGTCGTAAAGCACCGCTTTAGGGGTCGAAAAGCGGTGCTTTATAGAAACTGAAAAAAAGGCCGTCTCTTTCTTGATTTCCACCTCGGCTTTCGCCCCGAACAGCTTGTTGTTGCTCAGGTGGTTATAAATAATATTGATTCAGTCCTTGCGGAATCAAGGAAGGTAAAGAAGTAAAAGGTAAAGGAGGAGTAAAAGGTAAAGAAGAAGTAAAAGGTAAAGGAGAAAAAGGTAAAGAAAAGGTAAAGAAAAGGTAAAGGTAAAGGAGAAAAAGGTAAAGAAAAGGTAAAGAAAAGGTAAAGGTAAAGGAGTAAAAGGTAAAGAAGAAGTAAAGGTAAAAGAGAAAAAGGTAAAGAAGTAAAAGGTAAAGAAAAGGTAAAGGAGGAGAAAAAGGTCAAGTCAAGTAGCAGCGAGTTAGAACAAACAGACTCCCCTTCCCCCAAGAGCTATGAAGTTCTTGGGGTATAAGGAAGTCTTTCTCTTTGGTAAAAAGAATAAAAATAGTTTAAGAGACGCCTCTTAAAGAGGTTTAATTCTCGACGTCGGCTGCAGTAGCCACCACATCGATGGCAACGGTTTTCTCTACCCGTCGGCCATTCGAGAGAGCAATCACCTTGCAAGTCAAATGCCCTGTTTTATCCTTAGCGGTAACAGACAGCAGACCATTCTCGAAGGTGTAAGTCACCAAATCAGTGGTTGGGAACTCCACCCTACGAATAATAGAAGTCGACATATTATCGGCATCCACCACCGTCTTATTCAAGTCCACCGTGGTAGTCTTACCAGCCAACACCAGAATCTGATTAGTTAAAATCTCCGGAGCATTCGCATCCTCAAAGAACGGCATAGCCGGGAACCAGTAGTAGTTATTATCCTTAGCCGGTGTAGAATACGAAGCCGACTCTTCCGTACCTCCTTTTAAGACCAACTCTTTTTCGAGGGTACCAGAAGGACTAACCACATACACCCAGTTGTAACTGCCATTATCGGCCCAGCCATCTCTTTTCACCGTCATGATGAGCTTATCGGTCAGTGGATCGACCCGCAAACCAGCACCATAGAAAGCCAACTGCTTACCAGCTTCATCCTTTCCCAAAGTGAAGAAAGCCGTATTCGCCTTCTGCGTATCAATGTCATACTTCACCACCACTTTGCTACCGCTCCAACCACCACCTTTGGTCCAGTAGAGTTCATTCTTCTGCGTGCTAGCACACAACGCACCGGCAGTCCACGCATACCACGTGCCCGCCACACCGATATTCTCGGGATACGCCACCTCCGTCTCTTCTAAAGTCTTGGGATTGATATGAATAAACTTCTTCGATTCTGCCACCCAAATCATACCATCCTTACTCCGCACCAGATAAGAAAACTTGCCATCGACACTCTTCTTAATCGTGTTCGTTGCCACGTCAATAAGATAAAAATGATCCGAGCTCACGGCATAGAGATGTCCTTCGGCATAACAGATAGAACCCACCTCTTCCGAGATACCCTCCACCGGCGCACCCAAAGCCAGATGTTCAATATCGAACTGACGCAAGCCAGCTCCGTGGCTGATGTAAGCCAACTTATCATCTACGCCGGCAAACGCACGTCCGTCGCCACCAATCTCAGTAAAGACCGCCTTCTTCTTCATCGTCTTCGCATCGGCCACCACCAAACGGTTGCCTTGTTTCGACAAGAAGTAAGCATAATCCCCCCAAATGGCACCATACTGCGTAGTCACCCCAAGCTGCTCATTGGCATTGGCCAACCGATAAGCCCGATAAGTGATGTCATACCCACCTTCTCCATTGAGTTTAAAATAGTTCACCGATCCATTCTCATGCCCGAACCAATCCTCATTGGCCACATAAAATCCCGAAGCAGCAACCACGGCCGAAGGAGTCGAATCTTTGATCACCTTCACCTTCTCTGTTTTCTCTCCTTTAGAACCCGAACCTTGATCCGTGATTAAGTCGTCCCCACTACAAGAGGCCACGCCACCCCCTAAAGCCAGCAAGCAGGCATAGACATAATAAGCTTTCATTTTCATTGTTTTAATCTCTCTATAAAATTAGTAAATAAACGGTTATTTCTTCCCCTTCAGGTGTAAATCAGTGACCCCGCTCACCTCCGTAGAGACCTCGCCAAGCCATCCGCACGACTGATTCACGCCCGTATAAATCTTAATAAAATCCACTCCCGGCAAGTGTACCGGTTTACCCTTCGAATCGACCGCCCAATCGATGTCGATATCCGATGTCTCATCGGTATTCAAGCCATTATCGGCATACCCGAAATCAAAGGCATAAAGCACCCAGTAATTCCCCTTACCACTCTCATCAATTCCATTTTTAGGCAACAGCGTCCCGGTAAACTTCAACTCATCAGCTTTGATCCACTGCGGATAATACTCCTGTGGGTTAAAGATATTTTTAGGCACATACCCCTTGCCACCCTGATTATCGGTCCACGGACAATTCGTATCATCGACCATCCACGATTTATTCATATCGTCCGGGTCATAATCCGGAGGCAATGTAGGCTGATGATCCGCCGCATTGCGTCGGTAAGTCATCTCATAATTCTTGATCGTTGTAGGCTTCGGGTACTCACTCCCCGCAATCTCATACCACTCATCGGCATCAGGCTTCCCATTCTTATTGGCATCATACGCCACCATAATGACGCCCGGCTCACAACTTCCCCCCTTCTTAGGAGCATTCGGGTTCGGATTAGCCGCCGCATAAAAGGCATTTCCAAGCACCTTAAAGTCCCGTTTATCGGCCACATTCTGGATGGTATGATCAAATCCCACCACCACATAACCACCATAACCGCCCAAAGAAACCATGCCATAACGGTTGTATCCGATGGCATCGAGCACCTTCTGGTTCATCACCTCTCGCGTATCACCCTCCACATACTCCGGGATCTTATTCGTAAACTGTCCGGGAGCAGGACAAAAGTCGAGCACCTTCGTAATGTACGGCGAGCTCCCTTCGGGCACCTCCGGCACCGGTGCAAACGCCACAAACAACTCAAACACATACGCATAACTCCGTTCCCCTTGAGTCACCTTGAGAGTCAGTTCATGATTCCCCCCCTTATCGCACATATACGACAAGTTTTTCTCCTTAGAGATGCTCACCCCATCTAAAAGCCACTCATAGCTCACCTTCTCGTCCGAGACACTCGTTACCTGGATTTTAAAAAGCTGATCCTGCTCAGCTTTAAAGCCCCCTTCGGGCTCCGCTACCTTAATATCCGTTTGAGCCAAGACATACGGTTCAACAACCGGTTCGGAGTCACTGCTACAACCAGCCACTGCCACTCCCATGAGCAAAGCCCATGCGGCCACACCCATCACATTCAAAAACCTGTTTTTCATACATATAATCATTTAAAAGTTCGATCAGTAAAAGCAAACTGTGCCGGGATATCGCCCGTGCGCACACTCCACCGCTTCCTCCCATCGGGCGAGAAGCAGAACAACGTACCCGGGTTCACATACGTCTTGGCATCGGCCACAAAAAACTCTTTAGTCACCGGGTTCACTGCCAATCCATAAGGAATAGCAATCTGCTTATCCGTGCCATCGGTGATAAAGCTATGCGACACGATTTGCTGTTTTTTCGTATCGTAAATGGCATACGTTATCTTATTCGATGAAGTGACATAACTCCACTCCACCCCAAACATATAGAGCGAATCGCCACTCATACAGAACTCACTCGCTCCTACGCCCAAGCGTCCCGTGACCTGCTCCGTCTTAGAATCCAGCACAAAGACATCCGAATGCACCCCGTAGTAATCGCCTCGCGAGCTCACATAAATACGTCCATAGCGGTCCATCGCCATCCGATGAAGATTGATCGCCACATCGATGGTGTTAATCACCTTAAACGTCTTCAGATCAATGACCGAAACCGTCCGGTCATAGTTCGGGAACCGATAACCACCAGAGTTGGCCACATAAAGCCGATCACCCTTGATCACCATCTCCTCAGGCTGATACCCCACCACGACCTCCCGTTTGATAGAGAGATCCACCGTATCAATCTCAACCACCTTACCCGGGCGAGCATTTGGGTCCAGCTGCACCGGTCCGGCATACGAACTCACATACGCCTTCCCCTTGTTGAAGACGATGTAGCGACAATTCACCACATCCACCTTCCCCACATGCTGCGCATTCTCCACATCCATCACCTCCACATAATGCGAGCAGTTGATGACCGCATACAGCTTACTGCCATAAATCTGCAAGTCATTCCCCACATCGCCCAGCTCCTTCACGATGTGAGGATTCCGTTCGGGGTAGATATTCCGATGATACTGTCCCGTGGTGTAATCGAGGAAATCGAGCGTACACTTATTACTCCCCATGTTTCCTTCGTTGAGCAGATAAAGCCCCTTCACACTTTTCAGACCTGCGGGGTAATCGCCCACATCAATCACATCGGCCGGTATCAATGGATAATCGCCTCGGCAAGCAGTAGCCAACAGTCCCATAAGCACTCCGCAAAGCACCCATACACTCATTCGTTTCATCATATATTCAGGCTTAGAGTTAATTTATAATTTCGTCCCGGCATGGGATAATTCAGTACCACCTCATAGTGCTGATCGAGCAAGTTATTCACCTCCAAGGTCAGCTTCAGATCCCTCTTTCTCCATTGGAAAGACCTAGCAGCCGACAAGTCACTGGTATACCAAGGCAAGCGGTAATTCACCGGCGTATTGGCACTAGCCGAATAACGTTCGCCGGCGTAGATAAAGCTATAATTCAGCTCCCACTCCTTGTAACTCCCATTCAGGATAACCGATCCACTGTGCCACGGGATGTAATCGATCTGTCCGCCATAAAACTCATCAGCGGGGTCCGAGAAATCCTGTGCTTTCTGGTACGTATAAGAGAGTCTTCCGCTCAGCTGGTAGGCACTTCCAAACAGCCAACGCGTCTCGGCCGAGAGATCCAAGCCCCTCACCTCTACCCGGTTCAGATTCTTCATGGTCCACCGAAAGAAGTTCGAGGTCGGTACAGCCACAATCTTATTCTCCACCTCATTATAATAAGCATCGACTTGGAGATGCAACGCTTGAAGCCACGCATGACGCCACTCTTTGTCGTACGTAGCCCCCAAGTTATACTGGTTAGTATACTCCGGTTTGAGAGCGATATTGCCCACAAACGTGTAGTACAAATCATTCAAGGTAGGCATTCTGAAAATACGTTTATAGAAAGCCCGAAGATTTAGGGCAGGCGTTTTAAACGGTTGCAGCGAGGCAACAACCGCCGGTGTGAGCTGGCATTGCCGTTTAGCGGCCAACGTATCGGCTTTCACGGCATCATAGGCCAACGTACCGAGCACACTGGCTTGGAGCTTGAACCGGTCAAAGTGAAAAGCGGTGGCCGCTGCAGCCAGAATAGTCTGCCGACGCGGGTAAGGGAAATCCACCAAATTAGCATCCAAACTATTCCGTTGGTAATCGGCCGATAAATTCACCTCCCAAAACGAAGTGAGCTTATAGCGATTCACCACCGACAAGTAAGCCTCTGTTTGGTAGTAACTATTATCGACATACATCAGCGACTCATCCTTATGCGGATCGGCCAAGTATCGGAGGTAGTCATACGCTATTTTGCCATTGATCAATAAGCTGTATCGGGTACCAAAATCCTTTTTAAAAGCCGCCTGTCCGAAGAGACTCGTATCCCACTGTCGGTCCTCATGCGTAAACTTATTCTTGACCATGCACCCCGGATAGCCCCGTTTAGACTGATAAAAGTAGACTTTCGCCCGCCAATAGCCGCGATCCATCTGCCCATACACCCCCGTCTCCGCCCGAAGAGCCAAGACATCGCCATTGTGCCGCACGGCCGTGGTATCGTACGCATCGCGCACCTTGTATCTAAACTTATACCTCCCGCTGGTCGACAGTAGTTCGGCACTCCCCGAAGCACTCACCTGGGCACTCAGTTTTTTCTCGAAAAGGAAAGAAGGATTAATCACATCGAACGAGCCGGTACGCAGAGTTGCCTTGAGGTTGTAACGCTTGCTGCCCGTAAAGAGCGGCGTGCGCGACTGTAAATAGATGGTTCCGGCCGATCCGAAATCCTTGGCCGACTGGAAGATATCACTCTTCTGCCCGTTATAGACCGATACCATCTCCATGTTATCGAGCGAGAAGCGTCCTAAATCGACGATACCATTCTGAGCATTCCCCAGCTCGATACCATCATAAAAGACCCCCACGTGATTCGTCCCCAAGCTTCGGATATTGGCCGTTTTCAAGCCACCTACCCCACCATAATCTTTCACTTGAAGCCCCGAAAAATAACGGATGGCATCTCCCACCGAGTGAGCGCTCAGCTTTTTCAGCTCCATCCCCGACAAGCTCTGCACAGGGATCACCTCCCGATGCTTCCGAGCCGTTACCACCACCTCTTTAAGGTGCTGCAAACTGTCCAATCGGCTTTGGGCAACTCCCCTGGCAGGGAACAAAACAGTCAGTAATCCACCGACCATAAAAAGATAAATGTACTTCAGCATGACCTCGTTATTCTGTTCAAAAAATAACCTGCTGGTGTAGACTCAAACATGCTTGCTTCATAGGTAGCCCACTGCCACAGCGGCTCCCTTACCTGAAAAAGAGTGTTAAGAAAAGACTTTCAGTCCTCTCTCTCATTTCCCCTAAAATCTTTCAACGGTGAAACCCATGCACGCTCTAAACTCTACTCCCAGAAAGTTTAAAGAATTCAACTTTGGCAGGTCTTCTGACTTACTCCATTCTCCCAGCGCCCTTCCCATCTCCTTAGCAGAGACAGTGGATTTGAGTATTGTGGGAAAATTTATGGTGGAGCTTACAGCAGCGGGTCTGTTCAGGATTTTCACCTGATTCCCTTTTCACCACGCCCTCCGTAGATGCGGAAGGGTGACACCAAAATTTCTGGAGGCAAAGATAAATGTTTTAGATTAAACCACCCACTTATTCTCTCTTTTTTTCTTTAATAACCTTCAGAGGCGTTTCAAGAGGACTTTTCATCAGACTTTTCCAAACGAATCCCCCCCCCGTGCACCGAAGCCTTCTGTTTCGGTGCACGGGGGGGGATGACAGAGAGAAAGAGAGCTCTCCTCGGAGTTACTCCTCAATGCAAAGTACCGGCAGAGCCGCACCACGTTTTAAAAGCCCCAAAGCGGCAGGAGCTCTATCGCTATACAAACCGTAAGCACCGTCGTCATAATCTTGGTTATAACACTCAGAAGTCCAATAATTATTGGACACACCGACTGCTGACCCTCGAATCAAATAGGTATCAAAAGATGGCGTTCCATTGATATAATAATTCATGTTTCGCAAGTTCAACTTGCCAGTTTTAATTTGTAAATATCGCATATATGGCCCAGCTCCTCAGATCTGTTGATAATAGCATCGTA
>RZZX01000247.1 GCA_009929715.1 Bacteroidia bacterium
TCTTTGAACCATTGGAAACAGCCTTCAAATGCTTTTGAAATATCCGTTTGTTGTTGTGATTTGCTTTCATTTTAGTATCTTTGAACCATTGGAAACAGCAGAAGCGTTTAGAGGAAGAAGGTTATCCAGTTGTGATTTGCTTTCATTTTAGTATCTTTGAACCATTGGAAACAGCCTGTTATGTTAGGATATATTAGGGAAATAGTTGTGATTTGCTTTCATTTTAGTATCTTTGAACCATTGGAAACAGCTTTCTCGCTTGGAGGCCCTGCGGAATAGTCGTTGTGATTTGCTTTCATTTTAGTATCTTTGAACCATTGGAAACAGCCTGAGCACTAATAACCTGCCCTCAGGCCTAGTTGTGATTTGCTTTCATTTTAGTATCTTTGAACCATTGGAAACAGCGGAGCAATTGAAGCCAATGGCTTCGTGGATGTTGTGATTTGCTTTCATTTTAGTATCTTTGAACCATTGGAAACAGCGACAAAGAAAGCATTCAACGCCTTATTAGGTTGTGATTTGCTTTCATTTTAGTATCTTTGAACCATTGGAAACAGCCTCAATATCAGGAATCAACCCATCGGGGCCGTTGTGATTTGCTTTCATTTTAGTATCTTTGAACCATTGGAAACAGCCGGGGCGCTTACTTCCTAAACGCCAATTGTGTTGTGATTTGCTTTCATTTTAGTATCTTTGAACCATTGGAAACAGCCATACTAGAGGGCATTAAAGAACGAACCCGTTGTGATTTGCTTTCATTTTAGTATCTTTGAACCATTGGAAACAGCCCGGAGATATAGATAAAGACCTCTATTATGTTGTGATTTGCTTTCATTTTAGTATCTTTGAACCATTGGAAACAGCACCATAAAGGGAAGTATCAAAAATACTCCAGTTGTGATTTGCTTTCATTTTAGTATCTTTGAACCATTGGAAACAGCTGTTAGTGATGATGGTAACCCACAACCACCGTTGTGATTTGCTTTCATTTTAGTATCTTTGAACCATTGGAAACAGCGCAAATTTGAGCTTCGTTTTCCCCAAAGGGTTGTGATTTGCTTTCATTTTAGTATCTTTGAACCATTGGAAACAGCTAACTTCAACTATGATTGATAACATCTTATGTTGTGATTTGCTTTCATTTTAGTATCTTTGAACCATTGGAAACAGCACTAGAAGAAATTAGAGATTATGTCAACGGTTGTGATTTGCTTTCATTTTAGTATCTTTGAACCATTGGAAACAGCCTGCGAAAATCCAGAAAAGTTCAGCGACAGTTGTGATTTGCTTTCATTTTAGTATCTTTGAACCATTGGAAACAGCTTGTAGCTTACGCGGCTGCTAAGACTATGAGTTGTGATTTGCTTTCATTTTAGTATCTTTGAACCATTGGAAACAGCAGGGTTCCAGGCATTCGACCCAGAATCTGGGTTGTGATTTGCTTTCATTTTAGTATCTTTGAACCATTGGAAACAGCTCAGAGTACAAAGAGTACGCAGAAAAGTCAGTTGTGATTTGCTTTCATTTTAGTATCTTTGAACCATTGGAAACAGCATGGGGAAAGCCCGATGAAAATGGAGTTGTGTTGTGATTTGCTTTCATTTTAGTATCTTTGAACCATTGGAAACAGCTATTATCATATCTCTCGTTGTAGAGGTGGCGTTGTGATTTGCTTTCATTTTAGTATCTTTGAACCATTGGAAACAGCCTACGCATAGAAGGAAATACCTTTTTATCAGTTGTGATTTGCTTTCATTTTAGTATCTTTGAACCATTGGAAACAGC
>RZZX01000248.1 GCA_009929715.1 Bacteroidia bacterium
ACCGTCACAGCCGGTAATGAGAACTTAAAGCCCGCTTTTGCAGCGTTGGCAGGGTTCATCAACCAGCTATCGTAGTATCCACGAACACCCAAGCCTGCTCCGCCCATGCTCAAGACTCTTACACTGGTTCCTTGGAACGGTTCACCGGCAGCCTTGTATCGTTCGACGGTAGCAGGATCATACACGCTGACTGCCGCAAATGCGCCAGACATCCCAACTATCAGCATTACCACAACTAGGAGTATTGTAATCTTTTTCATTCTGTGTTCCTCCTACTCCTCGAACCATTCATCAATGGTAGTCGGCAGGTCATCGAGCATTTTATCCAAATCATCGTTTTCAAATCCAGTCATCTCAACGAGCGTCTTTGCCCTGTTGGCCAAATTGGTAAGGATTTGGTCACTTGTTTGCTTATTACTTAGATAGGTGCCCATTGCCGTGAAGATGGTCTTGAAATCGCTTGGAATGGTCATATTCCCAGGATTTGTCTCATCCAAGGTCCCTGTAGCCATGGCCTTATTGGCGTTTACGAAGGCCAGGAATGTCGCTTCTTTTGATAATCCTGGATCTGGTTCGATACTGTCTGCAAGAGCAAACTCATAGTAATCATCAAAGGTAGTAACCATGAATGCAATCAGATACTTAATCAGCGTGCCAACATCCATCCTGTCATCTTCAAGGTTGCTGATATTACCGGCCTCATAGAACGCAATCGCATGGTTCATGGATGCCAGATACGCTCTCTGATTCAACAGGAATTTCTTATATTGATCTGCGGTATAGGTAAAGGTATCTCCAGACTTCTGAATGCCGAACATCGCAACAATCTTGGGCATAAGTGTATTTAATGCCTCAACTCCGATAGAATCATTCAAGTCTGTAAGAGGAACAGTCTCATCACCTCCATTTCTTGAGCTCCTATCTTCATCATCACCCATCAAACCCGTGAGTCCAGAAATAAGGTCCCCTGAGAAGTTGATGGTTGAAGCGCCAGAGAGCTGCTCTGCAACCTGAGCGGTGAACAAGGCATCGCCGAGAATTGCCAGGGCTGTGTCAGAGTCTACAGTTGTAGCATCTATACCGCCTGATCCGTCAGACAATTGCGTGATGGTATTGTTTACCAGGTTGGTCATCATCTGAAGGATGAGGAGGTCACCTTGGGTAATATCATCATCAGCGGTAAAAGAAGGAAGGGAAAGCTCTGCAATAGCTGTTCCAAGCGTTGGGTTATCCGTGGTGACCTGTGTTGCCAATGAAGTTATCACAGCATTGAAAACGGCAGTTGTTCCAGCTGCAGCAGTCTTTTGTTCAGCCGTTGCCGGTTGGCTAAGCTCTGCAATCAATGTAGCGGTCTGTGTCGGAGAAGTCAGCGCCGAGGCAACTGAATTCTTCAAGGCATTTTGATCATCAACAGACTGTGGTGCCAAAATTGTCGCACCTGCTGACAATCCACTAAGATTAACTCCACTTATTCCAAATACTGTTTCACTGGCCGTATTTGAAGTTGTTGCAGTTGCCCCTGCAGTACCGAGAGAAGCAATTACCGCCACTGCCGCCTCTGCATCAGCTTTATTGGGCTGAACCCACTCATTGTCGACATACACATTCCCACCGAAGTTGCCCATTAGGTCGGCAATGTTGGAACGTATATCAGCGTCACAGGAAATCAATGCAATTGTTAGAATCGGTACTAACAAAACCAGTACGAACATTTTCTTCATGATGCCCTCCTCTGTGGGGGAAACCATACGTTATCTTCCCACTCCCTCACCCTTACAAGTAAAG
>RZZX01000012.1 GCA_009929715.1 Bacteroidia bacterium
TGTTCATAACTGTACATTTGTTTGTGAATATTCAAATATACAAATTATACAGCAGTTTTCTGCTTTATATCACTATCACTCGAAATGTCGGATGAACCACCTATGCACCTCCGGTTTCTTATTCGATCTTAAAAGCATTTTTTAGGAGTCTGTAGAGTCACGAAAGAACCGTCTCTT
This sequence comes from Bacteroidia bacterium, assembly GCA_009929715.1. Lineage (GTDB taxonomy): Bacteria > Bacteroidota > Bacteroidia > Bacteroidales > Bacteroidaceae > Bacteroides. The sequence continues at coordinate 178 of RZZX01000012.1, forward strand.
TCTTGATTCCCATCTCGAAGGCTTTTGCGATAAGCTTTTCAAAGGGTAGAGCATTGGTTTAGCGTATTGAAGAAAGCATCTTGGTAATATGCTTATTGAAGATGGTGGTGGAGATACAGATGGTAGTGAAATTCTTATTGAAAGAGATAATAATATATCGCAACTATATACTTTCTAGCAAACCATGTTTATACACAATCGTTGGTACAATAAAGTATATAGTTGCGTTAGGGAATTATCTTGCAGCCAGTTCTATCAATTACTGGATATACGGACATTCGCATCGAAATATCAATCACTGTATCGGCCAGCCCCTATGTCTATCCAATCAGTTAGGATATGTTTTGCCAATGAGCATCTTTCATTCCATATAGGGAGCTACATAGAGACTGCAAAGTTATATTAAGGGTAAGCCTCTTTTAGGTGAAAGTACACGAAAATAGACTTTGAATTGGATCTTTTGCTAACTTTGAGTGTTTGATTGAAATTAACAAAAAGATGTCAGATAAAGAACAAACGCCAAACAACTCTGATCACACTCCCGTCCAGACTTTCGTATGGACGGGAACCTTGTACCAGTCGATCGGTTCGTTTTTCATACCTGCATTATAAGGTACGCGCACATGTGAGAAATGAAGAGGGGGTGTATTTTTGCATCTTGTGCACTTTTTCTCTCCTGATTTTCTTTATTTACAGTTGTTTCGGGCTCTTTTTAAATTTCTATGTCCATTTGTTCGGTCAAGTAAAAAGCCGTACCGATGTGTATATCGCCTTTTCCGGTAGCCAGTGCATTGGAGTAAATTATTTCGGCGTGTTTTTGGGGTTATACTTGGTCGATAATAGACAGAGGCGGTGAAAGAACTCCCTGTCTGACTCGCCACAATCGTTGGCAATGGCCATGTAAGTGGGAGCAATGTCTGCTCTGGCGGCCTCTACACTCTCGGTGAGACGGCTCAATGATGCCGCCATGCCCTTACGGCAAGAGGAGGCAGTAAATAAAAAAAGCTGTTTAGATGAGTTATTTCAATCATCTAAACAGCTTTTACTCGCTAAGCGGTTTGCTTAGGCGGTTTAAACAACCTCTGTTTAGTGGTTTAAGACGTTTAAAAGCCTCTTAAAACCACTTGGAGGTCTTTATAAGATATCTAATGCTTTAAAGCATTTAACAAGCTTTTCTACGGCAAAATCAATTTGCTCTTTTGTATGTGTAGCCATTAAAGAGAAGCGGATAAGCGTATCATTTGGTGAGCAAGCAGGTGGTACCACCGGATTGACAAATATACCTTCGTCGAACAACATTTTAGTAACCATAAATGTCTTATCCATATCGCGCACATAAAGTGGGATGATAGGAGTCGATGTATGGCCGATTTCGAAGCCGAGGCTGCGGAAACAATTCAAAGAGTAATTGGTCATGTCCCAAAGGTGCTGAATGCGTTCGGGTTCACTTTTCATGATCTCTAATGCAGCCCGTGCAGCAGCTGTGGCAGCAGGAGTGTTACTTGCGCTAAAGATGTATGAACGTGAATTGTGACGGAGATAATTGATAACCGATTCGTCTGCCGCAATAAATCCACCGATAGCAGCCAGTGATTTACTGAATGTACCCATGATTAAGTCGACATCTTTAGTCACTCCGAAGTGGTCACATGCACCGCGGCCGTGATCGCCTAATACACCTAATCCATGAGCCTCATCGACCATGATGTTAGCGTTGTATTTTTTAGCTAAGCGAACGATTTCCGGGAGGTTTGCTACATCGCCTTCCATACTAAACACGCCGTCGACCACAATTAATTTGATGGCTTCCGGCCGACATTTTTGAAGTTCTTTTTCAAGATCAGCCATGTCGTTGTGTTTAAACTTCATAGCGGTAGAGAAAGAGAGGCGGCGACCTTCTACGATGGAGGCGTGATCTAATTCATCGCATATAACATAATCCTCGCGTCCGGTTACGCATGAAACAACTCCTAAATTAACTTGAAAACCGGTAGAATAAATGATGGCATCTTCTTTACCTACAAACTCAGCCAACTCTTTTTCTAGTTGAATGTGAAGATCGAGGGTTCCATTAAGAAAACGTGAACCAGCACATCCTGTGCCATACTTGCGTGTAGCTTCAACAGAAGCTTCGATAACTTTGGGGTGGTTTGTTAAGCCTAAATATGAATTTGAGCCGAACATTAAAACCTTTTTCCCACTCATTGTTACTTCTGTGTTTTGCTCACTTTCGATGCAACGAAAGTATGGGTATACGCCTTTTTCCTTAACACGTTGAGGGAGGTCGTATTTCGCTAACTTCTCTTGTAATAATCCCATGAATTATAATTTATATATTCTCTTATATACCTATCTATTAGATAGTTTAAACAATGTTTTAAAAAAACAAACGTTTTCAAACAGAGGGCAAAGATAATAAAAAATGTTTTTGACAGCTCGTTTTATTAGAAAAAACTTTGCTATTTGTGTTTATAAGGCGATATTTGGAAATATAATTAATATATTTGCATCACTTTTGTAATTTCATTAAGTAAGGATAGAAGCAGGATATAAACCCAAGTATGAAAAGAATAATATTTATAGTCAATCCGAATTCCGGAACTCAAAGCAAAAAGACTATTCTAAATCTATTGGATAGTAGACTTGATCGGAGTAAATTTACATGGGAGGTTGTTTATACTGAATATGCTGGTCATGCGGTAGAGATTGCAGCGAAAGCAGCTGAAGATCGTGTTGATATTGTGGTAGCCATTGGAGGCGATGGGACTATTAATGAGGTGGGGCGTTCGTTGGTTCACACTTCAACCGCTTTAGGAATTATACCTTGTGGCTCCGGCAATGGGTTGGCGCGTCATTTAGAGATTCCCCTCGATCCTCGAAAAGCCATTGATGTCTTGAATGAGGCCGATGAAGTGGTAATAGATTATGGTAAGATCAATGGTATCTCTTTTTTCTGCACTTGTGGGGTAGGCTTTGATGCTTTTGTGAGCTTTAAATTTGCCAATGCCGGTAAACGAGGGATGCTCACTTATCTAGAAAAGACTCTACAAGAAGGGCTGAAGTATCAATCCGAAACGTATGAGCTCGAAACAGAAGATGGGGTTTCTAAATACAGTGCTTTTTTAATTGCATGCGGCAATGCTTCGCAGTATGGCAACAATGCTTATATTACTCCTCATGCTACATTGACAGATGGTTTGCTAGATGTAACTATTTTAGAGCCGTTTACGGTACTTGATATACCGGCATTGGCCTTTCAATTATTTAACAAGACCCTCGATCAGAACAGTCGGATTAAAACCTTCCGTTGTCAGAAGCTTTCCATCCGTCGGACTCATCCCGGTGTGATTCATTACGATGGCGATCCGATAGAGACAGATGCTGAGATTCACATTGAAATCATTAAGAAAGGTTTGCATGTCATTGTTCCTTCCATCTCCTCTAAAGAGGGTGGGGTATTACAGAAAGCACAAGAGTATGTCAATGGCATTAAACTGATTAATGAATCCATTTTGACCAACATCGCTTCTCAAAATAAAAAGATAGTCGATAAGCTGACCAAGAAAAATTAAAATTAACCCTTTCTGATGGTTTTATTTTCTGATTTTATGGTTACTTTTGCAGGATTAAAGTTGATAACGATAAGATAAAACAATAAAAATATGTTTAGAACATACACTTGCGGAGAATTAAGAATTTCCGATGTCAATAAGCAGGTTACCCTTTCAGGGTGGGTACAGCGCACACGTAAAATGGGTGCCATGACTTTTGTGGATTTACGTGACCGATACGGAATCACTCAGTTGGTTTTTAACGAAGAAAATAATGCCGAATTATGCGAACGTGCCAATAAACTGGGACGTGAATTTGTGATTCAAGTTGTTGGAACAGTGAATGAACGTTTTAGTAAAAACAATCATATTCCTACAGGGGAGATTGAAATCATCGTTTCTCAACTAACTATTCTTAATTCTGCCATGACGCCTCCGTTTACGATCGAGGATCATACAGATGGTGGTGATGATATTCGCATGAAGTATCGCTATTTGGATTTGCGTAGAAATACGGTCCGTTACAACCTAGAGTTACGGCATAAGATGACGATTGAGGTGCGTAAGTATCTCGATGAATTAGGATTCTTAGAAGTAGAAACGCCAATCTTAATCGGTTCAACTCCTGAAGGAGCACGCGACTTTGTCGTACCTTCTCGCATGAATCCCGGACAGTTCTATGCTTTACCACAATCACCGCAAACGTTGAAACAATTGCTGATGGTATCGGGCTTTGATCGTTACTTCCAGATTGCGAAATGTTTCCGTGATGAGGACTTGCGTGCCGACCGTCAGCCGGAGTTTACGCAGATCGACTGTGAGATGAGTTTTGTAGAGCAAGAAGATATCATTCAAACCTTCGAAGGATTGGCTAAGCACCTGTTTAAATCGATTCGTGGTATCGAGATTAATGAGCCGTTCCAACGGATGTCTTGGGCCGACGCCATGAAATATTATGGTAGCGACAAGCCTGATATTCGCTTTGGAATGCCGTTCGTAGAGCTGATGGATGTCTTAAAAGGACACGGCTTCTCGGTATTCGATAACGCGGCTTATGTGGGTGGTATCTGTGCCGAAGGTGCTGCAACTTATACACGTAAGCAACTGGATGCTTTGACTGACTTTGTAAAACGTCCGCAGATTGGTGCTAAAGGAATGGTTTATGCACGTGTTGAAGCCGATGGTACGGTGAAATCGAGCGTAGATAAATTCTATACACAAGAGGTGCTTCAGCAGATGAAAGAGGCTTTTGGAGCTAAACCGGGCGATTTGATTCTGATTCTTTCGGGCGATGATGTGATGAAGACTAGAAAGCAGCTGAATGAGCTTCGCTTAGAGGTGGGTGCTCAATTAGGCTTGCGTGATAAAAATAACTTTGTTTGTCTTTGGGTGGTTGATTTCCCTCTTTTCGAATGGGACGAAGAATCTGGACGTTACATGGCTATGCACCATCCGTTTACATCGCCTAAACCGGAAGATATCCACTTGCTTGATACAGATCCGGGTGCTGTTCGTGCTAATGCTTATGATATGATTATTAATGGCGTAGAAGTTGGTGGCGGTTCTATCCGTATACACGACAGCGAACTTCAAAATAAGATGTTTAAGTTGCTTGGCTTTACACCCGAACGTGCCGAAGAACAATTTGGCTTCTTAATGAATGCCTTTAAATACGGGGCGCCTCCTCATGGTGGTTTGGCTTACGGGCTTGATCGTTGGGTCTCTCTCTTTGCCGGTTTAGACTCTATCCGTGACTGCATCGCTTTCCCGAAAAACAATTCAGGACGTGACGTAATGCTCGATGCTCCTGGTAGACTAGAGCAATCTCAATTGGATGAGTTAAATTTAATCATTGATTTAAAAGAAGATTAGGTAAATGCATCGTTACCGTTCGCTTTATAATACTACCCTGTCACTCATAAGGAATCTCTTATTGGTGATGGGGTGTTTTATTCTCTGTCGGTTAGTTTTTATCGCAGAGAATTACAGCTTGTTTACCGACTTGTCGGTTGGCCGTTTATGGAAAATGTTTCAAGGTGGGTTTGTGTTCGATACTTCGGCCATTCTCTATACGAATATCTTGTACATCGTCTTCATGCTGATCCCCTTGCATTATAAACAAGGCAAGACCTATCAGCTCGTGGCGAAATGGTTCTTTTTTATACCCAACTTGTTGGCTGTTATCATGAACCTCATGGACACGGTTTATTTTCAATACACCAGTCGTCGGACCACTGCTTCGGTTTTCAGTGAATTCAAACATGAAAATAACATCAGTGGAATTATTGGAACCGAACTCCTCAATCATTGGTATTTAACCATTTTGGCTATTCTGATCGGTGTGGCACTTTTTAAGCTATATGCCGTACCCAAGAAAGAGAAGATCACCCATATTCCGCTCTACTATACAGTTCATTTGCTCACTTTTGCGCTGAGCATTTACCTCTGTATTGGCGGTATGCGTGGTGGATTTACCGGTATGGTCAGACCCATTACCATCAGCAATGCCAATCAATACGTAGACCGTCCTATTGAAACGGGGATTGTTTTAAACACCCCTTTTTCTATCTACCGGACGTTTGGTAAAAAAGCCTTCGTGGTGCCCACATACTTTGAATCTAGAGAGTTAGAAGCACACTATTCGCCTCTTCATCAAAAGGCTGATAGTGCTAAATTCCGTCCTCTCAATGTGGTGGTTTTGATTTTAGAGAGCTTCAGCAAAGAGAATAGTGGGTTCCTGAACCAAGAGCTTGATAAAGGAACTTATAAAGGTTATACGCCGTTTTTAGATTCGTTAATGACGCAAGGCTTAACCTTTAAATATGCTTTTGCTAATGGCAAAAAGAGTATCGATGGCATGCCATCTGTACTTTCTGGTATCCCCATGTTTGTAGAACCGTTCTTCTTAACCCCTGCCTCGTTGAATAATATCTCGAGTATTGGTGGTGAACTTCGCAAGAAGGGGTATTATACCGCCTTCTTTCATGGGGCCGATAATGGGTCGATGGGATTTGAAGCCTATGCACGCTCAGCGGGGTATACCAATTATTATGGGCGTACAGAGTACAATGCGGCTTATCCGGGCAACCGTGATTTCGATGGGCATTGGGGTATTTGGGATGAACCGTTCTTACAGTATTTTGCACAGACTCTTTCCTCGTTTAAGGAACCTTTTGCAACGGCTCTTTTTACGCTCTCGTCGCATCACCCGTTTGCTGTTCCTGAAAAGTACAAAGGTGTTTTTCCTAAAGGGAATCGAGAGATTCGTCAATGTATCGGGTATAGTGATCATGCTCTGAAAGAGTTTTTTGCTACGGCGTCTAAAGAACCTTGGTTCCATCGGACCTTGTTTGTTTTGACAGCCGATCATACCAATTCACCTGAACGGGCAGAGTATGAAACGGAGTGTGGAACGTTTGCTGTTCCTGTGGTCTTCTACCATCCCGGCAGTTCGCTGAGAGGGTTTCATAAAGAGGCTATTGCGCAGCAGATTGATATCATGCCTACGGTATTAAGTTATTTGGGTTATGATAAACCGTATGTGGCTTTTGGCTGTGATCTGTTGTCGACACCTCCGCAGGAAACGTATGCAGTCAATTACATTAATGGGGTGTATCAGTTGATAAAAGGCGACTACTTGTTGCAGTTCGACGGACAGAAGAGTGTCGGCTTGTATGCTTTCAAGACCGATTTATTACTTAAACAGAATCTCTTAGGGAAGGTGACTGTACAAAAAGAAATGGAAGACTTCCTGAAAGCGATCATCCAGCAATATATGACTCGAATGACAGAAAACCAACTTGTGGTGAAGTAGAACGTCGATTAGATCAGTTCCTCTTTCCGAAGTGATTCTATGATCCAAAAAGCCGGTGATTCAACGACTGAATCACCGGCTTTTTGTTGGGGTACTCTCAGTGGTGAGAGGCTAAATTGGAGAATATTAGAATCCGTTCATCTCTACCAAAACGGTTGGGATTAAAAGGATAAAGCCTAAGATGATCAACAGGAGCATAAATTTCCACACCCAGCGGAACCATTTATCGTAAGGAATGCGTGCAACCCCCAATACGGCTATTAACACACCTGATGTTGGCGTAATCATGTTGGTAAAGCCGTCGCCAAACTGAAAAGCCATTACGGTAGCCTGCTTGGAAAGGCCTATGATGTCGGAGAATGGGGCCATGATAGGCATGGTAAGTGCTGCTTTCGCACTGCCCGAAGGGATGATTAAGTTGATCAACGTTTGGATGACATACATAACTCCTACGGTGGCTACGTTCCCTAAATCGGTCATACCTTTTGCTAAGGTGTGAAGAATAGAATCGATCACCATGCCATCTTGTAAGATCACAATGATGCCACCGGCCAAACCTACGATTAGAGCAGCCGATAAGATGTCTTTACACCCTTCCATAAATAAACGAACGATCTCATTCGCACCTTTATTGTTGGCGATGCCTGCCGCTATACCAAGCACGAAAAAGAGGGCTGATATTTCCATGATGTACCAGCCATAACCCATCACACCGATTATTAAGAAAAAGATGGTAAAGAAGAGTAAATTAAGGATGTAGAGGTGCACCGATTTTTTTAGAGTCAGCACCGAGGTAATGAGAAACAGCAGTGATAGAATAGGGATTAAAGGCAGGCTTTCCAACTGGCTGTTGCCTATCGTCAACGTGGTGAGTGGGTAAGCTATGCTGAACGCTATGAGCGCACCTAGAATGAGGAAACTGCTGTACCAAGCTGAGCGCGGGGTATAAAAAGTGATAGCCAACTCCTGATCGGCTTGAAGTTTTCTCCAATACTCATCTTCCTGATATACGGGCGATGATTGAGGATCTCGTTTCACCTTGTTGGCATACCTTAAAATATAAGTAAAGCCAAAGGCATTAATGATGAGCCAGCAGAATAAACGGTATTCAATGCCTGAAAAAAGAGGTAGCCCAGCCAGCCCTTGAGCAATGCCTATGGTAAAAGGATTCAAGATAGCTCCGGCAAATCCCAAGCCAGCCGCCACAAAAACCATGCAAACGCCGGTGATGGAGTCGTAGCCCATGGAAATAGCCATTGGTACCAAGATGATGGTAAAGGCAATGGTCTCCTCGCTCATTCCGAAGACTGCTCCAAAGATACTGAAGAGTAGCATGATGGCTGTGATGATGACGTTGTTGACTCCTATCTTACGTAAGAAAGCATGGCGTTCTAGGCGTTTGGCCTGACGTAAGAAGCTCATGGTGCCCATATCGAATGCTTTGCTATCATTGACAATCCAAAAAGCCCCTCCAATAATTAGAATAAAGACGATGATATCGGCCTTGTCGACAAATCCTTTGAAGAAAGCTGAGAAAACTTCCCACGTTTGTGGAACGTTCGATACCGGTTCATAGACTAACGTTTTTTCGCCGGTTACGGTGGTCTGTTCGACGTATTTTCCGCCGGGGATCAACCAAGTGAGTGTGGCACAGAATAAGATAATAAAAAAGATGATGACATACGTGTGTGGAAGTTTTCTTTTCTTCATGTTTTAGTCGTTTTTCAAATTGGCTTCAAAAATACGAATAAAAAGATAAAACATGCCATAAAACGCTTTCGATTGGAAGAAAATATCTACTTTTGGCATAGCAAAAATGAAAAAGGAACTTCAGAAAATAGGGCGTTTATTGTTAGTAATATTATTTTTATATTACTACCTATGCAACGTCTCTTTTGTTCACACTCATGTGTATGCTTCTTACGTTGTGAAACACTCACATCCGTATATTCCAAGTAGCCAACACAGCCATGATGCACAAGAATTGGAGACCATTGCTTGTTTTAACGGTGTTGTTCTCTGGGTTACCCCTGTCTTGTTTTTTGCTTTTTGTGTGGCGGTTTTGTGGAGTCCTGTTTATTCTTATTGCCGTTTTCGTCCCTCTTCCACGATCTGTATCTATCAATCGTGGCGTGCACCTCCGATCTATCTCTAGGAATAAAAAGACTTTATAGCGTGCAAGTCGGACGTTGAGTGATGGCGAGGCGCTTCATATAATTCATATTAATACATTTTACGAGCATGAAATATAGAGGAATACTGTGCCTTCTTATGGCAACAGTTTTTGTTTCGTGTACCAATAAAAAGGCTGAAAATGAAATACAGGCTTATACGGTACACCATGATACCATTGTTGTGGCTTCCAACTCTCCGTTTTTAAAACGAATAAAATCAGTGAACGTGAAGTCGGAATCTTTTCAAACGGTCTTTACCACATCGGGAATCGTTAAAGCTATTCCTACAAATTATGCCCAAATAGCCTCTCCCTTTGCCGGACGAATTACTAAATCGTTTGTGCGGTTGGGGCAGAAGGTGGTTAAAGGGAGTCCTATTTTTGAAATAAGCTCACCCTCGTTTTTCGAAACCGGGAAGGCTTATTATCAGGCTAAGCAAGAGATGGAGTTGGCGCTTAAAAATCTTAGACGCGAAAGGGATTTATATACCAATAAGGTGGCAGCTCAGAAGGAACTTGAGGAGGCCGAGGTGACGTATGAATTAAAGAAAAAAGAGTACGAAAATGCGCTAGCTGCGTTGAAGGTTTTTCAAATTGATCCATCGAACTTGGTGCTTGGTAAACCATTGGTGGTCCGCTCGCCAATAGCAGGGGAGGTGGTCACCAATCAGATAGTTTTGGGGCAATATTTAAAAGAGGAGGCTGATCCGGTGGCGGTTATTGCCGATTTGAGTAAGATATGGGTTGCAGCTAATGTGAAAGAGAAGGATATGCCGCTGATCAATGCTTTAGATAGTGTGCAGATTGAGTTGGTTTCAATGCCGGGCAAATTGATTAAGGGACGTATCTATCATGTGAGTGAAATTCTGAATGAAGAGACGCGATCGGTAGAGGTGCTCATCGAGTGTGATAACCGTGATCGGACTAAGAAACCTGGGATGTATGGTACTGTGAGGTTAACTGATAAGGCTGATCAAGCTATTTTACTGCCAACAACGGCTATTCTTCAACAGAAGGATCTGACCTATGTCTTAATCGACTTAGGAGGTGGACGTTATCTGAAACGGGAGGTTTATACGTCTCAAACGCAGGGCGATAGGAGTGTTATCCAACGTGGATTGAAAGCTGGAGAAGCGGTGGTTACCGAAGGGGCTTTCTATCTTATTGATGTACGCTAATAGCACTGAAGATGAAGAAATTGATACATTTGGCATTGCATCGGCGGGGGCTGATGCTTGTCCTTTTCTGCTTTATCGGTGCAGTGGGCTATTACTCTTGGACTAGATTGGCTATTGATGCTTATCCGGATATTGCCGATACAACGGTTCAGATTGTGACACAGGTACCTGGGTTGGCTGCGGAAGAGATTGAACAGCAGATTACGATTCCTATTGAGAGGGCAGTGAATGGAATGCCGGGGTTGCATGTGATGCGAAGTAAAAATACGTTTGGATTGAGTACCGTTGTTCTGGTTTTCGATGATGGTATAGATGATTATTGGGCACGTCAGCGGGTGCAGGAACGTCTTGTTGACGTGGAACTGCCGTATGGGGCTGTGCCGGGATTAAATCCGTTGACTTCGCCAACCGGTGAGATTTTTCGATACATGATAGAGAGTGATAGCCTCGACTTGCGTGAAATGACCGATTTGCATAAATGGGTCATCATTCCACGTTTGAAACAAGTTACCGGGGTGGCCGATGTGAGTAACTATGGAGGAATTACAACGCAGTATCAGATTGAGATCGATCCTCATAAAATGGAACAGTATGGCTTATCGCTTTCGGATGTGACAGAAAATATCGAAAAGAATAATGTCAATGCAGGTGGAAGTATGTTGAGTCGTGGCGATTTAAGTTATGTGATTCGTGGTATCGGTCTGATCAAGGATTTAAAGGACTTGGGACACATTGTTTTAAAGACTCAGAATGGGGTACCGGTTTACTTGAATGACATTGGACAGCTTAAATATGGCACACTCGAACGCAAAGGTGTTTTGGGCTTTGATGATGGCGTACATCATTATGCGGATGGAGTGGAAGGCATTGTTCAAATGCTTCGTGGCGAAAATCCGTCTGACGTTTTGGAGGAGGTGCATCGGGCGGTGGATGAATTGAACAACGAGGTGTTGCCTAAAGGTACTCGTATTCATCCGTTTATGGATCGTACAAATCTAGTCAACACCACGTTGCATACGGTTTCTCACACGCTGTTTGCCGGTATGGTTTTGGTTGTCTTGGTTTTGATTCTATTTTTGGGGAGTTGGCGTGGTGCTTTACTGGTGGCGTTGACTATTCCATTGGCGTTATTGGTGGCGTTTATTCTGATGCACCTCACCAATATCCCGGCCAATTTATTATCTTTGGGAGCTATCGACTTTGGCATTTTGGTCGACGGAGCTATTGTGATGATGGAGACCATCTTGAAGAAGCGTGAACGCCATCCTACGGAGATGCTGACCGAGGAGTCTTTGAAAAGTCGTGCTCTTGAGGTGGCGCGACCGATTCTCTTTTCGACACTGATTATCATCACCGCTTACCTTCCGTTGTTTGCATTCGAACACATCGAAAGTAAGCTTTTCACTCCCATGGCTTATACGGTGGGGTACGCTCTGTTCGGTGCTTTGGCAGTGGCACTATTGCTCATTCCAGGCCTGGCGTTTATGGCTTACCGCAAGCCACGTGCCATTTATCATAACCGTTGGCTGGAGAAGTTATCGGCCATCTATCATGCACAAATAAAACGTGTGATCGATAAACATAAATTGGTTTTAGGTGTTTTAAGTGTTATATTGGTTTTAGCGAGTGGGCTAACTTGGCTCGTTGGGAAAGATTTTCTTCCACCGCTCGATGAGGGATCTATATGGATACAAGTCCAATTGCCACCGGGTATTTCGATTGAGAAATCAAAACAGATGGGCGAGGAGTTGCGTCGTGAAGTGCGAAAGTTCTCCGAAGTCTCTTATGTGATGACTCAGGTTGGGCGTGACGATGAAGGGGCCGAGGCTTTTTCTCTTTCACATGTAGAGTGTGCGGTGGGATTAAAGCCTTATGATACGTGGGAAAGCGGTCGGACGAAAGCGCAACTCATCGAAGCGATGAATGATTCTTTGCAAAAACTACCAGGTTACACGGTGAGTTTCTCGCAACCGATTATGGATATGGTGATGGACCAGATTGCAGGGGCACACAGCGACTTGGCCATAAAAGTTTATGGGGATGATTTGGCAGAGACTAGACGCATTGCAGAAGAGGTTGAAGGAGTTATTAAGACCATTCCAGGCGCAGTGGATGTGGCCATTGATCAAGAACCGCCTTTGCCCCAACTACAGATTGTGGTCAATCGTGATCGCATTGCTCAGTACGGTTTGAATGCGTCTGACGTAGCCGATCTTGTGGAGCTGGCTATTGGAGGAAAAGCTGTTTCGCAGATATTTGTTGGCAGTAAATCTTACGATGTCATTTGCCGCTTCAACGAGGAGAGTCGCAACACACCAGAGCATATTGGAAACTTAATGCTTACTTCTGGGACAGGAGCAAAGATCCCTTTGAGCCAGGTAGCGGAAATCAAGCTGACGACAGGTGCAAGTTCCATCTCTAGAGAGATGAATAAGCGTCACCTCACGGTTCATGTCAACTTGCGAGGTACTGATTTGACTGCATTCTTGCAACAAGCCAACGCTGCAATTGCTCAAAAGGTAACCTATAATTCGGAGGCTTATCACCTCAAGTGGGCTGGACAGTTTGAAAACCAACACCGAGCATATAGTCGGTTGGCCATCATTGTCCCATTGGCGCTGGGCATTATGCTGCTTTTGCTCTTTGGTGCACTCGGACAGTTCCGCCAAGCAGCTTTGCTGATGTTTGTCGTGCCATTAGCCCTTTTTGGGGGGATGTTGGCTTTGAACATTCGTGGGATGACCTTAAATGTCTCATCGGCTGTTGGCTTTATAGCGTTGATTGGAGTGGCTATTCAAAATGGAGTCATTATGATTTCACACATTAACCACCTTCGATCAGAAGGCGTTCTGCTTCGTGAAGCCGTTATATCAGGGGCGCGTCACCGTTTTCGTCCCATTTTGATGACCGCTACTGTGGCTATCTTGGGCTTGCTACCGGCTTCTTTATCTACGGGAATAGGCTCCGATGTACAACGCCCGTTGGCTACGGTTATCGTATACGGATTACTTTTTGCGACTGTGATTACACTTTACATGCTTCCGGCTCTCTACTATCTCATGGAGAGACGCGTAGAAAAGCAAAAGAAATCATCGTTGCCAGAGATAAACTAATAGACATGTTATGAAAAGAAACTTAGTATTAGGGGTTGGGCTGATTTTAAGCGTTGTTTTGCAGGCGCAGACACCCCAGCCGTTGTCGCCCCTTTCGTTATCGCATTATTTACAAAAAGTCAGCTTAGGTAATTTGACTTATGCAGCCGAGAAGTTGAATACCAGTCAGGCCCAAGCCGAAGTTGTAGCAGCGCGGGTCTTCAATGACCCCGAAATCTCGGTGGAGTATGCCGACAATCAAGACCAGAAGTTGCGTATGGGACGCAGTGTCGAAGTGGGATTGAGCCAGACGGTGACGTTGGGTAAGCGAACAGCCGGTATCCGCTTAGCCAAGAGCCAGGCAGAATTGGCCGAAACGTTATTGGCCGATTTTTTTCGTCACTTACGTGCCGATGCTGCCATTGTTTATTTCGATGTTCAGAAGCAACAAGCACTCTATGATGTTAAAAAGAACTCTTGTCAGAATCTGTGCCATTTAGCTCAGTCGGATAGCATCCGTTTTAAAACGGGTAAAATAATGGAGATTGAAGCCACTCAAAGTCAGCTAGAAGCCGGTATCTTATTCAATGAATTGTTGCAAGCAAAGAGCGATTTAAACAACTCCTTTTCGGCACTTTCTTTGATGATGGGGAAGAGTTGTGTCGATACGCTCTATGTACCCAAAGGTTCTTTGGATTCGACTGAACGCTCCTTCACACTCGATCACCTACTAACGAGTGCCGTAGAGCACCGTGCCGATGTGGTCGCTGCCTTAAAGAACACAGAAGTGGCTCACCGTGCTGTGAGCCTAGCTCGGAAAGAGAAAATCCCCGATCTCACTTTATCCTTAGCACTCGGACACAACTTTCGTGTACGCAATGAAGAGGCACCTGCCCCAAACTTTAACTCGATTACTGGGGGAATCTCTTTCCCGCTCACTTTTTCGGGATTAAATAAAGGGACCATGCAAGCGGCAAAGTTGAAGGTTCGGCAAGCAGAATTGTATTACGCACAAGCTCGTTTGCAAGTACAAACCGAGGTGATGCAGGCGTATCAACATTACCAATCATTGTTTACGCAACTGACCCATTTCAAATGCGATATGCTTCAGCAAGCTCAAACGGTACTGAAGGGTAAAATATACAGTTATGATCGGGGAGAAGTCCCTTTGCTCGAACTTTTGAATGCACAGCGTACGTATGATGAGGTACAGGCGCAATACATTGAGACGCTGTATCAGTATAATGTCGCTTTGGTAGAGTTGGAGCGTGCGGCCGGCATTTGGACGTTTGAATAAACCAATAGACCGTTAATGCTAATGTATTCCACCTAAGGTGTTTTCCAAAAGAGAGGAAAAGTCGAACACTTTAGGTGGAATAGTTGTTTTAAATCAAAAAAGCGAAGAAAATAGTCTTTTTTATTCGCCTCTCTCATTATTTGTTCCTAATTTTGCATGAATGATCTGTTTTAAAGACCGAGTTATTTAAGAATTAAATTGTTTTTTTATGGAAGTAAATAGTATTATTTATCCTCTCATTTTTATTATTGTAGGACTCATTGCCGGTGGTGTATTAAAGCATCTGTTGAAGAAAACCCCTTTCCCCTATACTGTAGGACTTTTCCTCTTTGGGTTAATTGTTGGATTCATGGTGCGTTTTGGCTGGTTTGATTCGTTTGAGATGGCGAAGGTTTCTATAGAAAAGGTTAGCAATGCTGATCCGGATTTGATTTTATATCTGTTCTTACCGGTTCTTATTTTCGATGCAGCCTATGAGTTAGATGCTCACATGTTTCGTAAGAATTTCATAAACTCATCACTTCTGGCTGGGCCAGGGTTAGTGATTGCTATGCTCCTTACGGCAGGGTTGATGATTTTGCTTCACCGTCATTTTGGCCTCTATTCGGATTGGAATTGGACCTATGCGTTGATGTTCGGGGCATTGATTAGTGCAACAGATCCTGTGGCAGTCGTCTCTTTATTGAAGGAGCTAAACACGAGTAAGCGCTTTACCACTTTAGTCGATGCTGAATCAATGTTGAATGACGGTACTGGTATCGTGCTGTTTATGCTATTTTTTGGTGCTTATACCTCATCTGGTCCGGTGACTTCTCCTTTTATAGACTTTATATTCGTGGTTTTTGGAGGCGCTTTTCTTGGTGCTTTTGTGGCTTTCCTATGCCTTTCTTTCATTACGAAAGTTCATGGAGACACCATGATTCAGAACAGTGTGATTATCGTATCAGCTTACCTTGTTTTCTTGTTGGCACAAAGTTATTTAAATGTATCGGGTGTTATTGCTTTAGTCTTTTTTGGTTTAGCGATCTCTTACTATGGTCGTTTAACACTCAAGCCTCGGGTTAACTCCTTTATGAATGAGTTTTGGGAGTTGGCTGCTCACCTTGGTAACACGTTGATATTTATTATTGTAGGTGTTGTTATTGCCTTAAAAACAGATTTTACACTAAATAGCTTCCTTTTGTTAGGCTGTTTATATATCGGACTTAACCTCATTCGTTGGGTGATGATTTTAATACTTTACCCTCTTCTTAGACGCTTCGGTTATGGGTTCTCTATCCGTGAGTCGGTGGTTCTTAGTTGGGGTGGTTTGCGTGGTGCGCTGGGGTTGACGCTTGCTTTGATGGTGAGTTATGCAACTGGCATTCCGGAAGAAGTCCGTCAGCAAATACTGTTTTTAACTGGTGGTATTGTGACTCTTACCTTGTTGATCAATGCGACGACTATCGGCTGGCTATTACGCATATTAGGTTTGCGTGAAGAGTCTAAAGCCCGTTTACTATTGAAATATAGCGTTAATAAACAGCTGAAAGATGAAGTCGAGACTTATTATAACGACTTGAAAAGCAGGAAAAACCTTGAAGGAACAGATTGGGAAGTCGTTAAGGCCTATTTACCTAAGGAGGAAGCGACAGCTGTGAATACCGATACGGTTAAAGACATTGATTTTATCTCAGACATTCGGGTGCGATGTGTACGCCAAGAGAAACTCTATTGTTGGGAGTTGTTCAATGAAGGCATTATTGGTTCCAGATCATTACGGCGGTTGACGTCAACAGCCGATGATGTTTATGATGCCGACGGTCATTTGCCACTTAGCGAACAAGGATTGCTTTTTGAACAACTAAAGAAGCCCACCAAGCTATTGGGATTCCCCGCTCCCGATTGGTACCGTAAACTGTTAGACCGCTATTTCCCAGGAAAGACGATGCGTCGATACGACTTGACGCGTGGATTTATCTTAATGCAACAAGCCGGATTGAAATTGCTGGAAGAGTACGATTCGCATAACACCTTTAATGCTCGTGAAAAAGAGGCGCTAAAATCGATCGCTCAGGAGATCAAATGGAATATAGGGGAGGCCGATAAGTTTATGATTCGTCTGGAAAGCAGACACCCTGTGAACTTTAAGCGAGCTATTACAGCAAGAACCGTTCGGATGTTGGTGAACAAGCGTAAACGCATTGTCGACAAATATGCACACGATGGGCTTATCACACTTTCAGAAGCTGAAAGTATGATTGATGAATTGGATGAAATGAAATTCAAATATTAAGAAAAGGTTTAAGACTAAACGTTCAGTCTCGACATTTGTCGAGGCTGAATTTGTTTATAGAAGAATTTATTTACAGAAGTTGGAACCATTTTCTTTTAGTTTTTTGTTTTATAGTGAACAATCGTTCATTATCTTTGTGGACTAAAGAATGAATAGATCAGATATCAATGCTGAAGAATATATTAAAAAGACAATTTTCAAAAGGGTATAAGTACGGATTTAAGACGCAGATTGAGACCCATGTCTTGCCTAAGGGGCTGACTGAAGAGACGATTCGTTTTATCTCCGCAAAGAAGCAAGAACCAGACTGGATGCTTCACCTTCGGTTAGATGCTTATCATTATTGGCAAACGCTGAAGATGCCACATTGGGGAAAAGTAGAGATTCCGGAGATTGATTTTCAGGCAATGAGCTATTATGCCGAACCTAAACCTGCTCCTGTTGGCTCCGAAGCTCTTCCGGGAGTCGATCCGAAGCTGGTCGATACGTTTAATCGGTTGGGAGTCAAGCTAGAAGCCGACTCAGCAAAGTCGGGGGTGGCCATCGAAGCGATGCTTGATTCTGTTGCCATTAAGACCAATTTTAATGAGACACTTCAAGAACAAGGCATCGTGTTCTGTTCCATTAGCGAGGCGTTGCAGCGTCACCCCGATTTAGTAAGGCGTTATTTGTGTTCCGTAGTCGATTATAGAGACAATTTTTTTGCCGCACTCAATACAGCTGTTTTCAGCGACGGTTCTTTTGTTTATATTCCCAAGGGAGTACGCTGTCCGATGGAACTTTCTGCTTATTTCCGCATCAACAGTGCCGATACCGGTCAGTTTTCACGTACTTTGAT
This sequence comes from Bacteroidia bacterium, assembly GCA_009929715.1. Classification (GTDB taxonomy): domain Bacteria; phylum Bacteroidota; class Bacteroidia; order Bacteroidales; family Bacteroidaceae; genus Bacteroides. The sequence continues at coordinate 18,396 of RZZX01000012.1, forward strand.
TATCGCGGAGGATGATAGTTACGTCTCTTATCTAGAGGGTTGCACAGCACCTATGCGTACTAAGAGTCAAGTGAATGCAGCTGTGGTGGAGGTCGTTGTCTTGGATAGAGCAGAGGTTAAATTCAGCACCATACAAAATTGGTATCCGGGTAGTAAAGAAGGGGTTGGTGGTATTTATAATCTGGTGACTAAACGCGGATTGTGTGCCGGCGAAGAGAGCCGGTTGGCTTGGACGCAGGTTGAAACCGGATCGGCTATCAGTTCTAAGTATCCGGCTTGTATTCTGAAAGGTGATCGTTCTTCGGCTGAGTTTTATTCTATAACGCTGACTAATCACCACCAACAAGCTGATACAGGTGCGCGTATGTTGCACTATGGTAAACAGACCCGTAGTCGTGTGGTGAGTAAAGGCATTTCGGCTGGGCAGAGCTCGAATACGTATCGTGGAAAGGTCTATGTCGACGAACAAGCTGATGATGCACGTAATCACAGCCAATGTGATAGTTTATTGTTGGGCTCTTTGTGCAGTGCACATACCTTTCCGATGCTCGAGAACCGTAATGACTCTTCGCAGATTGAGCATGAGGCTACCACTTCCAAAATTAGTGAAGATCAACTCTTTTATTGCAACCAACGAGGCATTACTACTGAGGAAGCTATCGGACTTATTGTGAATGGGTATGTGCGTGAGGTGATTGATAAACTGCCATTGGAGTATGCTGTTGAGGCACGAGCTCTGTTGGATTTGTCACTCGAAGGGTGTAGCGTGGGATAATAACGATAAATAAGAATAAAGAATATGTCAACGATAGATTTAACGGTCCTTGTGGACAATAATGGTTCGGCTCAAAATGAGTTATTAGAGGTGGAACATGGTCTTTCAATGTTTTTTCGAGCAGATGACCGTTTGTGGCTTTATGATTTGGGTTTATCTGATAAATGGGCTAAAAATGCTGTTCGTTTAGGTATTGATGTTACTTCGGTGGATTATCTTCTCTTTTCTCATGGGCACAAAGACCATACGGGTGGGTTACGCTCATTTCTAGAGCGAAATACCCAGGCATCCATTTATGCCTCCGAGCAACTAATGACACATCGGTATCTGACCTATCGTCACGATCGACCGCGTGAGATTAGTCCGGAACACAAGCTGCTTCATGATGCGGGGAAACGTGTAGAGTGGCTTGGTGGCAGTTGCCGTTTATCTCCTCATGTCAGTATAGTGGCCCATACAGCACATGGTTACCCCACTCCTGTGGGCAACAAATACCTGACGACCATTGTGGATGGGATAGAATCACCTTATGCCTTTGATGATGAGCTGGCTGTAGCTATTGAAACCCCTGAAGGTTTAGTTATTTTGTCTGCTTGTTCGCATGGAGGAGTTTTAAATATCATTCGTTCGTGTGTTGCATTTACTGGTTGCCGAGCGGTCTGCGCTTTTATCGGAGGGATGCACTTGGTCGATTTAGAGGAAGCAGAGGAACAAGATGATATAGCGGGGCTTGTTGCGCAACTTCAACAAGCTTATCCGCAGTTGGAACTCTATACCGGACACTGCACAGGCCCCCAAGCACTTGCCCTTCTAAAAGAACAATGGCCCGAGGGAGTTGGCGTCTTTTATAGCGGTTGGCAGTGGTCCAAATAACCACCACTCATCCTTTCTTTTGTTGTTTGTACGCCTTGGGCGACATGCCCATGATTTTGGAGAATAGGCGTGAGAAATAGTAGCAATCATCAATGCCTATCTTATAACAAATCTGATTAATTTTCATGTCGCTGAAGTCGAGCAGGTGACAAGCATGTTGGATCTTCAAACGGTTGAAGTAATTTAACGCAGAATATCCGGTTCGTTTATTAAAAATAGCCGAGAAATGTGACACAGAGTACCCCATTTGATTGGCCAACTCAGTGATTGAAAGTTTCTGATTGATATTCTCTTTCATATAATGAATAGCCGCATCGATGACATCTTCAGTTTCACAATCGCTTGTTGCATTGCGGTATTGTTGCAAGTAAGAGAGTGAACCGAGGAAATAGTGAAAAGCAGAACAGGCAAAAAGGATGTTCTCCTTGCTGTATCCCATCTCGAACGTGTGGTAGATCTCTTCAAAAAGATCTAGTCTAAACTTAATTCTAGAGTGAACAGATGGTTTAATTTCAATAGGAGTATAGAGCCTTGAAGCATAGTGTTGCGCCATTTTTCCTTTAAAGTGTATCCAGTAGATAGTCCACGGATCCGCTTCGTCCGCACCATAACGATGAGGGATGTTTGCAGGAAGAGTGAAGCATTGATTCTTTTCAATAAGATGGTGTTCTCCATTTATTTCAACCCACCCTTTGCCCTCTATGCAATAGATGAAAACATATTGTGTGATCGGTTCTATACGTTCGCGATAGTGGTGCTGGGCTTTGGGATAGTAGCCAATGTCTGTGATGTAAAGCATCGCCGATAAAGACGTTTGCTCCATCTCTTGTATAATTGCCTGGGGAAGAACTAAGGCTCTTTCGCCTATAAATCCATGTTTTCGTTTTATCATAGCAGTTGCGTGTATCAATTTGATGCTAAAATACGCTTTAAATTCCTTCCGTGGATAAATATAAGAAGATTTAACGCTCTCTTCTCTAATCAAAGTGCAAGGCGTTATATAATCCATCTTTTTATTTAGATCGTCTATTTCTACTTTCAGTAAATACCGTTTCCTTTGCAGCCATATTGTAAAACTAAACGTATGAAACACACGGGTACTAAATTTCTGCTTTTTATTTGCTTCGTTTCGGCTATGGGAGGATTCCTTTTTGGATACGACTGGGTTGTTATCGGTGGAGCTAAAATCTTTTATGAACCATTTTTTGGAATTGATTCATCGGCCGCTTTGCGCGGATGGGCCATGAGTAGCGCTTTATTGGGTTGTCTTATTGGTGCTGTCTTCTCAGGGACGTGGAGCGACAAGTATGGTCGGAAGAAACTTCTTGTACTAGCTGCGGTCTTGTTCTTACTCTCTGCCATAGGCACTGGGGCCGTCGATTCCTTCTTCTGGTTTATTTTTTATCGAATCGTTGGTGGACTGGGTATCGGCATTGCGTCTAATATCTCACCGATTTATATTGCTGAGGTTTCGCCTGCGGAGATTCGAGGGCGTTTGGTCTCACTCAATCAATTAACCATTGTATTAGGTATTCTATCGGCACAACTTATTAATTGGGCGATCGGTGAATCTTATGAAACGGATTGCTTGACAGCTGCCTCATCGGGTGTTCACTGGGCGTGGCGTTGGATGTTTTGGGCCGAAGCTGTTCCGGCTGCCCTCTTTTTAATCTTATCGTTTATTATTCCAGAAAGCCCGAAGTGGTTAGCTGCTAAAGAACGGTGCGAGCGGTATGATTTTAGTGTCTTAACGCAGCCTCATGTGCGGCGAGTTTTGATTATCGGGGTGGTTTTGGCTATGTTCCAACAGTGGTGTGGTATTAATGTGATTTTTAATTATGCGCATGAGATTTTTTCTGCTGCAGGTTATGAAGTCTCCTCTATCTTAATGAATATTGTCATTACTGGGGTGACGAATGTCATCTTTACGTTGGTAGCTATCTATACAGTCGACCGTTGGGGAAGGCGTTCGTTAATGCTTTTTGGTGCTGCTGGGCTAACTGTTATTTATCTGGTGATGGGATTTTGCTACTACATTCATCTGAGTGGTTGGATCATGTTATTGCTTGTGGTGATGGCCATTGCCTGCTATGCCATGTCTTTAGCGCCTGTTGTATGGGTGGTCTTGTCGGAGATCTTCCCGCAGCAGATACGTGGCACTGCAATGGCTATATCGACCTTTTTCTTGTGGACAGCTTGTTTTATCCTGACTTATACGTTTCCGGTCTTGAATGAGTGGTTGCAAACTTCTGGAACCTTTTTGGTATATGGTCTGATTTGTTTGGGTGGTTTTCTCTTTATCTGGTATAAATTGCCCGAAACGAAAGGTCAGAGCTTGGAGCAAATAGAAGAAAATATGAAATTAAAAAACGAACTAATATGAACACAACAGTTGAAGTTTGGGAAGAAGATGTTTGGTTGCCAACTTACGGCATCGGCCAACCAGAGAAGAACCCCATGTTCTTTGAAAAAAGAGTTTATCAAGGGAGTAGTGGAGTGGTTTATCCTTATCCGGTAATAGAGAAGATAGAAGATACCTGTGAAGAACAGCTGTATCGGGCTGTTTATCTTGAGAACGAGTATCTTAAAATAATGGTATTGCCTCAGCTAGGTGGGCGCATTCAGATGGCTTATGACAAGATCAAACAGCGTCATTTTATTTATTATAACCAAGTAATCAAGCCTGCTTTGGTGGGTCTTACCGGACCATGGATTTCGGGGGGTATAGAGTTCAATTGGCCGCAACATCACCGCCCAAGTACATTTCTGCCGGTAGATTACACCATCGAGAAGTGTTCAGATGGTAGTGCAGTGGTTTGGGTGAGCGAGCGTGAACGAATGTTTCATCAGAAAGGGATGGCGGGATTTACTTTACGCCCCGGACATGCTTACTTGGAAATTCAAGGTAAACTCTATAACCCGACTCCTGTTCCACAGACTTTCTTATGGTGGGCCAATCCGGCGGTTGCTGTGAATGAAGCGTATCAATCGGTCTTCCCGACAGATGTGAATGCGGTCTTTGACCATGGTAAAAGGGATGTGTCGACGTATCCTATCGCTACTGGTACCTATTACAAGATGGATTATTCGGCAGGAGTAGATATCTCACGGTATAAAAACATCCCTGTGCCAACCTCTTATATGGCTATTCGATCTGATTATAATTTCGTGGGTGGCTATGAGAATGATACAAGGGCAGGCTTGTTGCACGTGGCCAACCACCATATCTCGCCGGGTAAAAAGCAGTGGACGTGGGGAAATGGCGACTTCGGTCAAGCGTGGGATAGAAACCTGACTGATGTGGATGGACCATACATTGAACTTATGACGGGCGTCTACACGGATAACCAACCGGATTTTACGTGGCTACAGCCTTATGAAGAGAAGACTTTTACACAATACTTTATGCCTTATCGGGAGTTAGGTGTGGTTAAGAATGCTTGTGCCGATTTGTTATTGAATATCGAACCGGAAGCTGCTGGCAAAGCTTGCTTAAAGCTTTTCGCAACGTCTCTGCAGAAGGATTTACAAGTGGTGGTTAAAGAGGCGGAGGTAGTCCGCTTGGATGTGGTGGTGACGGTTGCACCGGAAGAGGTTTTCACAACAATGGTAGATGTGGCTGATTGGGAACAGGTTGAAGTAATTATTCAACGATCAACTGGTAAGTCTCTGCTAGAGTGGAAAGCAGAATCACAAACCGTTAAGCCGATACCGGAGCCTGCTAAGCCTGCTTTGCCTCCCAGAGAGGTGTGCTCTGTAGAACAGCTTTATCTGACGGGATTGCATTTGGAACAGTATCGGCATGCCACTTATTCGGCAACCGATTATTACGAAGAGGCGCTTCGTCGGGATTACACGGATGTGAGAGCGAATAATGCGATGGGATTATGGCTTATCCGCAAGGGACAGTTTACTCAAGCGGAGCCTTATTTGCGTAGGGCCGTTGAGACCTTGACCGAACGTAATCCGAATCCGTACGATGGTGAACCGTATTATAACTTAGGGCTTTGCTTGAAATATCAAGGTCGGTCGAAGGAGGCGTATGATGCCTTTTATAAAGCTTGTTGGAATGGTGCTTGGCAAGATAGCGGCTATTATGCCTTAGCTCAGCTTTCGTCGGCTCAAGGCGAATGGGAAGATGCTTTGCAGGAGATCGATCGCTCTCTGATTCGCAATTGGCATAACCACCGGGCGCGTCATCTGAAAAGCACTATTCTTCGCCATTTGGATCGTAAAGAGGAGGCTCACAATCTTATTGAAGAATCTCTTCGTCTTGATCAGTTTAACTTTGGCTGTCGTCTTGAAGCTTACTTGCTATCGGGTGGCGATGAACAGCTTTTAAATCAAACGACTCTTTTGATGCGTGATGAATCTGCCAATTATGAAGAGTTAGTGGTAGACTATCTACAAGCTGGTTGTTTTCGAGAGGCGCTAGAAGTGATCGGTGTGGCCGAAAAAACGTTATCTCTTGTTTCACCTATGCTCTTTTATTATCAGGCTTGGTGTTTCTATCAAATAGGAGAGATGAATGACGCTTTTGAGGCTGTGAATCGTGCAGAAACGAATGCGCCTGATTTCTTCTTTCCGAATACTTTAGAGGCATTAATCGCCCTCCAAACTTTGTCGGAATGGAGTGAGGTGAAACCAGCCAGAGCACTCTATCTATTGGGTAATATCTGGTATGATAAGCGTCAATATGATCAAGCCGTGAATGCTTGGGAAAGATCGGTCTGTTTAGACGATCAGCAACCGGGTGCTTGGCGTAACTTGGCTTTGGCTTATTACAACAAAAAAGGACTGGTTCAAAAGGCTGTAGAGGCATTGGAGCTTGCTTTTGAACTCGATCAATCCGATGCCCGTATCTTGATGGAACTTGATCAGTTATATAAACGCCTTAACCGATCTTGCCTAGATCGTCTTTCATTCCTTGATAAACACATCGAGGTGGCTTTGAGTCGGGATGATTTGTATTTAGAGTACGTTACGCTTCTCAATCTAACCGGAGCGTATGAAAGAGCAATCTGCTTGATTGATGAGCATGTATTCCACCCCTGGGAAGGGGGAGAGGGCAAAGTGCCTGCACAGTATCAATATGCGCGGGTGCGTTTAGCTCAGCAACATCTTCAAGAGCAACGCTATGAAGAGGCGCTTGTGCTGATTAATGAGTGCTTTTCCTATCCGCATCATTTGGGTGAAGGAAAACTTTACGGGGCACGTGAGAATGATTTCTTCTATTATAAAGGGGTGATTTTGGAGGCTATGGGGCAGACAGACTTAGCTAAAGCTTGCTTTGAACAAGCGGCAGCTGGCGATTATGGGTTGTCCGCTGCAATGTATTACAACGATCAGAAAGCCGATAAGATTTATTACCAGGGGTTAGCGTTGCAGAAATTAGGGTGTGAAATGGAGGCTCGTCAGAAGTTTAATCGTTTGATTGCTTATGGAGAAAAGCACCTCTTTGATCGGTTTACAATGGATTATTTTGCAGTCTCCTTGCCTGATTTGCAGATTTGGGAAGATGATATGACACAGAAAAATAGCTTGTTGTGCAACTATTTGATGGGGTTAGGTCATTTAGGACTTGGAGATCAGGTACGTTCGCAAGCTTGTTTCAATGAAGTACTGAGACTGGATCAGAGTTTTATTTTTGCGGTATAGCCTATTTTTTGGAGGATTCTGATAAAACAAAAGGTTACTTTCTGAGAATAAAGAAAGTAACCTTTTGTTTTTGGATTAACTGTTCGATAAATAGGAAGATTTATAGTAACTTTGTAACCATTAGATCGATTTTTAATTCAAAACTTATGAAAAACAGACTACTCCTCTTACTTTGCTGCTTTTGTAGCTTTTCGTGGACTCAGGCAAAGGACTTTCTATTGAAGTCGCCTAATAACAAAATTGTACTTCAGGTGAATCTGGATGATGCTATTCGCTATCGCGTTAGTTGTCAGGGTGTCTCGGTTTTAGAACCTTCGGCTTTGTCGCTAACGTTGGCCGATGGCACCGTTTTAGGGGCTCATCCGCGTTTGCAACATGCACGTCGCTCAAGTGTGAACACCCTTGTGCCTGCGGTGGCTTATCGGAAGAAGGAGGTCAACAACCGGTATAACGAATTAGTCCTTACTTTTAAAGGTGGCTATATTGTTCAGTTTAGAGCATATGATGAAGGAGTGGCTTACCGCTTCAACTTGCATTTAAAATCAAATGAAGTGGTTATTAAGGATGAACAGTGTGAATACAACTGGAAAGAGGATCATCCAGTCTATTATGCGCCTGTATATAGAAATGGTACCATCGAACAGCAATTCTCCAATTCGTTTGAGAACAGATACAGTCATGCACCGCTGACTCAGATAAAAAAAGACAAACTGCTCTTTTTACCCCTTCTTGTGGAGCTGCCTGAAAACATGAAAGCGTGCATCACAGAGGTTAATCAATTTGCTTATCCGGGCATGTATCTGCAGAACTTCGAATCCAAAACCGGGTTGAAATCACTTTTCGCACCTTATCCGAAAGAGATGAAGCAAGGCGGGCACAACAATTTGCAGTTGTTGGTTCAGTCGCGTGAAGCGTTTATCGCTAAGGTAGCTGGACAACGGGCATTGCCTTGGCGTGCCATGGCCCTGTCTATGACCGATAAAGAGATGGCCGATAACGATTTAGTCTTTTGTTTGGCCGATGAGACTCGTCTCACAGATACCTCATGGATTAAGCCGGGGAAAGTGGCTTGGGATTGGTGGAACGACTGGAACATCTCTGGGGTTGATTTTAAATCGGGTGTCAATAATGAAACGTATCGGTATTACATCGATTTTGCTTCTAAATATGGCATTGAGTATGTGATTCTCGATGAAGGATGGGCTGTTAATCTGAAAGCCGACATGATGCAGGTGGTTCCGGAAATCGATTTGAAAGGACTGATCGATTATGCGGCTTCTAAGCACGTTGGTATTATTTTGTGGGGTGGTTATCAGGCTATGGACAAAGATATGGATCTGGTTTGCAAGCATTATGCTGCGATGGGTGTGAAGGGCTTTAAAGTCGATTTTATGGATCGGGATGATCAGTTGGCTGTGGAGTTCTACAACCGCATGGCCGAAACAGCTGCAAAATATAAGCTGATGATCGATTTCCACGGAGCGTTCAAGCCGAGTGGATTGAACCGGACCTATCCGAATGTGATTAATTACGAGGGTGTTTACGGTTTAGAGCAGATGAAGTGGGAACCAGAAGGTGATCAAGTAACCTATGATGTGACGTTACCTTTTATCCGTCAGGTAGCCGGTCCGATAGATTATACGCAGGGAGCCATGCGCAATGCTACCAAGCAAAATTACTACCCTTGTTATAATGAACCGATGAGCCAAGGGACACGTTGCCATCAATTGGCAGAATATATTGTGTTTGAATCTCCTCTGAATATGCTTTGCGACAGTCCATCGGCTTACCAAAAGGAACCGGATTATACCCGTTTCTTAACTTCTATACCGACGGTTTGGGACGAAACAAAGCAATTGGACGGTCGGGTGGCCAATTATGTGGTCACAGCACGCCGGAAGGGTACTGATTGGTATATCGGTGGATTAAACAACTGGGATGCCCGTGAAATAACGGTCGACCTCTCCTTTATCTCTGATTACCAAAATTATCGGATTGAGTTATTTCGTGATGGCATAAATGCACACCGCATAGCTAGTGATTACGCTTATTGCCCTGAGGTTTCTTCTGCCAACGGGATACTAAAGGTTTTGATGCAACCTGGTGGAGGTTTTTTGCTTAAGCTAACGAAGAAGTAAGTACTCTTTTGATACCCCATGTGGTTGGCTTATCACTGCTTCAAAGCAGAGATAAGCCAACCGCTTTTTTGTAGTCTGCTCAAAAAAGACTACTTTTGCATCATTAGCTAAAAAATACAATCTTTAGTACTATACTTACACTAAAAACAACCTGCTATAAAATGAAGAAAAGCACCTTGTTATTCTCAGCTTTGATGGCCACACCACTTGTGGCTATTGCCTCTAAAACTCAATCACAGAAGCCAAACATCATTTTTATTTTAGCCGATGATTTAGGTTATGGTGATCTATCTGGATTAAATCCAGGAAGTAAGATTCAGACACCTAATATTGATCGAATGATGCAGGAAGGAGTCTGTTTTACGGATGCACATTCTCCTTCGGCAGTCAGTACACCCACTCGATACGGTATTTTAACGGGACGTTATTGTTGGCGTTCTTCACTCAAATCGGATGTGCTTTTTGGTTATGATAAACCATTTATGACTGAGAATCAAAGTACTATACCTTCGGTTTTACGCCAAATGAATTATAAAACAGCCGGCATCGGGAAATGGCATTTGGGATGGGTATGGGCTAATGTGGATGCGGGAGCTGATCAAGTAGATTTCACAAAACCGATAACTCAAGGACCTACCACACGTGGGTTTGATTATTTTTATGGCATTTCCGGTTCACTCGATATGGCACCGTATGTTTACGTCGAGAATGATCAGGTAACTGCCTTGCCCGATCGAGAAACAGAAGATAGCGGTCTCAAATTCTGGCGGAAAGGTCCTACCGGTAGTGATTTTGATCATGAAGATTGTTTGCCTAATTTCACTCGTCGTGTTCAGCAGTATATTCGAAAAAACGCTCATGGTAATCAACCCTTTTTTTTATATTATGCTCTTCCGGCTCCTCATACTCCCATTCTTCCCGTAAAAGCCTTTCAAGGAAAATCAGGACTAACACCTTATGGCGATTTTGTTCTAATGGTCGATTGGATGGTGGGAGAGATTATCCGTACGGTTAAAGAAGCCGGCATTGATAAGGAAACACTTATTGTCTTTACCTCCGACAATGGATGCAGTCCGGGGGCTGATATCCAGAATTTGCAAGCACGTGGGCATGAACCGAGCTATATCTATCGCGGTCAAAAAGCTGATCTATTTGATGGTGGACACCGCATCCCCTGTGTGGTTCGTTGGCCAGGCAAAGTGCAATCATACACGGTTACACAACCGGTATGTCTGACAGATTTTTTTGCAACGTTTGCTGAGATAGCCGATTATAAGATGAAGCCATCAGATGGAGTAGATAGTTATAGTTTATGGCCTCTTTTAAAGACTAAAGGTAGCAAAGTAAAAGTACGTGAAACAATTGTACATCATTCCATTAATGGTGAATTTAGTATTCGTAAGGGAAATTGGAAATTACTAATCTCGCCAAGTTCGGGTGGCTGGAGTTTTCCTCTTCCTAATGATAAGAAAACATTAGAATATCTTCCTTCGATACAACTTTATAATCTAGCTGTCGATCCAAGTGAGAAAGTGAATGTCTATGCTCATTATCCACAAGTGGTAAGTGAATTAAAGGCATTAATGGCATCGTGCATTCGTCAAGGAAGGAGTACGCCTGGTGAAAAACAAGAGAATGATCCATGTGGTAAAATATGGAAACAAATAGATTGGATGAAAGGCTTGTGAATCTCACCAGGCTATTTATTATGTTGCATTATAACATGCAGCTTCTTTCTAAAATAATTGTATAGTTGGCGTAATTAGACTATTTTCGTAGCGAAATTTACGTGAGATTGATAATAAACAGGAGAAAAAATAACAAATGAAGAGTAAAAAGCAGATCTACAGAGAGAATAACCGTCGTTTTTTTAAAGAGAATAGAAGTAATCCGGATGTAAAAGAATTACCTAGTGGATTACAATATCGAGTGATAAAGATGGGTGAGGGGGTAATTCCGCAATCGACCTCTTTGGTGCATGTTTACTATAGCGGTTCGTTTGTCGATGGTAAAGTGTTTGAAAGTAATTTAAACGATCCATTTCCTGGTCTTTTTCGTGTATTCGATGTGATAGAAGGATGGAAAGAGATACTTCAACTGATGCCTCAGGGCTCAGAGTTTGAAATAGTAGTCCCTTATGAACTCGGTTATGGTAAGCGTGTCGATGGAAATATTCCAGGTTATAGCACATTGATTTTTCAGATCCAGTTAGTGAAAGTTGAATAAGCAGTTCTTTGGTAGGATATAACATGAGAAGTCAATACCCAAAAGATTTTTTTGTTCGCTATGAGGAGAACCTCAAGCAACAATTACTGGTACAGGGAACAAAAGCTGGTTGGCTCAGTGGACAGTTGATGGAGGCCGAAGAGCTCGATTTGAAATGGAAAGAGATAGCGCCAGAGTACATGGTCGATGCGGTACCTGAAATAGTACATTACCCCATGGTCTCTATTGCATGGGCCGGTTATATCGGCCTAGCTATGGGGCATCTCTGGGATAAGGATTGGAGCCGTTATGAAGCACGCACCGATCTTTATGAGATGTTTAGTTCTCCGCGTGGTTTCGATGCCATGGATGAGTACATTGTTGAAGAGATTCTCGGATTGTCACTTGATAGCCCCGCTTATAAAACTTTAGAGGGTGCTTTACAAAGTCTTTCCGAAACCGCTTTAACGATGATCCGACATGAACACATCGGACCTCAAACCACCGATGCTTTTCATATCTATTCACATACCGTGAGAGTGATGTATAAACTCGGTGTGGCAATGGAACTTCGGCGGTTAGGATACAACTATGTGAAAACAAAGATTTAAACCTCTTTTCTCAGATCGGAATAGAGTTTTAAAAAGGGGAAAGCATTTGTGCTTTCCCCTTTTTAAATGAACTAAAAGTCAGATCTGTTTTTGTTTCCTTGAAATACCTATAAATGGTGATTGCAGGGGTGCAAAAAAGGTTGTTATTTTGCCTCTCAAATAAAGAATGATGCAATATCTTAAAGAGGAGAGTCAAAAACAAATTTTAATGGCTGGCGAACAGCTCTTTCTGGAGCAGGGCTTTTATTCTACTTCCATGCGCGAAATAGCCGATTTATCGGGTGTTGGCGTGAGTAATATCTATAATTATTTTCAAGGAAAAGATGAGATATTTAGTGTTATTGTACAACCAGTTATTAATAAACTAAATCAGCTTTTGCAAAAGCATCATGGCGATGCCGGGCCTGATATTTTAACCCTTAAATCGGGCAAATACACCCGTCAGGTGATACAAGAGTATGTGCTACTCTTGCAAAAACACGGTGGCTTACTGGAGCTACTATTTTTTCGAGCACAAGGTTCATCCTTAGAAGGTTTTAAAGACGAATTTGTCCGACACTCTACTCTGTTGGTCAAGACCTATTTCCATCGGATGAAAGAACGTTACCCGCAACTTCATACCGATATCTCAGATTTTTCTATTCATCTACATACTGTTTGGATGTTTACTTTGTTTGAAGAACTCATTTTGAACAAAGTGAAAACCAAGGACTTTGAGCAAATTATAGAAGAGTACATTACTTTTGAAACAACTGGTTGGAGAGAACTTATGAAGATATAAGTTCTCTCTTTTTTTTTTGAATGAAATAGACTATTGTTCGTTTTTAAATAAAAAATAATGAAAAGGAAAAAGTATCAAACAGTAGAGAAAAAGGTCTTTCAACCAACGTTATTCTCTCTAAAATCTTAAGAAACATGAGTAAAAGAAAAAAAGGAATCTCACGTCTGTTCGAAATAGCAGGTGAAAAAAAAGGGCTACTGCTTCTGTCCAGTGTCTTATCGGCTTGTAGTGCCTTATGTATGCTTACCCCATATTGGGCAGTGTATCGTATTTTAAATGAATTGTTGCTTCATGCTGGCGATTTAGGACAAATTAGTCGGCCAGTTTTAATCTATTGGGGGTGGACCGCTTTTTTCGGGTTGATAGGCGGTCTTTTATTGCTTTATGCGGGTTTAATGGCCTCACATGTGGCCGCTTTTCGCATTCTTTATGGGTTGCGCATGCGGTTGTCTGAACACATCGGCAGACTCTCGTTGGGTTATCTCAACGGTACATCAACTGGTGCCATTAAAAAGATTATGGAAAAGAATGTTGAGAAAATAGAGAACTTCATCGCACATACCATCCCTGATCTAGTCAATGTAGCCGTTACTGTGATACTGATGTTTGCGATCTTCTTCTCACTCAACGGCTGGTTGGCTGTAGTCTGCTTAGTAGCTATCACGATAAGCTTAGGCTTGCAGTTTCTCAACTTTATGGGTCCCAAAGCAAAAGAGTTTACTAAATACTATTTCGATACGCAGGAACAGATGAGCGCTTCTGCCGTACAATACGTTCGAGGGATGCCTGTTGTGAAAATATTTGGTCAGAGTGTACAGTCATTCAGGCACTTTTACAACGAGATAACAGCTTATAAAACATGGTCTTTAAAAGTGTGCGACACCTATCAGCCAGGTATGCTAGCCTTTACTGTGTTGCTTAACTCGCTCGTAACCTTCATTCTGCCCATCGGGTTATTATTACTGAGCAAAGATCCACAAAACATCACATTGGCTGCCGTCTACCTCTTTTTTATTATTATGGGTCCTGGAGTGGTATCGCCTGTTTATAAATTAATGTACCTTGGCTCTGGTACTCGCGAAATCAATGAAGGGGTAGAGCGCATCGATCGAATTTTTGATGAACAACCTTTGCCAGAAACGACCCAACCGCAATACCCAACGTCTTATGACATAACCTTTAATCACGTCTCATTTGCGTATGCTGATAGCGGACAAACAACACGTACGGAAGCCCTTAGAAATATCTCGTTTGTAGCTCGTCAAGGAGAGATAACTGCTTTGGTAGGTCCCTCGGGTTCTGGTAAGTCGACTGTTGCCAATCTTATCCCACGCTTTTGGGATGTAGATCGAGGGGAGATTTCAATCGGGGGCGTCAACATAAAATCCATACCAACCACCGAACTGATGAACATGGTTTCGTTTGTGTTTCAAGACAACTTTCTATTCTTCGATACACTTTTAGAAAATATCCGTGTAGGAGATACGAAAGCGACACGCGAAGAGGTTGTAGCAGCTGCTAAAGCCGCTCAATGTCACGACTTTATTAGTCGCCTGCCACAAGGATACGATACTTGTATCGGCGATGCTGGTGTCTACTTGTCGGGTGGGGAAGCTCAACGCGTCTGTGTGGCGCGTGCTATATTAAAAAATGCCCCCATCTTGGTACTCGATGAAGCAACAGCTTTTGCTGATCCAGAAAACGAATATAAGATGCAGCAAGCTCTGCGTGCACTTATTAAAGGCAAAACCGTTATGATCATTGCTCATCGACTCTCATCGATCACCTCTGCAGCACAAATTGTAGTCCTGAAAGAGGGGCAATTGGTACAATGCGGTACACACCAAATGCTGAGTAAGACAGAAGGATTATATCAAAATATGTGGAATGCCTATACTGATGCTTTCCGCTGGGAACTTAAAAAATAGACTGAAATGAATGCAATAAAGAACATAACCATTGGGCAAACCGACCGACTCAATAAGCCGGTGGGCTACACCATGCTTGCCAATTTAGTGAATATAATCCCTTTCTGCCTTTCTGTTGAGGCAATCAATGTTGTCTTCCGTGCTTTCGATGGTACCGGAGCACCCTTGGATGTGCATCGACTTTGGGCATTGATCGGTATTCTTATCGGTTATATGGGAGTGATGTATTGGGCCGAACGCGCAGCTTATCGAGCCAACTTTAGAGGGGCGTATGAGATGAGTGCTATGGGGCGTGTTGGATTAGCCGAACATCTACGCAAACTCTCATTAGGCTTTTTATCGCGTCGAGATCCAGGTGATCTCTCTTCGATGTTAATAACTGACTTTGCGATGGCCGAAACAGGCATTTCGCACCACTTACCCCAGCTGATGGGTGCTTTGGTAATGCCCGTTTTAGCCTTTCTTTCTCTCCTTTGGATGGATTGGCGGATGGCTTTGGCCATGTTTATGGCTTTGCCTTTTGCTATGGGGGTTTTGTGGCTCAGTACATGCGTGCAACAAGCATTAAGCAGTAGCCAGATTACGGCAAAGATTAATGCAGGCAACCGGCTAGAAGAGTATCTGCAAGGCATTCGGGTGATGAAAGCTTACAATCTATTAGGTGATAAATTCACTCGACTTCAAAAAGCCTTTAACGATCTTCGTCATGCTTGTATCAGACAAGAAGCTTTGCTTGGTCCGTTTATTCTATTGTCTGTTGCCCTAGTTCGTTCTGGATTAACGCTTATGATACTTTGTGGTAGCTACCTTTTGTTGGGTGGTGACTTATCGCTTCTGACATTTGTCCTATTTCTAGTGGTTGGCTCGCGAGTTTTCGATCCATTGACCTCAGCTTTAACTAATTTTGCAGAGTTTCGTTACTTCTCTATAGCCGGTGGCAGAATCCTTCGTTTGATGCAAGAACCAGAGATGGGTGGACAAGTAGAAGCCCCTGAAAGTGGTGATATCCGATTTGAACATGTCAACTTTGGCTATCAGCGTAAACGTGTTCTTAGCGATATAAACCTGACACTCCGAAAAGGAACGCTGACAGCTTTGGTTGGCCCTTCTGGTAGCGGTAAGAGTACCTTGATGAAACTTTGTGCTCGATTCTATGACCCACAGAAAGGGCATGTCCTGTTCAATGGGATCGATATGCGATCCATCGATCCAGAAGCCTTGATGAAACACATCTCTATGGTTTTTCAAGACGTTTATCTTTTTCAAGATACCATTCGCAACAACATTCGTTTCGGAAAATCTGAAGCCACCGATGAAGAGGTGATAGAAGCTGCCCGAGAGGCTTGTTGTCATGACTTTATTAGTCGTCTACCTAAAGGTTATGACACCCTCGTAGGGGAAGGCGGCTGTACACTATCTGGTGGAGAAAAACAGCGTATCTCTATTGCGCGGGCTATTCTGAAAAATGCGCCGATTGTTTTGCTCGATGAAGCGACTGCTTCGCTCGATCCAGAAAATGAGGTTGATGTACAAAAAGCGATCAACCGCCTGATCGATGGGCGCACAGTGGTCGTTATTGCTCATCGTTTAAAGACGATACGTTATGCCGATACGATTGTTGTCCTAAACGAAGGAGAGGTGGTTGAATTAGGAACTCACGATGACTTATTGACTCGCCAAGGCCTCTATCACCAGCTTTGGAGTATCCAAGAAAAAACCTCGGGATGGACCATTTAGTATGAGGCTGAATTTCTAAAAAAAACGCCACGACACACAAGGGGCATTTGCCGGTGTGTCGTGGCGTTATTTATTGTGTGGTCCGTTAAGTAATCTATTTCTTCAAAAAGCAAGTTTTAAGAACAATGCTGCTGCCCTCTATCTTGCAGTCCACCTCTTCCGGGTTTTCAGTTAGTCGGATACTCTTAACCTTAGTGCCGCGTTTGATAACCATAGACGACCCTTTTACTTTCAAATCTTTAATAACAGTCACCGCATCACCATCCAGTAATTCTGCACCATTGCTATCGCGTGCCACATCCGGTTCTGTTTCTGCAGCAGCCTGATCAGGATTAAACTCATTAAAGCAATCGGGGCATACGTAAAGTGAACCATCGAAATAGGTATTTTCACTTTGACATTTGGGGCATTTTGGAATTTCGCTCATCTCTTTTTCTTTAAAAATTATATATAATTCCGCAAAGATAGCTCTTTTTAGTAGGCTTTACAAATGTAATCTAGCAGTCGCTCCGTTTTTGGCGAACCTTAACCTCTTTTTAAACTGATTAGCTGGTACCTATTTACACTCCCTTATACTCATTAATTGATGAACTATAATTACCTATTTCAAGGGATTGACTAGTTCTAATTTATTATAGACCTTTGTCGGATAAAAACTAAGAATATGAATGTAGAATTATCCGGTGTGCCAGAAACCTTGCTCATTACTGTTCGTGCTAGAGCCGAAGAGACGCTTCGTACAGATGCTTTATTATCCGATTCGTATGCTGTAGATATTTTAACTAAGCTGGAACCAGAGCTATCCTCCAAACGTTGTGTGGCTCGCTCTTCGCAAGTAGGTGTTGTTATTCGTACGTTGATTTTCGACCGAATAACCGTCGATTTTCTCAAGCGCCATCCCGATGGCGTTGTGGTGGCGTTAGGCTGCGGACTTGATGCCCGTTTTGAACGATTACAACTGCCTTGTACCTGCTGGTTTGATTTAGATGTCCCTGAATCGATGTGCGTCCGTCAAGCTTTCTTTCATGAGAAAGACAACTATAAAATGCTTGCTAAATCGATGCTCGATAGGAGCTGGATGGATGAAATCCCTTTGAATAAGCACTTGTTGATACTATCAGAGGGAGTCTGGATGTATTTTCATGAAGACGAGGTTCGAAAGCTCTGTTTAGATATACTTCATCGCTTTCCACAAGCCGAGCTTGTTTTCGACACAATTCCCACTTTTCTAGCGAAACGATCTAATTTACATTCCGAAGTTAGGAAGTACAATGCCCCTTTTCATTGGGGATTAGATGAGGTAGACGATCTCAAGAAGTGGCACAATGCGATAAAAATAATCAGTGTCGATTACGTTATGAATCAACACCTTAAACGTTGGCCACTCAGTATGCGGTTGCTTCGTCTGATTCCTAAAATCAACAAAGGGACTAAAGTTGTTCATCTCGCATTAGAGTGAGAAAAGCGCTTTAGCCTTTAACTAGCTAGGGAACTCCATTTCACGGGTCGAAAAATTTTCCAAATCAGTCAGTTCAAATTCGATAGGGTAAATATCGGTATAGATGTTTTTAATTGCTTCTTTATAAGACTCTATTGCTTCGAGATGCCCTTTTCGGATTTGAATTTTATGGTCGATGAAATAGACATGAGAGATATCTGTTTCTGCGATAAGGTTGAGTTCCTCTTGCGAAAGTTTATCATTGACTATCACCTTATTAATGGTTGCCTTAATCTTTTTGAAATGTATGTTCGATTCGGCAATCAACAATCCTATTTTACCATAACTTATTTGGTTGATGTATGAGATACCTTTAGTTTTATCTGCATCCTTTAGTTTTTCTTTGAGGAGCGTAATTGGAAAATCTAGTTGTAAGTTGAATAACACCTCTTTGAACGAAAAGATGACTCCATATTTTTTCTTCATCTCTTGCTGTCTAAACGAGACACCCGATAAAACTTCATCTAGTGCGGCACCTAAGTTGATAACTCCTAGATGATGTAATTGTTGATAGGTATAAAATTCTACAATTCCATTGTCGGCTGTAAAAGATTGCATTTGAGTTGGCCTTTCAGCTAAGATCATTTGCGCAAAAGCTTGTTGCTCATTTAGCGAAGGTGTATAAGATTTAATTAGGTATTTTCCCTTAATAGATGTATTCGAAAACATATCTACCGTATTGAATTGATAGTCGGTAAATGTCGAGAACGCTCTGTTTGATGATGCTTTGTGGCAGAGTAAATTTCCAAGAAAGATTTTATTTTTCAGATCCGCATTAATAAATGACTTCATTGTTTTGATAATGTATCCTTCTTTGGAGAATGTTGGTAGGATCGAATTAAATGCGAAAATAGGCAATTGAAGTTTTGGAGAGATATCTTTAAGTCCTTCCTGAGCTACATGCAGCGTTTGCGAATGGCTCCCCGTCGTAATCACTAAGTCCACAATTCGACCTTCCATCTTTCTGTTCTCAACCACAGCAATAGTGGTTTGAGTTGAGGCATCGCCTGAAGTTGGTGTCATAATGAGCCAATCAGGACTGTTTTTGACCTTCCATTGCCCAGTTGTGGAGATTTTTAAAAAAACTTTACCACCGTTGATGTCGAAGGTGAAACTGTTTTGGTCTATTTCTATTGTTGGTTCCAAAAGGTTGATCTCTTCTTTTGTAGAATCACAAGAAAAAAGGAATGATGCTCCTGAAAATAAGAGAAGTATCGTTTTAATGAACGCTCTTTTCATGATTTATTAATTATAAGGTTTTGATTTTCAAAAGTATCTGTTTATTTTCTGAAAGGAGGGGTGTTGTTATTACTAATTTGATGCAATATAACAATGTTTAACACGAAGAGCTGTTGGCTAACTTTTGTTGGCTTTATTCTGATTAATTTGTTTATCTTTGGGCCGGTCCAACTCCGATAAGGGGCGAAACCGATCATTGACCAGACACATTAATTTATGATGAATCGAAATAGATCACAGTTTTTGATTGCTGCACCCACTTCAGACAGTGGAAAAACCACTGTTTGTAGAGGATTGATGGAGCTATTTGCCGGCAAAGGGCTGAAAGTACAACCCTTCAAGTGCGGTCCCGATTACATTGACACGAAGTTTCATGAGCGCGCTTGTGGGCAACCATCGGTCAACTTAGACCTATTTATGTCCTCAGCGGAGCATCTTCGTGAACTATATGAAACCATGTCGGCCAATGCTGACTTATGCATCGTAGAAGGCATGATGGGTATGTTCGACGGCTATGATCGTTCCGAAGGCTCATCGGCCGCCATTGCACGTTTGCTGCAAATACCTGTCATCTTAGTTGTTGATGCGCATGCTAGTGCCTATTCCGCTGCTGCATTGATTAGTGGCTTTCGTGATTTCGATCCGAGCATTCACCTCATCGGAGTCATCTTCAATAAAGTCAGTGGTCCGGCTCATGCCGAAATTCTTCGTGGAGTCTGTCACGATTTAGGCATTGAGTATTTTGGTAGCCTCTTGCGTCGCGACACTTTGACCACCGATTCACGCTATCTTGGGCTTGATTTCTCTGCCGATGAGGCTGTTCCCTCACTGTCGGCCATCATGGAAGAAGATCTTCTTTGGGAAAGCCTACTTGAGGCAACCGCTATCACACTACCTGTTGATGCCAGCGCTCTTTCACCATCTAAAATAGTGGAACGCTCATCAGAAGCTCTTGAACAGAATCAAGAGAAGTCCTTGTTCCCTTTTTCGAAGATTTCAGAGAAACCGATGCACATTGTGATAGCCCGTAATGCCGATGCTTTTTCATTTATCTATACCGAGCATTTAACCATTTTATCCCGTTTAGGGAAACTCTTTTTTATCGACCCAGAACAGGCTACAGAACTGCCTGAAAAAACCGACTTGCTCTATCTACCAGGTGGTTATCCTGAGAAACACGCCGAAGCATTGAGTCGAAATAAGTTGCTTTGTGAAGACATTAAACGCTATATTGAAGAAGAAGGACGTGTGTTGGCCGAATGTGGCGGTATGATCTATCTCTCTCAAGGCATCCAGATGGACGATGCTTTTTATCCAATGGTTGGAGCCTTTCCGTTTAGCATTGATTCCACTCCAAAAGGCAAGCGACTGACATTGGGGTACCGACAGTTAGAATATCGTGGCATCTCTCTGCGTGGCCATGAGTTCCATTTTACTCAAATAGCAGAAGGCGAAGAAGGCTTGTTGCCTAGTATTGCACCAATTCATAACGCTGCTGGCGAAGAGGTTTCGGCTTCTATTTATCGGTACAAAAACGCCATTGCCGGATACACCCATTTGTATTGGGGAGGAATTAATCCACTCTCGCTGTTCGATTAAGCTCTTTATTGAATAGCCCCTCTCGGCGGTCGCTGATAATCTTTTTATAACACGCCCTCGATGAAAGAATTCTTATCGAGGAGCGTGTTCAACAAAACAGCTCTAATTTTAATAGGCTTCGTATGTTTTTTTAAACACTTTATTCGCTTGGAGGTTTACATTCTTCAAGCCGATAGAGTAGGGCCGTACCTCTCCTTTACTCATCACTTTAGGCACTGTTGATTTTGGGTACGACACGCAGATAAAGCGGTTGTCCTTCACCAGCCTATTCGGCATCCACTGTAGGATAAAGATCATCATAGAGATTCATCATGCTGTTTGCTTTAGAGTTAGATGACACTAGTGGTGTATTAACAAAAGCTACTGTTTTCCATTGCAAGAGCTAAGCTGTAAAGATGCGATGGTTTAATCGTTAGCCTATAGGCATTCTTTCGTTAGCCTATAGGCAATGTTTCGTTAGCCTATAAGCAATGTTTCGTTAGCCTATAGGCTAACGATTAAGCAGTAACCAATAAAAGTACTAAAGATTGCGAATGGAAGCAGTAGAAATAGCTCTTTTTGAATAACTTAGCACGTCTTGTTCAGAGTGTTTAACTGGATATTTGGATGGATGCCCTAATGGAATAATTTAAAAGACACTAAGAGAATACCTAAGACTATGGGAAGAGGAAGTGAAATTTGCACAATTGCTGCGTAAATATTAGTTAAATGTTTAACGAACTATTATAATTGTATACATGGCACTATTTGCGTTATCTTTTTTGAAGAAAAAGCTGATTTCTGAGAGAAAATCTGTAACTTTGTGTATTGGCATAGGGTTGGGTGTTTTTTTTGATTTGGTACTCCAAAGTTACTCATTTTCGTGGTATGCAGAAATCCTTATGCTTCTTTTATAAGATTATGTAGATGCTAATTTTAACTTGCAAAACTAGGATTAGATACTCATTTTCTTTGTGGTAGCGTAAACGAGGTACGAGAAATAGAAGGTAATGTCAAGTTGAGAGAAAACTATGAATTTGGCAAGAATAGCAATAGCAATAGAAAATGAATTATATATGACAAAAGTGTTTGTGATGGCTACCTGTCCTGATTGTACACAGGTGAAAATTCAATTGGCTGATAACCCCAACTATGAGCTAATTGACATTGGTGAGCATGTAAGAAATCTAAAACAGTTCTTAGCTATACGAGATAACAACGCAGCCTTTGATCCAATCAAGGCTAATGGCGCCATAGGTATTCCATGTTTTGTTTTTGAGGATGGAGATGTTCAGTTCTCTATAGATGATATAGTTATTAAGGCTATTCCTGAAGGTGATTCCTGTTGTTTGTATGATAAAGGCTGCTAATTGCGATGGATCGTATTTATCAAATCATCTTATACTATCTGCTTGGCATCAATGTACTCACATTGATACTTTTTGGTGTTGACAAACTTAAAGCTAAGAAACATTGGTGGAGAATACCAGAATCAACATTGCTTATTCTTGCAGTTGTTGGTGGTAGTATTGGAGCTGTAGCTGGTATGTATGTTTTTCGTCACAAAACGATGCGTGAAAAATTCTATATTGGCATTCCTTTTATCATTTTGATTCAATTGGGTATCATCATTTATATGCTTACAAAATAATAGTCAGAACGATTATTGTAATGCGGTTGCATTATTCGTTTGAATAGGAAGTCTTG
>RZZX01000249.1 GCA_009929715.1 Bacteroidia bacterium
GAAAGAATTTTCCATGTGCACATGAAAGATGTTTACTGGAGTGACACTCCTAAGCAGGTGGGTGTTTTTGGTGGTTATGTAACCTTTGGAGATCCCCGCCGTTTTTGGAACTTCAGAAGTTTGGGAAGAGGAAAAATTAAATTTGAGGAGATTATCCGGGCACTTAATCATATTGGATATTCCGGTCCGCTTTCTGTGGAGTGGGAAGACAGTGCCATGGATAGGGAACAAGGAGCAGAAGAATCGTGCCGTTTAGTGAAGCACTTTGACTTTATGCCTTCGTCAAGAGCGTTTGATGCAGGTTTTGAAAAGAAATAAGTGAATAAATAGTACAGTTGATATTTGATGAGCCCGGACTGATAATAAAAAGTCTGGGCTATCTTGTTGTATCTCCCTATATTATGATTAACTTTGCAGCCTAAAATAGAAAGAAATAAATAAACGCATGAAAAAGATTAGAGCAGCCATTGTGGGATATGGCAATATTGGAAAATATGTTTTAGAGGCTTTGGAAGCTGCACCCGATTTTGAGGTTGCAGGCGTTGTTCGTCGTAATCCATCAGAGGTTCCGGTCGAGCTTAAGGAATATAAGGTGGTTAGTAAAATCACCGAACTTGAAAAGGTAGATGTTGCTGTGCTTTGTACCCCAACCCGTAGCGTAGAATCTTATGCGAAGGAAATTCTTTCATTGGGTATCAATACGGTGGACAGCTACGATATTCATGGAGGAATTGTTGCTCTGCGCCGCTCTCTGAATGCTGTAGCAAAAGCTCACAATGCTGTATCTGTGATTTCTGCAGGATGGGATCCGGGAAGCGACTCGGTTGTTCGTGCGCTACTTGAGGCGATGGTGCCTAAAGGTATTACATATACGAACTTTGGCCCAGGTATGAGTATGGGACATACTGTTGCAGTAAAAGCCATTGAAGGTGTAAAGGCCGCATTAAGTATGACTATTCCAACAGGAACCGGTATTCACCGCAGAATGGTATATATTGAAGTTAAAGAGGGATATGATTTTGCTAAGGTTGCTGCAGCAATTAAAGCCGACGAATATTTTGCACACGACGAGACACATGTAATGCAGGTGGAATGTGTGGATAATTTGCTGGATATGGGTCATGGTGTTCAGCTTACGCGTAAAGGTGTATCTGGAAAAACGCAGAATCAGTTGATCGATTTCAATATGAAAATCAACAATCCTGCGCTTACTGCTCAGATTTTAGTATCTGTTGCACGTGCTTCGTTTAAGCAACAGCCGGGTGCCTACACTATGATTGAATTACCGGTGATCGATATGCTTTACGGCGATAAGGAAGATTTAATAAGAAGACTGGTATAATACCAGTCTTCCTTACGGATATAAATATAAATACTATGTTATCATTTATTACCTGGACAGCAGATCCTGCTATCTTTTCCATTGGTTCACGAGAAATACGTTGGTACGGACTGGCTTTTGCATTCGGTTTTCTGATCGGCTACAAGATAGTGGAGCGTATGTGGAAAAACGAAAAACTGGATACTGCGTGGCTGGATCAATTATTGATCTATACCATGATTGGAACGGTGGTTGGAGCTCGTTTAGGTCATTGCCTTTTGTATGCACCTCAGTATTACTTATCCAACCCAATCGAGATATTGAAGATTTGGGAGGGAGGTTTAGCCAGTCATGGAGGTACATTGGGTATTATTATTGCTATCTATTTCTATTCGAAAAAGGTCAGTCATAAAAGTATGATGTGGGCTTTCGATAAGCTTGTGGTACCTACCGGGCTTGTAGC
>RZZX01000250.1 GCA_009929715.1 Bacteroidia bacterium
GCAAAGCCAATGAATATCTTTATCAATACCTACGGCCGTTCCAATGTTAAGCTTACGGATGGAGAAATTGCTGAAAAAGTATGGAACTTGTTCGACATGCGACCTAAAGCGATTGAAGACCGGTTGAAATTACGTAATCCTATCTATTTCGAAACAGCTTCGTACGGACACATGGGACGTACCCCACAGGTTGTAATCAAAGAATTTAATTCACGTTACAATACGGCTCCGGTAATCTGTGAAGTAGAGCTTTTCACTTGGGAGAAGCTTGATTATGTAGATCAGATTAAAGAGGCATTCGGTTTATAATTGTCATAAAACCAGATACTAAAGCCTGCTTATCTTTTACAGAATAAGCAGGCTTTTTTTATTCAAGTTTTTTCCATCAAAACAAACCTCGATCCGGGTCAACAAGCCAACAGTATGTTTCGTTATCAGCTTATATCTTATTTAGGCAGCAGGCTATTCAATCTTTACGGCCTTTTTTTCCTGTTTTATCAGATATTGTTCTTCTTTATAGGTAAATGCAATAAACAAAAAGGACAATGCGCAGGCAGATAGTAATATGAAAAATCCCCAATCCCATCCCAAATGTTCAACTACATATCCCATAACTATATTGGCTAAAATGGCGGTTCCAAAGAAATACCCGAAGAACCCTGTTAGTCCTGCTGCTGTTCCGGCAGCTTTTTTGGGGGCTAAGTCCAGTGCCTGCACCCCTATAAGCATTACCGGCCCATAAATTAGGAAGCCGATAGCAATAAGCGCAATGCTGTCCAGTAGCCGGTTGTCCATGTTTTTCCAGTAGATTACCACAAACAGAGCGACTAATACCATATATATCATAGTTGTAATAGCTCTTCTGCCTTTAAAAATCTTGTCACTAAGCCACCCACAAATGAGTGTTCCCGGTATAGCTGCCCATTCGTAGGCAGAATAAGCCCATCCGACTTCTTTGATATCGTACCCTTTTACATCTTTCAGATAAGTTGGCGCCCAGTCAAGTACACCATACCGAACCAGATACACAAAGGCATTTGCAATGGCGATATACCAGAGTATTTTATTATTGAGCACATATTTAAAGAAGATTTCCTTTGCAGATAGCTCTTTCTCCGAACTCGCTGAGTAATTTTTGGGATACTCATTCCTGTATTTTTCTATTGGAGGTAGTCCGCACGACTGGGGAGTATCCCGTATCAAGAGCAAGCCTAGCAGGGATATTAGTATGGCAACTACGGCGGGAAACCAGAAAATACCTGCCTGCCAGGAGCCAAACCATAGAATACCATAGGCTGTCATCGCTCCAACCATACCTCCTCCTACATTATGTGCCACATTCCAGATGGCCATTTTGGTACCCCGTTCCTTTACCGAAAACCAGTGTGTCATAACTCTACCGCAGGGAGGCCATCCCATCCCCTGAAACCATCCGATCAGAAATTGAAGAATAAACATGGTAGATATGGACGATATGCCAGCACTTGTTCCAATCAGGAAGGTGATTAAAGCAGATAGAATAAGACCTAAAGGTAGAAAAAACCTTGCATTACTTCGGTCTGACACGCCTCCCATTAAGAATTTGGAAAATCCGTATGCTATCGCATTAGCAGAAAGAGCCAGTCCGAGGTCTCCTTTATCAAATCCCATTTCTACTAAATAAGGCATGGCAAGAGTAAAATTCTTTCTTACCAGATAATAACCGGCGTATCCTACGAAAATACCGATAAAGACTTGTAATCTGAGTTTCTTATATGTCGGATCTATTGCTTCATTATCCAA
>RZZX01000251.1 GCA_009929715.1 Bacteroidia bacterium
ACTTTGTTCATGTTCCAGTTGTTGCCAATAATCATCATGCCTAAGAATGCACCGGCTATCTTACCAAGCCATCCAAAGCGTCCGAAGGAAAGAATAGCTGCACCAATCAATCCAGCAAGGCTTAATCCTGATATTTTGCCTTTGCCGATATTTTGGAAGAAATCACCAATCATACCTAGACCATTTCCTGTGAATAGTCCTTGAAAGAACTTGCCAACTCCACTCGTTGAGTTATTAGTCTCAGAAAGCATGTTTTCTGCATCTTCAACTAGATTACCAGCACCTGTAACAACCTTACCAACACCATCTACAGTACCTGTTACTACATCTGATACTTTCTCTGTCGTTTCTTTGCCGACGAGTATGTCTGACGCTGTTCTGACAACAGGCTTGTCATTTACTACGCTTTCCCATGCCATGTAGCCTAAGCCACCGCCAACGACAGCTGTTTTGGTAGTTTTTCCCACAGCTTGTACCGCAGTTCCTGCATGGGTGACAGGGTATGTAATGATTCGTCCGGCACGTCGGGCTATACTGCTCCATATACTCATATTGTTGTTTCTTTTGTTTCTTAATCTCTAGAAGCCTCTGCGTCCATTGCGTTTCCATCGATCCATGGCTTCATTTACTATCTTCTTTTTATCAGCAGGTTGTCTTGCTCCACCTTCAATCTCCGCCCAAACATCGGCCATTGAGGTATATTTTACCGCTCTGGTCAGTCGCTTGAGTTTGCGATTCATCAGTTTCAGTTTGGGACGTATTGAGAACACAATCTCTATTCGTTCCTTTTCCGTCATCTTGATATCACTCAGACATACCTGTCGTATATCATTTACAATCTCTACACTTCCCATTATCAGTTCCCGATAAATGGCATTTCTTCTTGATGAAAGGGCAACAGCTAGGGCATTACTCGGGGCATCACCCAATTCTTCAGTGAACTCAAAGAGATTCGTTGTCAGGTTGCTAATCTCATGGTAGAAACCATATATCTGAGCTGCATAACAGATGATAGAATGAAAGCTGTCTAGATAATCATTGAATTTCCTTTGGATGTTCGTTGTCTCATCAACCTCTTCCTTCAGCCATATATGACCGGTAGTTTCCAGCATCATAGAAGCTTCCTGAGATTTCAGTTCCGATTTAGCTTTATTGGTATAAAGCAATATCATACTTGATAGAGTCGGATCTGATTGAGCATGTAGTTCGATGCATCCAATCAACACAAAAATCAGTATCAGTATTTTTTTCATAGACTCAACTCTTTATCTTATTACATTAGCTGCTCTTCGCCATCTGTCATAGGCTTTCCCTGCAACATCAGCATTGTTTCGGTCTATCATTCCTGCACTGGCTCGATTCCAAACGTCATTCAAATTATAATATCGAATGCTCAGATACAGATAACGGAGCTTCTTGCTGAAAGCACCCAATCTGTCTTGTAATTCCCATAATGTCTGTGAGCGTTCAGCACCCGTGAGCATATTCTGATTACCACCTTTGGCGATAGTTTCATTGAGAAGGGTAAACACAGAAATCAGTTCGGTAGCCGTTTCCACATACAGATTATTCATCGATAAAGTTGCCGCTATGCCTTGTGGATTCTCCTGTACTGCCTTGCGAAGCTGACCTAGCGTAATGAAGATATGTACGCCATCATGATAGAGCATCGTTCCTGCTTTCAGTGTTGAAGCATAGCCACTCGCTGTCTGTAGGTAACTGCTGTATTTACTTTCCCATTTCTTTATCTGGTTGAACTCTGCCGCCATTGT
>RZZX01000110.1 GCA_009929715.1 Bacteroidia bacterium
TTAATTGAAATATAGTGTTTTACGAAAAGATATTATCATATTACGAAAGCGCAAACGACCGTACAATTTAACATATCCCCAGGGTTTTCGGACTGATCCCGGTTTTGCACGTGTGGGGGAAATTTGGAAAAAATCGAGAAAAAAAAACGCTAACAGCTTCATTTATTAGCTATTAGCGTTTCTAGTGGTACCCAGACCCGGGGTCGAACCGGGATGGAAGTGAATCCACTGGTGTTTGAGACCAGCGCGTCTACCGATTCCGCCATCTGGGCAGCTTGATTTCTCAATTGCGGTGCAAAGATACGGCTTTTTTTGAAACCTACAAATGTTTTATAAAAAAAGAAATAAAAAAAATCAAAATAAGCCATTCATGCCTCTCTATTCAAAGAATAAACAGTAAATTAGCCGAAACGTTTAAAGAGTTAATGCCATGAGTACTAACAACAATTACTGTGTTATTATGGGCGGAGGAATCGGAAGCCGGTTCTGGCCTTTTAGTCGCAAGTCTTTCCCTAAACAATTTCAAGATTTCTTCGGGACCGGTCGTTCTTTACTGCAGCAAACTTATGACCGATTCCTGAAAATCATCGATGCCGACAAGATTATTGTCGTCACAAATGCCTTGTACCAAGAGTTGGTCAAAGAACAACTCCCTGACTTAAACCCGGATCAAATCCTGCTCGAACCTGCCCGCAGAAATACCGCACCATGCATCGCTTGGGCTTCCTACCACATCTTAGCCAAAGACCCGAAGGCTAACATCATCGTGGCCCCATCGGATCATCTCATCTTGAAAGAAACAGAATTTCTTTCGGCAGTGGAGAAAGGATTGGCGTTTGTGGCACAGTCCGATAAGTTGCTAACCATAGGCATTAAACCCAATCGGCCGGAAACAGGGTATGGGTATATCCAAATTGATGAACCGGAGGGAGACAACTTCTATAAAGTAAAAACATTCACCGAGAAACCGGAGCTAGAAATCGCTAAAGTTTTTGTGGAGAGCGGAGAGTTTTATTGGAACTCCGGACTATTCATGTGGAATGTACAAACAATCATTCAAGCTTTTCAAAATTACTTGCCGGACATCGCTTCTAAATTAGCCCTTGGACTAACCTGCTATGGCACACCGGAAGAGACGACGTTTATCAACGAGAATTTCGCCGCTTGCCCGAATGTCTCAATCGATTTCGGACTGATGGAGAAAGCGGACAACGTTTGTGTTACCCTAGGCGATTTTGGATGGTCTGATTTGGGTACTTGGCAGTCTCTCTATGACTTGTCACCAAAGGATAAAGCGGATAACGTGACTCTGAAATGTCACTCACTGATCTACAACAGCGAGAATAACCTCATCGCTTTACCCAAAGAAAAATTGGTGGTAATAGACGACTTAAACGGCTACTTGGTGGCAGAATCGGACAACGTCTTGCTGATCTGCAAAAAGGAGAATGAACAAGCTATTAGGAAATACGTGTACGATGTACAGCTTGCTTCGGGCGACGAATTCATCTAAAATAGAAACCTCATATCGCTATTAAAAAGGGAGCACCATCCATCGGACGGCGCTCCCTTTTTAATAGCTGATCATCACTGCTTATAAGGTAGAACGGATAGCGGAGGCTATCTCTGAAAATTCATCGGAAGAAAGTTTTAATTTAGGATTGGAGAAGAGCATATCCGATTCTTTTTGAATCGGAATTAAGTGAATATGAGCATGGGGCACTTCTAACCCAATAACAGCCTCTCCTACTTTCACACAAGGAAAGGCACGCTGAATCGCTAAAGCCACTTTTTTAGCAAAAACATGCATCGCAGCCAGGTCTTCATCACTCAAATCAAACACATAATCCACCTCTTGTTTAGGAACCACTAGGGTATGCCCTTTAACCAACGGATTAATATCCAAAAAAGCAAAAAAACGATCGTCTTCAGCGACTTTATAACAAGGAATCTCACCTGCTATAATTTGACTAAATAGTGTTGCCATATTTATATTGAACTAAAAAAAGGCAAGCTCTACAAGAGAACCTGCCTTCTGTTTAAAATGAAATTTCTAATACTTCTAAAGAGATCTGACCCTGAGGAACAGTAATATCTGCTACATCACCTACTTTTTTACCAAGTAAGCCTTGAGCGATAGGCGTGTTTACAGAGATCTTCCCTTCTTTTAAGTTGGCTTCAGCTTCTGAAACAATGGTGTAAGTCATCTTCATGCCGTTCTTGACATTCTTCAACTCTACTTTGTTCAAAATCTGTACCGAATCTGTCTTTAACTTCGATTCGTCAATGATTTTTGCATCACCAACAATTTCTTTTAACTTACCAATCTTCATCTCTAGAAGACCTTGAGCCTCTTTTGCAGCATCATATTCTGCATTTTCAGACAAATCGCCTTTATCTCTGGCTTCAGCGATAGCGGCAGAGATCATTGGGCGTTGAACTGTTTCCAGCTCCCTTAACTCCGCCAATAATTTTTTGTAACCTTCTTCTGACATATAAGCCATGATGTTTTCCTCCTAATATTTATTAAACTTAATCTGTTTCTAAAACAAAATATAAAACAAAAAGAATTCCAACATGTGCCCATGCTGGAACCCTCTTTCAGTTTTATTTCGGACAAAGATAACCTTTTAAATGATATGTGTCAAGCCTTAAGAGATGCTTTGTAACATATTTAATAGAAAGATACCTATTTATAACAACTTTAAAGCAGGGCTTTAATCGCTGCATCTAAATCTTTAAGTTCTTCTCCACGCGCTTTCAGTTCATTATTCCGGTTAATCAAGAAAATCGATGGAACTTGACGAACATTGTAAACTGAAACATTGGTGGAATAAACGCCGGCTTCATCGCGTACACAAACCCAAGGAAGGTTGTCGGCCGATGTTTTCCAAAAGTGTTCATCAGCATCGAGCGAGATCTGATAAATAGCAAGCCCTTCTGCTGCATATTTATTGTGCAGTTCGCGCAAGAAGAGGTTGTGTGAAACGCCATTGGGCGATTGAAAAACGGTGAAATCAAGCAAAACAACTTTGCCTTTTAGTTCACTAAGTTTATGAATAGCACCACTTACATCCCGAAGAGCAATGTCAATCAGACCCGTTTCAGAGATCTTTTCTTGAGGTACTTCCAGCGGTTTCACTTGCGGCTGACGGGTGTTTTTCATCCCTTTAATCACGATGTTATAAAGATTTTTAGATCGAACGGCATGCGGATACAAGTTATTCAAACTGGTAGCTACCGCACCGAAGCACTTCACATCTTCTTTACTGTTCAATGGATCAAAAATCAAATAGTCATTGATTTTCTGAAACAAAGCAAAGTAAGCAGCAGAGGTGTTAGGATCTGCAAAAATATAGTTGATCTTAACATCGTCTTTATAATTCTTCAGCACAACGGTCATGCTATCATTGAACGTATCATACCCCAACTGCCCTTTTTGTAAGGCTTGCTGCAAAGCATTAACCGTTTTTTGTAATTGCATTTGCTTGATGGTCAGCTCTTTGATTTTAGAGCTATTCTCCGAGCCCTCGACGCTATAAGCGGTTGAGAAACGTGCATAAGGAGCATCAATCCGAACATGTTCTGTAGAATCGACCGCAAAATTAATCACCTGCTCATCGATACGCAACCGATAAAACTCAGGAGACTCTGGACGTACTTGTTTAAATTCATAAGCACCTTTACCAGAAAGTTTTACAGAATCCAAAGAGGTAATTCCTTCCAATCCGGATGCTTCAAAATAGAGTGTTTTTCCCTCTGCATCGGCTATCGTGCCTTGAACTTCAAATTTAGGTTCAGACGTACAAGAGATTAAAGCCGTGGTAGCTAATGCAACAAAAGTTATCTTTTTCATATGATGTGTGTTATTTTTAGTTGCAAATATACTCCTTTTAGAGATTAGTCAAAGCTTTTTCGCCCGTTCTTCACCGCCATTTTGAAAAAAAACAGTAAAATCGGCAACTTTTTACCTCATTTCCACCTAATTAGAAAGAAGATTATATATCTTTGCAGGAATTTTGAAAGAAAATATAGATAAAACAATTTTTATGATTAACCCAATTGTTAAAACGATCGAGTTACCTGATGGAAGAACCATCACACTCGAGACGGGAAAGTTGGCAAAACAGGCAGACGGTTCTGTCATGCTTCGCATGGGAAACACCATGTTGCTTGCTACTGTTTGTGCCGCTAAAGATGCAGTTCCCGGAACAGATTTCATGCCGTTGCAGGTAGAGTACAAAGAGAAATTCGCCGCATTTGGCCGTTTTCCTGGTGGTTTCACCAAAAGAGAAGGACGTGCCTCTGACTATGAAATCCTAACTTGTCGCTTGGTCGACCGCGCGCTCCGCCCGCTATTCCCGGACAATTACCACGCTGAAGTATACGTCAACATTATCCTTTTCTCTGCCGACGGTATTGATATGCCGGATGCCTTAGCAGGTTTGGCTGCTTCTGCTGCCCTTGCTGTTTCTGATATCCCATTCAACGGACCAATCTCAGAAGTACGTGTTTCTCGTGTTGACGGACAATATATTATCAATCCTACTTTCGAACAACTGGAAAAAGCCGACATGGATATCATGGTGGCTGCCACTTATGATAACATCATGATGGTGGAAGGTGAAATGAGCGAGGTTTCTGAAGCCGAATTGCTAGAAGCCATGAAGGTGGCTCACGAAGCGATTAAAGTACATTGCAAAGTTCAAATGGAGTTGACTGAGGCAGTGGGCAAAACGACTAAACGTGAATACTGCCACGAGGTAAACGATGAGGAGTTGCGCCAAGCAGTTCACGCAGCTTGTTTCAGCAAGGCTTATGCAGTGGCTCAATCGGGCAATAATGATAAGCACGGACGCCAAGAGGCTTTCGATGCTATTTGCGAAGAGTTCAAAGCACAACTTTCCGAGGAAGAATTAGAAGAAAAAGGGGCGTTGATCGATCGTTACTATCACGATGTGGAAAAAGATGCCATGCGTCGTTGTATCTTAGATGAAGGCAAACGTTTGGATGGCCGCCAAACCAACGAAATTCGTCCAATCTGGTCGGAAGCTGGTTACCTGCCTGGACCTCACGGTTCTGCTGTCTTTACACGTGGCGAAACTCAGTCGTTGACTTCTGTTACTCTCGGTACAAAGTTGGATGAGAAGATCATCGATAACGTATTGGAGCATGGCAAAGAACGCTTCTTGTTGCATTATAACTTCCCTCCATTCTCTACTGGTGAGGCAAGACCACAACGTGGTGTGGGCCGTCGCGAAGTAGGTCATGGGCATTTGGCTTGGCGTGCTTTGAGAAGCATGATTCCTGCTAATTACCCATACGTGATTCGGGTGGTTTCGGA
Source organism: Bacteroidia bacterium (assembly GCA_009929715.1). Lineage (GTDB taxonomy): Bacteria > Bacteroidota > Bacteroidia > Bacteroidales > Bacteroidaceae > Bacteroides. The sequence continues at coordinate 5,345 of RZZX01000110.1, forward strand.
GATCTTGGAATCAAATGGTTCTTCTTCTATGGCTACCGTATGTGCGGGTACATTGGCTCTAATGGATGCAGGTGTACAGATCAAAAAACCGGTATCGGGTATCGCCATGGGATTGATCAAAAACGCAGGAGAAGATAAATATGCTGTATTGTCTGACATCCTTGGCGACGAGGACCACTTGGGCGATATGGACTTCAAAGTAACCGGTACAAGAGATGGTATCACTGCTACTCAGATGGATATCAAGGTAGACGGTTTATCGTTCGAAATCTTGGAACGTGCATTGAGCCAAGCTAAAGAGGGACGTATGCACATCTTGGATAAGATCGAAGAGACTCTACAAGCTCCACGTGAGGATTTGAAACCGCATGCTCCACGCATCGAAACCATGATAATTCCGAAAGAATTTATTGGTGCAGTGATTGGCCCAGGTGGTAAAATCATTCAAGGGATGCAAGAAGAGACTGGCGCAACGATCACAATCGAAGAGATTGACGGCGTAGGACGCATTGAGGTCTCTGGCAACAACAAGGCTTGTATCGATCATGCAATGAGAATAATCAAGGGAATTGTTGCTGTACCAGAAGTTGGTGAGGTATACAAAGGTAAGGTGCGTTCAATCATGCCTTACGGAGCGTTTGTAGAATTCCTGCCAAGCAAGGATGGGTTACTTCATATTTCTGAAATCGATTGGAAACGTCTGGAAACTGTAGAGGAAGCTGGCATCAAAGAGGGCGATGAAATCGAAGTTAAACTCATGGAGGTCGATCCGAAAACTGGTAAGTTTAAGCTTTCAAGAAAAGCGTTACTTCCTAAACCGGAAAAGAAATAAGCAGCTCAGGCTGACATTATAATACTTTAATAGCCCGATTCACAAGGAATCGGGCTATTTTTATACCTATATATTTTGCGTTTCGAGAAAGAATGCGTTCATTTGTCAGTGAAAAGATACAATAACCCTCAAAAAGCTGATGCAAGAGACTGAACAGAAAACAACTTCTCTTCGACAATTCTCTAACTTTTTTCTTGAAAATCAAGAAAAATTCTTAGCGTTTGCCTATTCTTATCTTAGAGATAAAGAAGAGGCGGAGGATATTTTAATGGAAGCGATGATTACACTTTGGGAAAACAAAGAAAAATGGGCCAAGGATTCAAATTGGCACGGGCTACTCCTAACGATCATCAAAAATAAAGCACTCAACTTTTTAGCTCATCAGGAGGTACGCCTGCGAGCCGAAGAGGAGATCAGTAGTCACAAGCTGCGCGAACTGAATCTTCGGGTTTCCACACTTGAGGCTTGTAACCCTGAACTAATCTTTGATAAAGAGATCCAGCACATCGTCCAAAAAGCACTTCTGGAAATGCCTGAGCAGAGCCGACGTATCTTTATCCTTAGCCGCTACCAAAACACACCTAATAAACAGATTGCCGAGCAGCTGGGCTTATCGGTTAAAAGTGTAGAGTTCCACATCACTAAAGCATTGAAAATTCTTCGTACGGAACTCAAAGATTACCTCATTTCTATTCTTTTTTAAAAAAAAAGTGGATTTTCTATTAGGGTTCACCAAGGGTTTCCTGTTATATAAACAGAAGGCGCGAAAAACACGCTGTTTATAAAACAGGAATAAGCTGAATGGAACAAGAATTGCTACATAAATATTTCAGAAACGAAAGTTCTGTCGAAGAGGAGAAGCTCATCTTAGATTGGGTGGAAGCTTCTGCCGAAAACAGAAAAGCGTTCGAGAAAGAGCGCATGCTTTTCGATATTGCTCTTTTCTCAAACGAGAAAGTCATCAAAAAGAATTTCTATCAAACCAGACTCCTACCTATCATGAAATGGAGCATGCGTATTGCTGCGGTGGTGCTGATTCTTATTGGCATAGGCAATCTGGTGGGCGACTATAACTACATTCAAACGGCTCAGCTACAAACGGTCACTGTTCCTGCGGGACAACGGGCGGAAATCACACTGGCCGATGGTACGACAGTTTGGCTTAATTCAAAGTCGACCTTGAGTTACTCATCTAATTTCGGCCGAAAAGAGCGTAACGTGGAGCTGAATGGAGAGGCTTTCTTTAAAGTAGCCAAAAATAAAAAAATTCCATTCTTGGTACATACTGAACACAACCAACTTCAGGTGGTTGGTACTCAGTTTAATGTCTGTGCTTACCACGGAACCGATGAGTTCGAGACTACTTTGGTGGAGGGTATCGTCGACGTTTACGACAATGCTAACTTGAAACAACCGCTGACTCGATTGACCAAAGATGATTTTCTGACGTTGCACCAAGGACGTTATGTGAAGAGCAAACCTCATTCATACGACTATTTGAAATGGAAAGAGGGGCTCTACTGCTTTGATGATTCGCCTTTTAGCTACATCCTGAATAAGCTAGAGAAATATTATAATATAGCCATTACAGTAACTGACCAAAAGGTCTTGGATTATCATTGTACGGGCAAGTTTAAAGAACAAGATGGCATTGAACATATCCTGAAGGCCATCCAACGCGACCATCAGTTCACGTATAAAATGAATGCAGAGAGAGATAGCATTACCATTGAGTGATAAACCTTTTTATCTACCCTTAAATTAGTACTAACCATTTAAACCGCTTTACGAAAATGATCAATACCGGATAATCGTTAACCCTTAAAAAGGGAATCGGAAAGTACCCCCATACTTCCCGATTCGAAAACAGTCAAAAATCGACCTTAATCAATTTATTAACTTAACACGTGACAAAGATATGAGAAAAAAATCTTTGAAAGGGCTTTTTTGCCCAAAAAGTTTAGGACTTAAGCAATTTTTACTTACTATGAAGATCACTTTATTCCTTTTACTATTTGTTACTTTTCAAGCCTATAGTACAACTAGTTATTCACAAAGTGCCAAAGTCAACATCAATCATTCTACCAGAGATGTAGCCGACTTACTCTCACAGATCGAATCACAAACCGATTACCTGTTTGTGTATAATAAGAAGAGTGTCAACGTTAATCGTCAGATTAATCTGACGGCAGAAAACAAAACCGTAGCAGAGGTTCTTGATAAAGCTTTTGCTGGGACTGGCATTCATTACGTTATGGAAGGTAAAAACATTATCTTAACCAAAAATGCAGAAAGTGCTGCGGTTCAGCAACAAAAGAAGATTACTGTTAAAGGAAAGGTCCTTGACTCACGCGGTGAACCGATTATCGGTGCCAATGTCGTAGAGAAAGGAACAACCAATGGTGGTATCACGAATCTGGACGGTGAATTTACACTGCAAGTGTCAAGTAACGCTGCCTTATCGGTATCGTACATCGGTTTTACACCTCAAAATGTAGCAGTTAACGGCCAGACAAACATCATCGTTAAAATGCAGGAAGAGGCAACAGCACTTGAACAAGTGGTGGTTACCGCTTTGGGTATCAAGAAGAAAGCGGCTTCGCTGACTTACTCTACGGACCAAGTGAATGGTAATGAATTAACACGTGCCAAAGATCCCAACATGATGAATGCGTTGGCTGGTAAATCGGCTGGCGTACAGATCAATAAAAGTTCGGCTGGTCTAGGTGGTTCTTCTAAAGTGTCTATCCGTGGTAGCCGCTCTATCAATGAATCGGGCAACAATCAGCCTCTTTATGTAATCGATGGTATACCGATGTTTAGTGGTTCTAACTCTTCAACGAGCTCGGTTATGGGTGGTGAAAATGACGGTGTAAACCGTGATGCCGGTGATGGTATTTCTAATATCAACCCGGATGACATCGAAAGCATGAGTATCTTGAAAGGTGCTTCAGCTTCTGCTCTTTATGGTTCTGTTGCAGCCAATGGTGTTATCTTAATTACAACGAAACAAGGTAAATCGGGCATTCAACGCATCAACTTCTCATCTAGTTTAACGATAGACCAAGCGATTAGCTTA
>RZZX01000252.1 GCA_009929715.1 Bacteroidia bacterium
TTGACACAATCTTGGAGGAATATAAAAAGAAAATGTATTTGCATTTAAAATAACTTGTTAGCAAATTCAATCGAATTTCATTACATAAAAAAACGTAAGCTTAGGCGAACCTAGGCTTACGCACTTTGACAAATAACATGCAAGCGTTAATGGGGAGCGTAAATTAAACTGTGTCAGCGTTCTTCTCTGACTTTAAAATATCAGGTTTTTCATTTATTCATTTCACTTAATGGGTAATGAGAAACCTGAGTTTTGTTGGTAAAAACGGTTAGGGGTCGATCCCCTAATCGTTTTTGCTTTCAATGGTACAAAGTCTCCCCATCGTTTTGTTGGTTTACAAAACTAATAAATAAAGTGGATATAGCTTGTTTTTCCTAAAATAATTTGAACCTATCCGGATATAATATAGCCAGTTGTTGGGCGGTCTTTCCCCAGTTAGCCAAAGGCATCGTCCACTTTTTGCGTATATTCCGATAGGCTAAATAGACTAATTTCTCTAAAGCAGTATCGTTGGTAAATACACCTTTGTTTTTGGTTACTTTTCTAATTTGTCGATGATAGCCTTCTACGGTGTTGGTGGTATAAATCATCTTTCTAATGGTATCTGAGTACCGGAAGTAAGCAGAGAGTTTATCCCAGTTCTCTCTCCAAGACTTGATAACGATAGGATAATCTTCTCCCCATTTACGTTCTAAATTATCCAACTCAACCTCCGCTTGCTCCTTACTTACAGCCTGATAAACCAATTTAAGATCTTTCATAAATGTCTTTTGGTTTTTACTGGCCACATACTTGATGGAATTGCGTATTTGATGAACAATGCAAGTCTGAACTGTGGTTTCCGGAAAAACACTTTTGATGGCATCTGAAAAGCCTGTCAGATTATCCGTACAGGCAATCAGAATGTCTTTCACACCACGAGTCTGTATATCAGAGAGACAAGACAACCAAAAATTGGCTCCCTCGCTTTTAGAGATATACATACCCAACAAATCTTTATATCCATCGGGGCTGATGCCGATGATATTATAAATAGCTCGTGTAACAGGGCGATTCTTTTCGTCCATTACCTTGTAGTGAATGGCATCCATCCAAACGATCGCATACACATTTTCCAATGGGCGACTTCGCCAGGACTGTATTTCAGGGAGAACTCGATCGGTGATAGAGCTTATCGTCTCTGCAGAGACCCGATTACCTAAATTCTCTTCCATCCAGTCACTGATTTCACGGGTGCTATTGCCCAAAGCGTATAAGCCGATTATGCGGTCGGCAACGCCATCAGCCAAAATACGCTCACGCTTTCTTATAAACTCAGGCTCAAAGGTTGACTCCCGGTCACGGGGCGTGTGGACAGTTACTTCTCCAAGAGGAGTCTGAACCTGTTTGGGGGTATAGCCATTACGACGATTACCACCGGAACGTTCTTTCTCATCCATGTGTGCATCCATCTCACCTTCCAAGGCAGCATTGAGGATGCTTTCCAACAAAGGAGCAAAGGCACCGTCCTTGCCTAATAAAGACTTGCCCGATTTTAGTTGCTCTAAGGCTTTGTTCTTGATACTTTCAAAATTGAATTCTTCTTTCATAAAAAAAACTGTGTTAGTAAAGTTAATAATTTATTCTTTACTGACACAGTTTAAATTACAATCTCCGTTAATGATAGATATTCTATTATTTAGAAGCTTCCAATGATGCCTTTCTGAATTCCTTCAGAAGTTTTTCGATTTCAAGAGAAGCTTTTCTAGCTCTT
>RZZX01000013.1 GCA_009929715.1 Bacteroidia bacterium
CACCTGCATGAAGTGTACACTTCACCTGCATGAAGTATACACTTCACCTGCGTGAAGTATACACTTCACCTAGGTGAAGTATAGAAAAATCGGCTCTTTCCTGGCTTAACTTAGCGGCGATAAGGCTTAAGCTAAGTAATCAATCCACTAAAATAGGCTAGACTCTGGTCTCAAAGTCTGTGAAACGAGCACACGTATGAAGGTGATGCTTGTGTTTCAAAGTGTGCTTTTTATGGATCAAAACAAAACAGCCGCTTACAAAACTTTTGTAAGCGGCTGTTAAAGACTCTGTAGTGGATACGAGAATCGAACTCGTATTACATGCGTGAGAGGCATGCGTCCTAACCGTTAGACGAATCCACCAAAGATAGAATTGAAAGAGCTAAGTTTTTCAACTTAGCTCCTTAATTCATTTTTACTGTACACGCAGTGCGGAAGCTGGGGGATTCGAACCCCCGGTACAGTTACCCGTACGTCAGTTTAGCAAACTGGTGGTTTCAGCCACTCACCCAAACTTCCTTTTGTGTTGCGTTTTCTCTCAAATGCGATGCAAAGATAGGATGAAGTTTTGATGTATGCAAGTCTTTTGATAATATTTTTTTTATTGTTTTTGGTCGAATAAATGTAACCTGTTAAAAGTCAACTTGTAACAAGAATTATTTTTTTATTCTTTTCTTTTCGCTTCTTTGGAAGTGGTCTCTTTTTTCACCTCAGTGGTTGAGAAAAGAACGATGTGTCGCATAAATAAGGAGTTTGTGTATCCTAAATAACAAGACATCGTCTAGGCATGAGTTTCAAAAGAGAAGGGGAGGGGAGTTAAAGCGGGCAACGGTTGCTGGGAGCCGACAGATAGTTGTCAAATGAAAAAATCCGGGGGCCTAATAAATGGTATTTAAAAGTTTTGTACACGTATAAATAGTTCATATCTTTGTGGCCTATTAGCGTATTTATACATGGAATGGTTATATGAACTTTTTATAGAGCACTCGGCTTTACAAGCTATGATCGTGCTTTCTTTAATTTGTGCCATCGGGTTGGGATTAGGCAAAATTCGTGTATTCGGTATCTCCTTGGGGATTACTTTTGTCTTTTTCATGGGGATTTTAGCCGGGCATCTAGGACTCTCTGTCGACCCTCAAATGTTGGGTTATGCCGAGAGCTTTGGCCTAGTCATTTTCGTCTACTCGTTGGGCCTTCAAGTTGGCCCAGGCTTTTTTAGCTCTTTCCGCAAGGGAGGTGTTCAGCTAAATGTCTTGGCTATCGCTGTGGTCTTGTTGGGTACTTTTCTTGCTGTGCTGGCCTCTTTTCTGACGCCTGTTTCACTTCCCAATATGGTGGGTATTCTTTGTGGGGCAACGACCAATACGCCTGCGCTTGGTGCTGCACAACAAACGTTGCATCAGTTGGGTTTGGAGAGTAGTTCGCCTGCATTGGGCTGTGCAGTAACCTATCCTTTGGGTGTGATAGGGGTTATCTTGGCTATTCTGTTTATTCGGAAACTGTTTGTGCGGAAAGAGGATGAGGCCTTGATTGATAAAGATGAACACAACCAGACCTATATTGCTGTCTTTCGAGTTCATAACCCTGCCATCTTTAATAAGAGTATCAAAGAGATTGCTCTTTTGATCCAACCGAAGTTTGTCATTTCACGTTTGTGGCGGGATGGCATGGTTACTATTCCAACATCCGAAAAGGTCTTGAAAGAGCATGATCGGTTGTTGGTGGTGACAACGGAGAAAGATGTGTTGGCACTTACGGTTTTGTTCGGTGAGCAAGAGGCCAGTGATTGGAACAAAGATGATATTGATTGGAATGCGATAGATAGCCAGTTGATCTCTCAACGTATCGTGATTACACGCCCCGAATTGAATGGGAAGAAATTGGGATCGCTGCGTTTGCGTAATATTTACGGGATTAACATCAGTCGTGTCTATCGTTCGGGGGTGCAGCTGCTGGCTACACCGGAGTTGGTGCTTCAGCTTGGCGACCGTTTAACGGTGGTTGGTGAGGCAGCTGCGATTCATAACGTTGAGAAGGTCCTTGGCAATGCCGTGAAAAACCTCAATGAACCGAACCTTATTGTTGTCTTTATTGGCATCGTTTTGGGATTGGCTTTGGGGGCTGTTCCTTTGGTTATTCCAGGGGTCAGTGCACCGGTGAAGCTGGGTCTAGCGGGCGGTCCTATCGTTGTGGGACTGCTTTTAGGAACCTTCGGACCGCGTATTCATATGGTTACTTATACCACGCTTAGTGCTAACTTGATGCTTCGTGCATTGGGGCTTTCTATGTATCTGGCTTGCCTGGGGCTTGATGCCGGTGCGCATTTCTTTGAGACCGTATTTCGTCCTGAAGGGGTGTTGTGGATCGGATTAGGATTTGGATTAACGCTTGTGCCAACCATTATTGTAGGGCTTGTGGCTTTTAAATGGATGAAGATCGATTTCGGATCGGTGGCGGGAATGTTGTCTGGTAGCATGGCCAATCCTATGGCTCTCAGTTATGCAAGTGATACGATCAAGGGGGATAACTCGGCTGTCTCTTATGCCACCGTTTATCCTCTGTGCATGTTTTTGCGTGTGATTATCGCACAATTATTATTGATGTTTTTATTGTAATTTAAACCTTTTATGAACGCTCAGAATTCCATTAATCCAGAGAGTATTACAACCGATTTACGTTATTTGCATTTACTCTCAAGGAGTTTTCCTACCATTGCTGCGGCAAGTACTGAGATTATTAACTTGGAAGCCATTTTGAACCTTCCCAAAGGAACGGAACATTTCCTGACGGATATTCACGGTGAAGATGAGGCTTTTCAACATGTCTTGAAGAATGCTTCGGGGGCTGTTAAGCGTAAAATGAATGAAATTTTTGGTAATACGTTGCGCGAAACGGAGAAGAAGGATATCTGTACGTTGATTTATTACCCCGAAGAGAAGTTGCAGTTGGTTAAGGCTACCGAAACGGATATGGATGATTGGTACCTGACGGCTTTAAACCAGTTGGTGAAGGTGTGTCAGAATGTATCGTCGAAATACACGCGTTCTAAAGTGCGTAAGTCATTGCCGGCGGAGTTCTCGTATATTATTCAGGAGTTGCTGCATGAATCATCGGTGGAACCCAACAAGCATGCGTATATTAACATGATTATCAGTTCTATCATCTCTACGAGACGGGCGGACGATTTTATCATTGCTATGTGCAACTTGATTCAGCGTCTGACCATTGATTCGCTCCACATTGTTGGTGATATTTACGACCGTGGTCCGGGAGCGCATTCCATTATGGATACTTTGTGTGGGTATCACAACTTCGATATTCAATGGGGCAATCATGATATTCTCTGGATGGGCGCTGCATCGGGCAATGATAGCTGTATAGCCAATGTGATCCGGATGTCACTTCGTTATGCCAATCTGAAAACGTTGGAGGATGGGTATGGCATTAATCTGCTTCCATTGGCCACCTTTGCCATGGAGGTGTATGGCGATGATCTTTGTTCGGTCTTTACCCCCAAAACGTGTTATGCCGATACGGATTATAATGAGAAGACTTTGCGGTTGATTACTCAGATGCATAAGGCTATTACGGTTATTCAGCTTAAGCTTGAGTCCGATATCATCTCTCGCCGACCGGAGTTCGAGATGGAGAATCGGAGGTTGCTTCATCGGATCGATTTTGAACGGGGTGTGTTAGTGTGCGACGGGAAGGAGTATGAACTGCGTGATAACAATTTCCCAACCATCGATCCAGCCGACCCTTATCGACTCACAGAGGAAGAGCAGGAGCTGGTGACTAAACTTCATGCTTCTTTCATGAATAGCGATAAGTTGAAAGAGCATATGCGCTGTTTGTTTACTTACGGAGGGATGTATTTGGTCTGTAATTCCAACTTGTTGTATCACGCTTCGGTTCCTTTGAATGAAGATGGTTCGTTTAAGCGCGTGGTGATACGCGGGGAGGAGTACAGTGGGAAAGCGTTGCTCGATAAGACCGATCAGCTCATTCGTTCGGCTTATTTTGATGAAGACGATGAGGAAGAGAAAGCTTTTGCGCTCGATTACGTTTGGTATCTGTGGTGTGGGAAGAACTCACCATCGTTCGATAAAGATAAGATGGCTACGTTTGAACGCTATTTTATAGCCGATAAGAAACTCCATAAAGAGGCGAAAGGGGCCTATTATGAACTGAGAGATCAGGAAGAGGTGTGTACCCGTATTTTGAAAGAGTTTGATATCCAAGGGCCTCACTCGCACATCATCAATGGGCACGTGCCAGTAAAAACCATCAAAGGAGAGAAGCCGATGAAGGCCAATGGAAAGTTGCTCGTGATCGATGGTGGATTCTCTAAAGCTTATCAGCCCGAAACGGGTATTGCCGGTTATACGTTGGTTTACCACTCTCATGGTTTACAGTTGGTACAGCATGAACCCTTCCAGTCTCGTCAGAAGGCGATAGAGGAAGGGCTCGATATTAAGTCGACAACGTTTGTGATCGAGTTCAACTCTCAGCGTATGATGGTGAGAGACACCGATAAGGGAAAAGAGCTGAGTGCACAGATTAAAGATCTGAAGAAGCTCTTGGTAGCTTATCGATTAGGTTTCATTAAAGAGAAAATTTAAAAGAGTACGATGCCTGCTTCAACAATCACGCCTTTATCATAAGTGCGTGATTGGTTGTAGGTTCGGCTCACACCATATCCACCGGTTACAAAAGCAGCACAGCTCTTGTTGAGCTGATATTCCAAATTGGTTCGTGCCTGTAAGGCATAGAATCTGGCTGGTGCTCCGTGATCTTTATTTTTAAAGCTTTCGATGTGTTGATACCCTAAATCACCACTGATGGAGAGACCTTTACACAGTGGTAGAGAGAGGCCTGCCCGATAGAAGGTCGTTGCCGAAAACTTATCGCTGAAATCGAAGTAATGGGTACCGCCACCAAGAATGGTATAGAATCGTTCGTTTTTGAATCGGGCAGCAATATTCATTTTCGTGCGGTTGCCGCCGAAGAGCATGAGCTGCACCCGTGTGTCCGGGTTCGCATTAACGAGTCCGAGTTGGAAGCCAGTCATCTGTTTGTGGTAATAGTTGATCAATCCTATTTGGAACCCCTGCGCCTTTGTGGCAAAGTTGAACAATCCCACTTGACCTCCTTTTAAACCTCTTCCGGCAAAGTTGCCGATTCCAGAGAGCTGTAAGCCGGTGATATCTTCGCCACACAAGTTGAGTAAGCCCGAGACCATCAAGCCGGAGTACGATTCGCCGGCGATGTTGCTGATCCCCGAAAAGAGTACCCCCGAAGAGTGTGAACCGCCAATGACATTCATAAGACCACTTCCCACTACACCGTTGGTCTGACCACCGGTAACGTTCGTTAGCCCCGAAAGGATAAGTCCTTGCCCGTCCCTACCGGCCACGTTGACCAAGCCACTAACCGAGACCCCTGTCAGGCTACCGCCAGCCACGTTGCATAATCCAGAAAGCTGAATACCGTTGGCCCGACCGCCAACGACATTGCTTAGTCCGGAGACCTGAATACCTGTCATCTCCTGTTCCACAACACTGGCTAGAGCATTGGCACTAAACCCTTTTACACGATTCATCTTAGAATAAAGCCCCACATTCACATACGTCGTTTGTTGGCTATCCAACGGTTGTGTAGCAACCCCCTTCCAAACCGAGAGGTTAATGCCTGCACTTTTGTTCTGTGCCGATAAGCCAACGGCAGCCATAAAAAAGGCTGCCGTTAAGAGATATTGTTTCATACTCATACTCATAGTTTATGCTTTCGTATAAGATCAGCCCTTAGCCTCTTGATACAAGAAACGTTTGATGCTTTTCTTTGGTGTTTTCTCAAACTCTTCCGGATAGATCTTCATTTTAGAGAGCTGACAAAAAGCCGGGAGTGAAGCATTCAGTGTCACTCGGTTCTCTTCCATCACTCTTTCTATATCCTCGTTTTTCAAACCATTGGCAAACGCTTCATCAAAATCGGGATAAACCAAGCCCACCAACTTCTCATTTTGTTGCACGATAATGCTCTCGGCCACATAAGGCATGTTGTTCAGCTTATCTTCGATCTCCTCCGGATAAATATTCTGTCCGCTGCCACTGAGCAACATATTTTTGCTTCGTCCTTTAATCGTCACATTCCCTTCGGCATCCATCAAACCAAGGTCGCCTGTATGAAGCCAACCCTCCTCATCGATCACCTGGCGAGTAGCCTCTTCATTCTTATAATAGCCCAGCATCATGTTGGGACCTTTACAGATAATCTCGCCTACAATGTTTTCCGGATCGGGTGATAAGATCTTAACCTCCATCCGTGGAGCCGCTTTGCCGCACGAACCAGGTTTAAACTTACGCCAATCTTCATAACAGATAATCGGGCCACATTCCGTCATGCCATACCCCACCGTATAGGGAAATTCGATAGAGCGCATAAACTGCTCCACCTCTTGGTTGAACGCTGCGCCACCCACGATAACCTCCGCAAAGTTGCCTCCGAACCCTTTCACCATCTCTTCACGGACCGTCGCTTTGATCTTATCATTAATAATAGGTACCTTCATTAAAAACTTCATAGCCAGTGTGTCCAACTTCGGTAGAACGTTCTTCTTGATAATCTTTTCGATGATCAATGGCACCGCCACGATCAAGTTTGGTCTCACCTCTGCAAAGGCCTGGAAGATAATTTTCGGACTAGGCATACGGGTGAGGAAGAAGATTTGGCAGCCAACGGCAAATTCATACAAGAACTCAAAAGCCAATCCGTACATGTGCGCCATGGGAAGCATGGACACAACCTTATCACCTGGGTGAAGTTCCAACACTTCATGAGCAAACTTCGTATTCGACCATAAACTGCGGTAGGGGAGCATCACACCTTTAGAATAGCTCGTGGTTCCCGATGTATAATTGATCACAGCCAACTCCTCCGGTTGGTCTTTGTGGTAAGCGATGTGCTCCTGTCGGAAGTTCTTCGGGTATTTTTGGCCGAACATCTCGTTCAGATGCTCCCGAGCATTCGTTAGATGTTCGGTACGCGAAACCAAGATTGAGAAATCCGTCATCAGCAGAATACCCTCGAGTAAAGGCATGGCAGCTTCGTTCAGATTTTCCCAGATCATATCCCCCACAAAGAGAAGTTTGGCTTCAGAATGATTCACAATGTGATGCACGTTATCCGCCTTAAATTCGTGAAGAATAGGCACAATAACCGCACCATACGTCAGCGTAGCCAAAAAGGTAACCCCCCAATGCGAACTGTTGCGTCCGCACACAGCGATCTTATCGCCCGGTCGGATACCACTTTGTTCGAAAATAATGTGGATCTTCTCTATCTTGCGAGCCACGTCTTTATACTGAAGGGTAGCTCCTTTATAATCGGTCAGGGCGTCTAAATCCCAATTCTTCTTGATGCTATTTTCAATGTAAGCTATAAAACTTTGTTCCATGACGTTTATGCACATTTTATATTAAATTGTGCAAATATAGTTATTAAATTGAGATAATCAACAGAAGTTAGCGATTCATTTCTTGGTTATCGCTATACCATTGGTACATTCGCTTCACCCCTTCCTCTATTTCTATTTGGTGATGCCACCCCAAAGCATGGAGTTTAGAAGGGTCTGTGAGCTTGCGGAGCGTCCCATCAGGTTTGCTGCTATCGAAGGTTAATACTCCTTTATAATCCACTGTTTGTACAATCAATTCAGCCAGTTGTCGGATTGAAATCTCTTGGCCCGTACCGATATTGATGTGGCAATTTCGGATCTCCCGATCCCCTTCGCCGTGCGTTTGTTGGAAGTCGACATTCTCCATGACGAATACGCTGGCATCCGCCATCTCTTCACTCCATAGAAATTCGCGTAGCGGTGTACCAGTTCCCCACAGCGTCACTTTCGCATCGGTTATTCCATAGTTAGCCAAAACCTTTCTAATCTCATTTTCCGACGCATTGCCATCGACTCCCTCCACCGGTCTCTGATTCAGATCTTGGCGAATAGCTTCCCACCGATTCTCCTGCAAACACTTGCCCAAGTGTATTTTGCGGATCATTGCCGGCAGCACATGACTTCGTTCCAAGTCGAAATTATCATGAGGCCCATACAAGTTCGTTGGCATCACAGCGATGTAATTGGTTCCATATTGCAAGTTGAAACTCTCGCACAGTTTAAGCCCCGCTATTTTAGCGATGGCATAAGGCTCGTTGGTATACTCCAGTGGAGAGGTAAGGAGCGCCTCCTCCTTCATCGGCTGTTCGGCCTCTCTGGGGTAGATACACGTACTACCAAGGAACAACAGTTTCTTCACTTGATGGCGGAAGCTCTCCCCGATAACCGTTTGTTGGATTTGCAGGTTGTTATATATAAAATCAGCTCGGTAGAGGCTATTAGCCATAATTCCCCCCACATACGCTGCCGCTAAGAAGACATATTCCGGCTTTTCGCGATCAAAGAACTCTCTGACGGCCACAGCATCGAGCAAGTTGAGCTCTTGGTGCGTCCGCCCGATCAGATTGGTATACCCCTTTCTTTCGAGGTTCTTCCAAATGGCAGAGCCGACCAATCCTCGGTGGCCGGCTACATAAATTTTCGCCTTTTTCTCCATGCTTATGCTTCCGTTTTATTCGCAATCAGGCGTTTAACTTTGGCTTTATCATGTTGCGCCATGATTTTCACCAGCTCTTTGAAAGAGGTCTTTTGCGGGTTCCATCCCAATACCGTTCTAGCCTTGGTCGGATCACCTAAGAGTTGTTCCACTTCTGCCGGTCTGAAATACTTCGGATCTACTTCTACCAAGACCCTTCCTGTTGCGCAGTCAATTCCTTTTTCGTTCACACCCTCACCTTCCCACTTCAAGCTAACGCCCATCTCTTGGAAAGCCAAAGTGGCAAACTCACGTACCGTATGCATCTCACCAGTTGCAATCACAAAATCCTCCGGCGTATGATGTTGAAGCATCAGCCACATGCACTCCACATAATCCTTGGCGTACCCCCAGTCGCGGCGAGCATCCAAGTTGCCCAAATACAATTTATCCTGTTCACCCTGTACGATGCGTGCAGCGGCTAATGTGATTTTTCGGGTAACGAATGTTTCTCCTCGGCGTTCACTCTCGTGGTTAAAGAGAATCCCGTTGACAGCAAACATCTCATAACTCTCCCGGTAGTTTTTGGTAATCCAAAAGCCATACTGTTTAGCCACCCCATATGGGCTTCGAGGGTAAAAAGGCGTTGTCTCCTTCTGAGGCACCTCTTGCACCTTACCATAAAGCTCCGAAGTCGAAGCCTGGTAGATGCGCACTTTTTTCTCTAGCCCCAAGATACGAACAGCTTCGAGCATTCGCAGTGTACCGATGGCATCTGCTTCAGCCGTATATTCCGGAACATCGAATGACACCTTAACATGACTCTGTGCCGCTAAGTTGTATATCTCATCCGGTTGTACTTGTTGGATGATCCGAATGAGCGAACTCGAATCGGTCATATCTCCATAATGGAGGTTTATGGTGCGCTTTTGCTTCATGTCGCGTACCCATTCATCAAAATAGAGGTGTTCGATGCGTCCGGTGTTGAACGACGAAGAGCGGCGTAAGATGCCATGCACTTCATACCCTTTCTGAAGAAGGAATTCGGCAAGAAACGATCCATCCTGACCGGTAATGCCCGATATTAAAGCTACTTTCATACTTTCTATTGTTTGTTTAGACCGACAAAGGTCGTTCTTTTTTGCGGTATGTGCAATAAGTTTTTATTAATTTGTCTTGATCTATAAAAAAAACTTTATCTTTATCCCACCTTAATCTTTTTGTTAAAATAGACCCTAAAATGCTGTTAAAGAGGATAAATATGAGGAAATACCGAACAAAACGAAAAAACAGATTGTTTTTTATTCGATTGGTTAGGGTGACACCATTTTATACCGATCCATTAATAAAGAATTTAGAAAGACAACTAAGAGACAACGCCACTATGTATAAGTATGGATAAGTCCCCCTTCTGTGACAAGTAGGCTATGGAGCCGATGGAAGGTGAATACTTATCTGATTATTTGATTAGCAGACACAACATTAAGAAGTATTACGTATGAAAATTTCTATTTATCCATCAGCTGTTGCCACGGCACGCGTGTTAATCTTGCGATTAATCACCCTGATGACCGAAGAGCCTACGCGCATTTTCCATATAGCCGTGAGCGGAGGAAGTACGCCTGCATTACTGTTTGACCTATGGGCCAATGAATATAAAAACATCACTCCTTGGGAGCGTCTGCACATCTATTGGGTCGATGAGATGTGTGTACCTGCCACTCATTCCGAGAGCAACTTTGGTTTGACACACTCCTTACTTTTGCATGACACCACCATGCCTGCGGAGCATATTCACCGGATCGATGGAGAGAACAATCCGGTAAAAGAAGCGATACGCTATTCCGGCTTGGTTCGTAAACAGCTGCCTTTTGCCTACGGAGTACCTATCTTCGATGTGGTCCTTCTGGGAGCTGCTACCGACGGTCATTTGGCCTCTATTCATTGCGGTCAAGAGGCGTTGCTCTCAGAGCCCTTTCCGTATGTGTCGACTGTTAACCCGGATAATGGGAAGCGATGTATCACGATGACTGGCAAAGTGATGCTCTATGCCGAACGCACTTTTTTCTTCATAACCGGCAAAGCAAAGGCCCCCATTGTGGCCGATATCATGAAACAGGGCGATCTTACGCCGGCGGCTTTTGTGGCTCATCACGGAAAGAATGTAGAGCTGTTTGTCGATAAACTCGCTGCTTCAATGCTCTAGATGGCTTACAGAGCAACGCTTTGAGGAGGGGTAGGAGCGAGGTCCGTAACCTTGTTTCTAATGGGCGAACAACTCTCGTGTTATTTTTTTTGTGTTTTTATTTGTCTTGAATGATAAAAGATTTATATTTGTATTCGTTACAAAATAGATATTAAACCATGAGAAAAACACTCACCTCTATTTATCGCTTTTATGTGGACGGTTTTCGAAGCATGACATTGGGGCGGACGCTTTGGCTAATCATCTTGCTAAAACTCTTTGTGATGTTTTTTATTTTGAAACTATTCTTTTTCCCCAATTTTCTAAAAAGTCACTCCACCGATGAAGGGAAGAGCGATTATGTTGGTTCGGAGCTTGTAGAGCGCGCCTTACCTCAACCGTGATTTTTAACTTTAAAACGACTATAATGCTATGATTGAAAGTATTGACACCTCATTGATTGATTGGTCGAGAGCGCAGTTTGCCATGACGGCCATGTATCATTGGATCTTTGTTCCGCTAACATTAGGCTTGGCTGTTGTCATGGGGGTTATGGAGACCTTGTATTACAAAACCGGTGATCTGTTTTGGAAGCAGACCGCTAAGTTCTGGATGAAGCTGTTCGGGATCAACTTTGCTATTGGAGTGGCCACCGGGCTGATACTAGAGTTTGAGTTCGGGACCAACTGGAGCAACTACTCGTGGTTTGTGGGCGACATTTTCGGGGCACCTCTTGCCATCGAAGGGATTCTGGCCTTTTTTATGGAAGCCACCTTTATAGCCGTGATGTTTTTCGGCTGGGATAAGGTGAGTAAGCGGTTTCACTTGGCTTCTACTTGGCTTACAGGGTTAGGGGCAACCATCTCTGCTTGGTGGATTTTGGTGGCCAATGCTTGGATGCAACATCCGGTCGGTATGGAATTTAACCCCGATACGGTTCGTAATGAGATGGTCGACTTCTGGGCTGTTGCCTTATCGCCTGTGGCGGTCAACAAGTTTTTCCATACCGTACTTTCCGGTTGGGTACTGGGTGCTATCTTTGTAGTAGGCATCAGCTGCTGGTACCTCTTGAAGAACCGCAACAAACCCTTTGCCTTGGCAAGCATTAAGATTGGTGCCATCTTTGGGCTGGTATCCTCCTTGTTGGTTGCTTGGACTGGCGATGGTTCCGCTTATCAGGTGGCACAGACCCAACCCATGAAGCTAGCGGCTGCCGAAGGCCTTTATAAAGGTGGGGAGCGTGTTGGTTTAGTTGCCTTTGGTGTTTTGAATCCCGAGAAGCAGACCTACGATGACGGACAAGACCCGTTTCTCTTTAAGATTGAACTTCCCGGTTTACTCTCTTTCTTAAGCGAGCGTGATTTTCAGGCCTTTGTGCCTGGCATAACCGATATCATAGAAGGCGGCTATACATTGAAAGACGGCACTGTAGCCCTATCGGCTGCCGAGAAGATCGAGCGAGGCAAGAAGGCCATCACTGCATTGGGTCTCTATCGTGAAGCCAAACGTCAGAAAGACGAGGTGAAAGCCCAAGAAGCCTACACTGTTTTGAAAGAGCACATCCCCTATTTCGGTTATGGCTACATCAAAGACGTGAAAGATCTTGTGCCCCACGTACCCTTGAACTTTTACGCTTTTCGGGTGATGGTTTTGCTTGGCGTCTATTTCATTCTCTTCTTTAGTGTGATTCTATTTTTAGTCTATAAAAAAGAGTTAAGTCGCATGAAGTGGGTTCATTGGGTAGCCCTACTCACCATCCCTTTAGGCTATATAGCCGGGCAAGCCGGTTGGGTGGTTGCCGAGTGCGGTCGTCAGCCATGGGCCATTCGCGACATGCTTCCCGTAGGTGCGGCCATCTCTAAGCTTCAGGTCGGTTCTGTCCAGACCACCTTCTTTATTTTCTTAGGCCTCTTTACTGTGATGTTGATAGCCGGTGTAGGCATCATGACACGCGCCATCAAGCACGGGCCAGAGAGCGATACCCCTCATGTTTAACCGTTAAAACTGAATACTATGTATATTTATCTTCAACATTATTGGTGGTTCGTCGTTTCCCTGCTTGGAGCCCTTTTGGTTTTCTTACTCTTTGTTCAGGGAGGAAATTCCTTGTTGTTCTGTTTAGGCAAGACCGATCAGCAACGGCGGATGTTAGTCAACTCCACCGGTCGGAAGTGGGAGTTCACATTCACCACCCTAGTCACCTTTGGTGGTGCCTTCTTCGCCTCCTTTCCCCTGTTTTATAGCACCAGTTTTGGCGGTGCCTATTGGCTTTGGATGATTATTCTCTTCACCTTTGTGCTTCAAGCGGTGAGTTACGAATTTCAGAGCAAGGTGGGCAACCTCTTAGGAAAGAAGACCTACCAGACATTCCTGGTGATCAATGGCATTGTAGGTCCACTTCTTCTTGGTGGGGCAGTAGCCACCTTTTTCACTGGTTCCAACTTCCTAGTCAACAAAGAGAACATGACCGAGTTAGCGATGCCCGTCATCAGCAGTTGGGCCAATGGTTGGCATGGGTTAGACGCCTTAGCCGATCCTTGGAACGTCGTTTTAGGTTTGGCTGTTTTCTTTCTAGCGCGTATCTTAGGCCTTCTTTATTTCAGGAACAACATAGCCGATGAAGAACTAGCCACTCGCGGTCGCCGGTTACTCCTAGTCAACAGCGTTCTCTTCCTCCTTTTCTTTTTGAGCTTTGTAGTCCGTCTATTGGTTGGCGATGGGTTTGCGGTGAATCCCGAGACCCAAGAAATCTACCTGCAACCCTACAAATACGCTCTCAACTTCATCGAGATGCCCGCCATTCTCATCCTCTTTTTAGTTGGCGTACTTCTCGTTCTTTGGGGCATCGGTCGCACCCTTCTCAGCTCGAAGTTCAATAAAGGCATCTGGTTCACAGGCCTTGGCACTGTACTGACTGTACTCGCTTTATTCTTGGTAGCAGGCTATAATAACACCGCCTATTACCCCTCTAACGCCGATCTACAAAGTTCGCTCACATTAAGCAACAGCTGCTCCAGTGCGTTCACCCTTGAAGTGATGGCCTACGTCTCTCTGCTTGTGCCCTTCGTTCTGGCTTACATCTTCTACACTTGGCGCAGCCTAGATAGGACCAGAATCACGTCCGAGGAACTCGATGGAGACAGCCATGCCTATTAATCGAACCACCTACCGAGAGCTGTTTTCATAACACCTCGAAACAGATAAAAAGAGCGTCGGACTAAGGAGTGTCCGACGCTCTTTTTATATAAAGTACCAGGCCCTTTAAGATTTCTCTCTAACACCCCAGCCCCCTTTACCGTATCCCTGATAGGCCCCAAGCCTCTAAAACTTTAGACTCAAAGCTCTAAATATCAAGCCATTCTCCATGCTATTTTGCCACATCATTCTCCGGTTTTCCTGCGATAAAAGCCTTCACGTTGTTTACGATCGTCTTCATCAACCGTTCGCGTGCAGCTTTGGTAGCCCATGCTATGTGCGGTGTGATAAAACAGTTCTTTGCTGTCAGTAGCGGATTATCAGATCGAGGCGGTTCAGTAGAAAGCACATCCACGCCCGCTGCATAAATCACCCCCTTGTTGAGAGCCTGTGCCAGCTCCTTCTCATTAATCAATCCGCCACGTCCCGTATTAATTAAGATAGCCGTTGGCTTCATCAAAGCCAGCCGACGGGCATTCACCATTTCGGCCGTATCGTCGGTTAGCGGACAATGCAAACTAATCACATCACACTCCGCAAAAAGCTCATCCAGCTCCCTCTTTTTAATCTCCGGTGGTAATTGGAACGACGATTTTGACGTATACGCCAACACCTGCATCCCAAAGCCGATTGCAATGCGAGCTGTATGAAAGCCCGTATGCCCCAGTCCCACCAAGCCGATTTTCTTATCCTGAAGTTCGATGAGCGGTGTATCCCAGAAGCAGAAGTCTTTGCTCATTCCCCAATCTCCCTGATACACGCGGTCAGCATAATGCTGCACCCGTTGCGTGATATTCAAGATATGTGCGAAAACCATCTGTGCCACCGAGGGCGTGCTATACGCCGGAATATTAGTCACCACCAAGCCACGTGCTTTAGCTGCCGGCAGATCCACGATGTTATAGCCCGTAGCCATCACCCCGATATACTTCAGTAGAGGCAGTTTAGCCAGATGCTCGGCTGTGATTACCACCTTATTAATTAGAATCATTTCCGCTTCAGCAGCCCGTTCCACCACCTTATCGGCCGGTGTCCGGTCATAAACGGTACATTCACCCAACGTCTTTATCTCGTCCCAAGAGAGATCCCCCGGGTTAGCGGCATAGCCGTCTAATACTACAATTTTCATAGGCATAATATAGATTAAGTGTGACTGAAAAAACTTAGTTCTTTTTCGGTTTAAAGCGTTCGCCCCACAACCGTTGCATAGACTCCTCCAGTTTCTGTTCGGCAGCATTAGCCTGCGGTTGCCAGATGCGTCTCTCTTTCAGCTCATCGGGCAAGAACTGCTGCACCACAAAATTCCCCTCATAGCTATGTGCATACTTGTACGCCTCTCCATACCCCAACTGCTTCATCAATTTAGTTGGTGCGTTACGCAAGTGCAGTGGCACCGGCAAATTTCCCGTTTCGCGTACCAGCTCCAAGGCCTCATTAATTGCCTTATAAGCCGAATTACTTTTCGGGCTTGTAGCCAGATAAATCGTTGTTTGTGCGAGCGGTATCCGCCCCTCCGGCCAGCCGATTTTTGCGATGGTATCAAAGCACGCATTGGCCAACAACAGGGCATTGGGATTTGCCAAACCAATATCTTCCGAAGCCGAAATGACTAGTCGCCGAGCAATAAACTTTGGATCTTCCCCTCCCTCGATCATGCGAGCGAGCCAATAGATAGCCCCATCCGGATCACTTCCCCGAATCGATTTAATAAGAGCCGATACAATATCATAGTGCATCTCCCCCTCCTTATCATACGCCAACGGATTCTCTTGTAAACGCTCCGTCACCATGCGATCAGTGATAACCACCGGGTCCTGCGGTTCCGAACTCACTATCAACTCCAAGATATTCAGAAGCTTTCGCGCATCACCACCCGAGAAACGAAGCATAGCTGTACTCTCCTTCAGCTCCACCCGGCGCTCCTTTAGCACCACATCGGTCGACAAAGCGCGGTCCAACAAGGCCAATAAGTCTTCCTTCTCCAACGATTTAAGCACATAAAGCTGACACCTAGAGAGCAGCGGTCTGATCACCTCGAACGATGGGTTTTCCGTGGTTGCTCCGATGAGCGTCACTGTACCGTGTTCCACAGCGCCCAACAACGAATCTTGTTGAGATTTGCTAAACCGATGAATCTCATCAATAAATAAAATAGGGCTAGCCTGTGAGAAGAACCGGTTGCTTTTAGCCCGTTCTATTACCTCACGCACATCCTTCACTCCCGAAGTGACAGCACTCAAGGTATAAAACGGCGTCTCCAACTTGTTGGCTATAATCTGAGCCAACGTTGTTTTCCCCACTCCCGGAGGCCCCCAGAGGATAAACGACGAGATTCGTCCCCCCTCGATCATCTTGCGGAGCACCGCATTAGGGCCCACCAAATGTTGCTGCCCGATATAGTCATCCAACGTTTTCGGTCGTAATCGTTCTGCTAAAGGTTGCATAAGTTAGAAAATCATTAATACCATAAACCGGACACCATTCTGATTGATATTCGGGTTATTGCGGTAAGTAAAACGATGCACATACTCAATGTGCAATAATTTGAAAATATTATAAATCCCCACACTCCCCTCGATATAAGGCGTTTTAGGATCCATCACAAAACTCGTGTACTCTCCGTTGCGCATCGGGAACCGGAACAAGTCCGGGTTTGTACTCACAAACGGATTATTCTTATCGGTCAGTGCCCCCCAGAGTGCGCGGATGCGGAACATCTCCCGCCACTTCAACTTCTTCAGTAGCGGCACACGGTTAAAGAGCTTCCCATTCATATCATAAGAGACCGAGAGCGAGGCAAAGCGGTCATTCAAGAACTCCATGTTATTAATCAAACAAAACGTCTCCCGTTGCGTGACATACGACAAGTTGGCTTCCGGAAGGATCAACAACGGAAACGGCACGGTGTTCCATTCCGCCCCCGCTTTCAAGCTGATATCCACCTTCCCCCACGAAGCCGGGAACCAGAATCGTTTCCAAAGGCTCGCCTCCGTGCGGTTAAACTGATACTCGCCACCCAGCACCCCATTAAATCCCATGGTATGCGTCAGCGTCACGATTGGTGCATCGAGCGATACCGGTACCCGTCGCTGTTTAGAATTAACGAAAGACTCTCCCGGTGCATAACGCAACGTCACACTCGCTTCGGTAGTGGTGATGTTAGGCACCTTCTCTGGTGTAGGCGATGCTTGGTTACGGATATATTCCAATTTTCCTGTTGGCTCATCGTTCCGATGGCGCAGCATCGTTTTAAGTCCCAGTCCGCTTAAACTCTCCAACTCATAATGAATTGTGGCATCACGCATGTACGACATCTGATCCACCGTTGTAGCTTTAAATGCCAGAAAGACATTATCCTTATCCGTAAACAAGAACTTATCCATGGGCGACATCACATCGTAACTGTACGTTGCCGACAGAAAATGTTTCGGATACTCCCACACTACATAATCCCGTTTATTAAACGAGTACGTCACCGTGCCACTATACTTAAAGCGTTTATCCCTTAGTCCATAAGCTCCATACCCATCGACAAACCAATGCGGGTTCAGATGCGCCGTACTCATCCCACTTAACCGAAAACGCGTCCCATCCACATAATTGCCCGAAACCATCGTGTTGATAGGTCCGATATCGAACTTACTCTTCTTTTCGCGCGTTCCCGTCTCCACGAAGTTCTCGATTAGCGCCTTCGCACCGAAGATGATATACTTAAAAGCCGGAATCTCCTCCAGCCGTTTCATAAACAGATTCATCGAACTCTCCTTGGCTGTGAGCGGCACCTGACGCACGCCCGACCAATACTCCTCACTCTTCGAAAGCATGTCCGCCTGCTTAATTACCGATCCTTTTAAACGGAAGAGCCGATCCTCAATGGGATCGAACTTATAATTCGTGTACCTCGTAGTTCGCTCCACCTGCAAGCCGTTGCTCGCACTCGAGTTCCACGCCATATCCACACAAATCTCATCGTCGGATAAGACCCAATTACCATTCGGCAATTGCTCATACTCCTGCACGATATCCATGTTGTTCACGAAGTTCACCCCCGTCTTTTTCGGTAGATTCATGGTACACCTCTTCACCGCATAACTCGAATCATTCAGCACATAAAGATGTCCCGTAAACCCGAAATCTTGTGAATTCTGAGGCACAAACGTGAGGTGCACACACGTCTGTTTATCCACGACCAACGTATCCATGAGGTAATACTTATAAAACGAGATAGCCTCATTGCCGATGGGGCTAACAAAACGGCGTTGCAGCAAACGGATGTTGTCATCGTACAAGTTGATATCCGCAAAGACATCCTTGAGAACCGTACCCAGCATATCACCCGTTGAGAAAAACTCATCGATCCCGTTGGAGTTCAATCCCTTGATAAGGGTCTTTTTGCTCTCCGGCTCCTTCCTGTAAATAATCTGCGAAGCCGTCTCCTGAACAGACACCGGTAGAATGAGCTTATGCGTTCTCTCCGACACCTCCACCTGATCTTTCAGAAAAGCATACTTCTTATAGATCCCTTTTTCCAACTTCTCTGGTGTTAAGTCATTGATTGAGGTTTTCATCTTCTCATACTTATCCACCTGATAATAGGCATTACTCTCCAACTTCTGCGCCTTCTTATGGCTAATCACCTGCCGCATGAAGTCCACCGCCGGGTTATTCTTCCGCGAATACTTCTCCTTTTTAGGTTTCACCACCACCTCATTCAGCAGCACATTATCGGGCGATAACGCTACATGAAGCGTCTTTAGCCCCGGTGTCAGTCTGACCACCTTCGTCTTATACCCAATGGTTGAAAACGTCAGTTCCGACCATCCGCGGCGTGTCTCTACCTTGTATTCCCCCTTGACATTCGATACTGTTCCAACCCCTTTACCCTCATAGAAGACCGATACATACATCAACGGCTCTTGCGTTGACGCATCTGTAATGACCCCTTTAAGCTGCGCCAAGAGAGTAGGCGTTTGAATCAGAAGAAGTAGAACTATGATTAATTTTAAATACTGTTGTCTCATCTTGTTACGCTATGATTGACAAAGTTAGTAAATAAGTTTTAAGAAGCTATTCCTATAACTTTTTTTACTATTCCTTTTTGCTTCTTTACACCCTAAACACACCTCTTTCAGTTACCGTTTACAAATCCCTTTAAAGTCACAATACTCACACTTCGTCACCTCCTCCGTCTGCGAGAAAGAGAGCTCCTGATCGAACACCTCCTTCAAGAGTCCATCGAGTCGTTCACGAAACTCATCCTCCAACAGCCCAAAGTTGTCGACCTTCACCTTCGGCTTTCTCGGTTCCCCCATCTCAACAATCGGCGAATACCCCTCCGAGGCAGCCCGATGAATATAGAGTAGGGCAGGAGCCACCTTCAAATTCTGCTGTCGGCTCATGATTGCCGCATAAATAAACGTCTGGAAGATGTAATTCGGACGCTTTTCACCCGGTGTAAAAAGCTCCTCGATGCTAGCAGGCACCTTGGGGCTCCCTCCCGTTTTGTAATCCACAATCCGCAACGTATCCTCCTTCACGTCCAACCGGTCGATGGTACCACCCAGCTTCAGTGCCACCCGTTCTCCAGAACCCAAAGTCAGCTCCACCACCTCGTGTACCTGCTGCTCCATGCCCCTCATCTCGAACGGCGCATACTGTAAATCGTTGCGCAGCAACTGCTTTAGATACGACAAGATCACTTTCGAATTAATCAGTTGAAGCCCATTATACTCCGGTCTCTCCTCAGCCCCCACATGGAAGAATTCCGTTTTAAAAGCCCGATCCACATACCCCTGCAACCTCGTCTCATCACGCAATAAACGCTCCAAATCCTCTTTCCGAACCACCGCCGTATGCGCCTTCATCTCCTCATAAACCAGCTCCGCCGCTTTGTGAAAGATCGTTCCGAATGTGGCCGAATCAATATCCGCACTCACCTCATCCGGCACCTTTAAGTTGGCTACATACCGGAAATAAAACCGCAAGCTACAATCCAGATACCCGTTTAAGGCCGATGGTGAGAGCACCCCCGCTTCCGGGTTTACGTTCAGATCGAACCGTTTTCGGAGCCTCTCAATGACCAAGTTGCTCTTCTCAATTCGGATCTCCCGGTGATGTTGAGGCGACTGTCCCGCTTCCAGATACTCCCGTTTGATGCGGTGCGGTCCCTCCAGTAGAAACTGCAACATAAAGCGCGACCACTCTCCACGGTTCAGCCCGTCCGACGAGGTGTTATACATCAACGTAATCTGCTCCGCGCGCTGAATCAACCGATAAAAGTAGTACGCATACACCGCATTCTTGTGATCGATCGTGGTCATTCCAAATGCCTTCCGTAAGTTGTATGGTACAAACGACGAATCTCCTCCGGCTTTCGGCAACTGCCCCTCATTGAGCGAGAGCAGCACCAAATTTCGGAAGTCGAGGTTACGCGTCTCAAGAACCCCCATCACCTGCAAACCGATAGCCGGTTCACCGTGAAATGGGATATTCGCACCCGATAAGATGGTATCCAACAGATAACAAAACGTCTCCAGACGCACCTTCAGCTTCCCCTGTTCTGCTAATGTATAAAGCCGATTTACCGTGAGATAACTCTTAAAGAGCGACTCCCGGTAGAGCTGATTAAAGATATCCTCGTACCCCTCCTCCTGGCGATAGATCAGCGACACCTCCTTCAGCAAGTCACTCAGGTAACCACACAACCCCGTGAGCGTCTCTCCACAAGGCGTGAACACCCTTTGCAGAAACTCATCCCGTTGCAGTTCCGAGGGCAACGGATAGAAGCGGTTGTTGTGCGTCAGTTCCCGTTCCAGTGTTGTCGCAAACTCCGACCTCTGTTGTGTGTACGGATGCTTCAACACCGCCTTCACTGCCTCATAGACAAACCGGCCCGTCTCCGCTCGGTAACCACCCGTTTGCAGTCCCACCAATGCCGAGATAAAACTATATACCGGTGTTTGTGCCAGTGGAAAGCCCATTGTGATATTCACATGCTTCACCTCCGAAGGGATGGCGTGCAAGACGGGCAACAACAACGCTTCGTTGCATAACACCACCGCATGCTCCTTCTCGTTCTCCGTGAGCGTAGAACGAATCCATTCCGGCAAGTAACGCGCCTGTGCATTCTCCGTTGGCGCCGAGATATAACGAACCTTTTTGGGTTGGCGCATCACATCGAACACACTCTCCGGCAGCTCATTGGGGAACTCCTTCAAGTTCCGTTTGATAAACTCCCCTGCCTCGTGATTCTGTGGGCCGAATGCCGTATAATAACGGTCATAATCCCAGTAAAACATCGCCTTTCCAGCCCCTTGGAGTTGGCTGAACAACCGATGTTCCACCTTATTCAACACATTAAAGCCCACAAACACATACGTCTCATACTTCAACGTTGCCGTGTCTAGTCGTTCGATCGCATC
This sequence comes from Bacteroidia bacterium, assembly GCA_009929715.1. Classification (GTDB taxonomy): domain Bacteria; phylum Bacteroidota; class Bacteroidia; order Bacteroidales; family Bacteroidaceae; genus Bacteroides. The sequence continues at coordinate 21,393 of RZZX01000013.1, forward strand.
CCGATAAAGCATCCCCTCATAAGCCATTCCCTGCGCTGCGAGCTGCTCCCGGTAACGGTGATAGATCGTTCCCAGCCTCTCCCAAAGCGAGAGAAATTTCTCTTTTAGCACCGTCTGCCGTTCGATCGAGAAGTTGGCGAAAAACTGGCGGATCGCCTCCTCCTGTTCCGGCTCCAGATACTCATACCCCTCTGTATACTGCTTCAGCTCACTCAAGTTGCTAAACAACCGGTCAGCGTCGACCAAGTTCTTATCCACATCATCAAAATCGGCAATCAATAACTCCCCCCAGAAATAGAACTCATCCAGTGATTCCGCACTCTTCGTCTCCTCCACAAACACCTCGTACAGCTCACACACCAAAGCGATTGCGTCCGCCGCTTTTAAGGGCGACAACTGCCTGAACAGCTCACTGATACTCACTGATGCCGGTGCCCAGATCGGTCGATCCGACAACTTCGACAAATACTCATTAAAAAAGAGATGTGCCCGTTTGTTGGGAAACACCAATGCCACACGCGACAAATCGTGTCCGATCTTATTATAAAGGTCCTCGGCGACCCATTCTAAAAATGTTTTCATACCTGTTCGATCAGCTCTTCATCTACATACCACAGATACCCTGTGATGTTCTTATACCCCATTTGGCGGAGCAAAGCCATATAGCCCTCCACCTGCTTATTATACTTTTTCTTCGGTTTCCCAAACTTAAAGTCCACCACGACCACTTCATCCGCCTTCATCATCACCCGGTCCGGTCGGCGTGTTTGCAACACCCCTTTCTCTCGGAAAATAATCGCACACTCGTTGAACAACGTCCACTCACCCGAGTACCACGTCTGCACCTCAGGCGTGGCAAACGCCTGATGCGTCAGCTCCCGAATCTCCTTCGCCTGCTCGCAACTACCGATCACCCCTTCAAACAGCAGTGCCTCGATGGCCGCATCAATATCCTCCTCCTTCTCGATGGCCGAGAACAGCGTATGCAGCAACTGTCCGCGGTTGATAAACCGGTTGTCCGACTCCTCCTCACTCACCCCCTTGATAAAGTCGGCCGAGCGGTTGGACTGCAAGAACTCTATTTGCGGTCGGATAGACTCCATTCGCACCGGAATCTTCTCCGCCTGCTGCGTCAAACAATTGGCAGACACCTTCACCTTCTCCACCTCCGAGGCACAAAGTTCCCCCACCTCGTAACACCGTCCATCCCAGTCGGCCTCCTCCTGGCGCATCATCATCCCCAACGCTTCAGAGAGCAGCTCAGACATCGTCCGTTTCTGATCCGCCTTGCTCCATATAATCAGATTCTTCCCTGTTCGGGTAAACGCCACATACAGCAAGTTCAGATTATCCACCCACAGCTGCAACCGTTCATTCAAGTACTGCGGTCGGTAGATAGACTCCGCCATCTGCGAAGAGTAGTTCACCGGCACAATATCCAACCCGTTGAACGGTTGGTCCTCTGGCACACACCACACCAACTGATTATTCGTTTCATTCTCCAACTTCCAGTCGCAGAAAGGCAACAACACCGTGTGGAACTCCAGCCCCTTCGACTTATGAATCGAGAAGATCCGAATCCCCTCCACCTCCCCACTGGGAATGGTCTTCTTACACAACGTCTCCTCCCAGTACGTCAGGAACAGATCCCGATCCGACGAGTGGTTCTGCACATACGTGGTCACCGCATCAAAGAAAGCAAACATATACGCCTCCTGCTGCTCAATGCGAGAAAGCTCAAAACAGACAAACAACTCCTCGAAGAGTTCATAAAGCGGCATCAAAGCCAATTGCTTCTGCTGCTCCAAGAACGCCTTCGGCAGATACTGCTCGATAACCTCCTCTAGCAGCAACCCGTTCCAATCCGTTGCCTCCTGTAAAACCTCGTTGCGGTAACTCAAAGCCAACTGCGCCAATGCTGCCCGATCCTTCGGGTTCGACAGATAGCGCACTGCCATCACCAGTAAGTTCACCGCCAAAGACGCATCCAGTCGGAACGCTTCATCAGAAACCACCTTCAGGTGCAGTACCTTATCAAAATAATCCGCTATCGGTGGGATATTCTTATTCTTCCGCACCAAGATCGCTATATCATTCAACTTCACGTCCGCAGCCAACAGTCGGCTAACCTCCTCTCCCAGGCATTTAAGTGTCTGTTCCGGGTAAGACAACTCCTCATCCGGTTCGATAAACTCCACCTTCACATACCCCCTCTCTGTAGTTTGTGGCGACTCCTGTGCCACATCACTATACGCCCGTTGCAGTTCATCACAATCCACCCCCAGCTCCTGTCGATGCACCCCGTTGAGATACGTCACAGCCGCCTCGAACACCCGGTTGTTAAACTGAATAACCCTCGCCTCACTCCGTCTGTTCGTGGTCAGTGTCTTCTCTCGGATAGGGAAGTGCCCGATGCGAGTCTTCAAACCATTCAAAATCCCCCAGTCGCCATTCCGCCACCGGTAGATAGACTGCTTCACATCCCCCACAATCAGGCTGTTGGCCCCTTTCGACAACCCCTCTATAAGCAGCAGTTTAAAATTATCCCATTGCATCTTACTCGTATCCTGAAACTCATCGATCATGATATGCCCGATATTCGTTCCGATCTTTTCAAACACAAAAGACGAGTCGCCCTCTTTCACCAAACGGTGTAGCAACGCATTCGTATCCGACAGTAAAAAACGGTTATGCTCCCGGTTAATCAGTCGCACCTCCTCGTCGATATTCGCCAACAACTGCACCTTGTTCAGATGTTGCAGAGAGAGTCGGCAACTATTTACAATCTTATTATTCTTCGGGCGATACCGTTCGGCATCCTCCAAGAGCGGTATCAACCTGCTCTCTGCCAGTTCCAAGATCTCTTTCCGTCTGCTCGAACTCTTCGTCGTCCAGTTCTCCGCACTCTCCAAGCACTTCTCCACTGTTACATTCCGCACCCCCTCATCGATCAGTCCACTCTTCAGCTTACGGAAATAACTCCCGATACCTTTCGAGCTATTTTTTAGATCATCCGGTTGCAGTGCCCGTCCGTCGAGCTCCTTTTCAAAACGTTCGGAGAACCCAGCCATCTGCTCCAATGCCGCCTTCTCCAGCTCCTTCAGCTCCTTCCGATAAGACTTAATACTATCCGGTGATTTGAGTCGTTCACGCAGTCCATCACCCTTTTCGATATACCCCTCATCGAAGATATTCCGTCCGAAGTTTTTCACCTCATCGGACACATTCCACCGTTTATCATCGGCTATTCGCTCATCAATATAATCGAGCAGCCAAGCCAACACCGGCGATTTCGGTCCCAGTTTCTCGATCAAGCTATCGACGGCATCACTCAGCACCTGTGCGTTATCCAGCTCGATATTCAAGTTCGGGCTCAGTTCCAACTCACGTGCTAAGTTGCGCATCACCGTTTGGAAAAAAGAGTCGATAGTTTCCACTCTGAAGCGGCTATAATCATGTAAGATAGCCGTGAGCGCATTTCCGGCTGCCAGTCGGATCTCGTTGTTCGTGAGCCCCGTCTCCTCCTCGATCTTCTTGAGGTAAGGCACCGACGCTTGGTCGCCGATATGAATGCCATGCAGCTGGCTTAAGATGCGTTCCTTCATCTCCGCTGTGGCCTTATTGGTAAAAGTCACCGCCAGAATTTGTCGGTAAGCTTTGGGATTCTGAATGAGTAGTTTGATGTACTCCACAGCCAGCGTAAAGGTCTTTCCCGAACCGGCTGAGGCTTTATAAACAAGAAGTTCCATAGATGTATAGGGTATGTATTGTTCTCTGAGAGTTTGATAATTATTTATACACAAAGATAACCTTTTTTAGGCTAACGGACGAGGATTAAAGTCACTATTTTTTGCGATAATCCGAATTCTCTATTGCTACGACTCTCAAACAGAGCGGTCCTCTTAGCTAAACAGAGCGGTCCGTGTATGAAGTGTGAAAGTAGTTTGGCTGGCTATATTAAAATTGGGTTAGTTTTCAGGAGTGATAAGGTATAAATATAGTTAAAACTTGCTATTGTCCGTATGAAATGTACGTAATATGGCTGTTTTTGACTAGATTTGCGACAAGATTGACAATTAAACCCATACGAATATGTTTCTTAGAATTATCATGAGCAATTTCTTGTCATACCGTTATGAAGTGCAGTTTGACATGTTTCCCAACTTCAGGCGTCAGACTCCTGCTGGTCATATTTATGATGGAGAAGCACCTGTTTTAAAGCAAGCTGCTATCTATGGTGGCAATGGTTCTGGAAAATCGAATCTCATACATGCTATGTGGTTTGTGAAGTCATTTGCTACATTAACTGATTTTTTGACTATGAATGAGATAACTCAATTTCAGCATAAACTTCAACCTGATGCTGAAAAGAAGAATATCAAAATCACAGTTGAATTTAAACATAGTGGATTCTATTATTTGTATGATATTGAAATTTCTACAGAAAGGGTGGAGTTGGAATCGCTACGTCTTTCGGGTGTAGGTAAAGGAAGAGCAAAATTGATTTTCGAGAGGAAGGGGTTGACAGTGAAATCTTCTAATACGCCCAATGTTAATATGCAAAAAGCAATGGAGAAACTTATTCAGAACAATCCCATGTCATCTTTGCTATCTCTAAATAGGCAATACCCAATTTTGGATTCCGAACATGCCAGCAATGCTATAGATTGGTTTCGTAACGGATTGGTTATTGTACCATTGTATGCAAAACTTGCAGATATTGTGAATCTGATGTATCAGAGGCCTGACCTTCTTGATTTTACAAAAAAAACATTCTCTGATATAAATCTAGGAATAGATAATATTCGAGTAGATTATGAGCAAGCTGATGAATATATCAAGAATCATCTCCAAGCAAACAAAGCTGTGGATATTGATTCACTTTTGAGCAATGTGTCTTCTAATACGGGAGTATCAGCGTTCAAGAACAACAAACCGGTTTTTGATGTGATATTCGAAGACGGTGTGAAGAAAATCGGAGAAATGATTGTTAGACAAGAGGGTTTGAATGGTACAGTATATGACATGGGATTAAGTTCTCAGTCTGATGGTACTATCAAACTTCTGATGCTGATGCCTGTTTTCTGTGACATAACGAATAAAGATGTGACTGTGTTCGTCGACGAGATAAACCATCCAATACACCCACTGCTTATTAAACGGCTTGTGCGTTTGTTTGCCGACAATACGGAAACTCGCGGACAATTGATTTTTACCACTCACGAAATCGAGCTCCTTGACAATTCGTTTATGCGCAATGACGAAGTTTGGTTTACTGAAAAAAATGAAGGTAGTACAAGTCTTTATTCTTTGAATGAATTCAAGCTGCATAAGAATATCTCTATGAAGAATGGTTACTTGGAAGGGCGCTACGGCGGTGTGCCATTGTTCAACAGAATTGTAGATCAGTTTGATGAAGTACAGTAAATCACAGGGTAAGCGCGAGCTTCTCCTAGCTCAAAAAGAGCTTGTAGTAAAAGAAAGGGATGAGAGCTTGGAGGCTTCTGCTCATGTTATTCTAGAGGAGCAAAATAGCTATGCAAAGGAAGACGGAGAGCTTGAGCCGAAGATATACATCCTCTTTGTCGAAGGAGATAACAAGGAGCCTGACTACTTTATGTGCATGCAGGGCAAGCATGCTTTCTCTGGTTTAAAGATTGCTTACATGCTTTTAGCCAACTGTGCAGAGTATAAAGGAAACTTGGCTCAAAAAATGTGTGGTGTGGTTGACGAAACATACAGAAATAAGAAAGTCACCATTGACAAGGAAGCCTATTCGGTTTTTGACATTGATGACATTTTTATAGTGATGGATGTTGATGCTCTCCATGATGAAATAGCGAAGGGTATGAAGTTGGAATCACGTGCGACATGGATTGTTAGCAATCCGTGCTTTGAAATTTGGCTTTATTATGCTTTCCGTAATACGCCAAAAGAGGATTTCTCATGTGAGAACTTTGAAGATTCGAAACGTAGTTCAAGATTGAAAGAGGAACTTGATTCTGTACATAAAGGTGGAATTGGTTGCAACAAGGCTTTCATGAATATGAAGGAAGCCATTTGTAATGCAAAGCAACATTATCGACTGGACGATGATGGAGTTCCTGATTTGTATGCGACAGGAATGCACATACTTGCAGATAGAATATTCTGCATTATTCAGTCCTCTTTGGAAGAGCGAATCTCAAAACGACAGAAGGAAATAGAAAAGTTTAGGCGAGATAACTATGAGTGATAATAGGGGGCAGTCCGAAAATTCGGTGGGGTATGTTCCAAAAGTCCAGATGCGGTAGTTGTGCTGTTTTTGAACCGTTTTTTCTACAATCTGTTTATAAACCGTCGTTTTCTGTATAATAATGCAATAATCTAGCCTAGAATAAGAATAAAAACGCTCTTTTTTATGTTGTAAGACATGTTTTTGCGAATTCTTTTTTATATTTGCGCTCTTAAATTCCTGAGAGTGGGAATGATAATGGATAATTCAATATATTTTCAATGAGGTTTAGAACGATATTATTGACGACAGTAGTCACCGGAACATTGCTTCTGGATCCGACTAGTTTGTCGTATGCCGGCACTACTACACCGAACGACTTTGGTTGGTTTCGGAAGAAAAAGAAAACAGAGGTAACTGACAGTATTAAATCGAAGAATGGCTACGATAAGCTCACTGCTAAAAGCAATCTGCGCTATCGGGGTCTCTTCAATGTCTATCAGCAAAAAAATGATTTTTACTTTGAAGTCCCCACCACCTTGCTTGGACGCGATATGTTGGTGGTCAACAAGCTCACGCGTGTTCCGCGCGAACTGAATGAGGCAGGCGTGAACCGGGGGACAAACTACGAGAATCAGATGATTCGGTTTGAACTGGACAAGAAGGCGAATAAGTTGATGGCACGCCAAAGTAGGCCGTTGCCCTTGGCACCCGAAAAGGATGCTATCGCCCGTTCCGTGCGCGATAACTATATCTCTCCCATCATTGCTGGATTTAAGATTGAGGCGTACAACAACGACTCTACAACGGTGATGATCAAGGTGAATGACATCTATGATGGAACGGAAACAAACATCAATAATGTCTTTACCAACATTAATCTGGGCACATCGGCTATCAAGAATCTATCGCGTATCCTTTCTGTTAAGGCGTTCGAGAATAACGTGGTGGCTACTTCGGAACTGACAACGAAGGTGACTGAGGGCACAGAATCGGTCTATATCACGGTCGAGGTGGCTTCATCGATCTTGCTTCTACCGGAGAAACCGATGATGGGACGGCTCGATAATCCACGGGTGGGCTATTTTACTAATCCGTTATTGAGTTATAGCGACGGTCAGCAACGGGTTAAGACGGAACAGCTTATTACGCGTTGGCGATTGGAACCGAAACCGGAAGATCGCGAACGGTATCTTCGGGGAGAACTGGTGGAACCGGCTAAACAGATTGTGTTTTATATCGAAAACTCAACGCCTTATCGTTGGCGGAAATATATCAAACAGGGTATCGAGGATTGGCAGAGGGCGTTTGAAAAGGCAGGCTTTAAGAATGCCATTGTGGCGAAGGAACTGACCGATTCTATCGCTGTGGATGCGGATGATGTGAACTTCTCAACACTCACGTATGCGGCTTCTACGAAGGCGAATGCCATGGGACCGTCTATCACAGACCCACGCTCGGGCGAGATTCTGGAAGCGGATATCATGTGGTGGCACAATGTGCTGAACATGCTTCAGGAGTGGATCACGGTGCAAACGGGGGTGACGCGTCCAGAGGCTCGGGGAGTTAATCTGCCTGATGAGATGATGGGTGATGCCATGCGTTTCGTGGCTTGTCATGAGGTGGGCCACTCGTTGGGTTTGCGTCATAACATGATGGCTTCGTGGGCGTTTCAAACGGATTCTTTGCGGTCGAAGAGTTTTACTGATCGGATGAACTCGACCTCTTCTTCAATCATGGATTATGCGCGGTTTAATTATGTGGCGCAGCCTGGCGATGGGGTGACGGCTCTTTCGCCGCACATCGGTCCGTATGATATCTTTGCAATAGAGTATGGGTACCGATGGTATGGTAAGGAGTCGGCCGAGGCAGAGAAGGAACCGCTTCAGGCATTCTTGGATCGCCACACAGACCGCTTGTATAAGTACAGTGAGGCGCAGGATTCGCGCGATGCGGTGGATCCGCGTGCGCTGAGTGAGGACTTGGGTGATGATAATATACGCTCGTCGAAGTTGGGTATTGCCAACTTGAAGCGGGTGGTGCCTGAAATATTGAAATGGACCACTACCGGCGAGAAAGGGCAGACGTATGAGGAGGCTTCGCGGCTCTATTATGCCGTGATTTATCAGTGGAATAATTACTTGTACCATGTGATGGCCAATATCGGGGGTATCTATTTGGAGAATACAACCGTTGGCGATGGACAGAAGACCTATACGTTTGTGGAGAAGGATCGCCAAAAGGCGGCGTTGCAGTTCCTGATCGATGAGGTGCTGACTTATCCGAAGTGGCTTTTCGATACGGAGGTGGGTGAATATACTTATTTGCTTCGGAACACGCCGTTTGGAATGGTGGAGAATGCGCCAACCCTGGTGATGAAGAATACGCAGTCTTTTATCCTTTGGGATTTACTGTCGAACAACCGCTTGATGCGGATGATCGAGAATGAGTCGGTGAATGGTAAGCAGAAGGCGTTTACGGCGGTCGACTTAATGGAGGGGCTTCACCGGAGTCTCTTTAAGACAACGATCGGCGGAGAGACACCGGATGTATTGACACGCGCGTTACAGAAGAATTTTGTGGATGCACTGATTACAGCGGCAGCCGAGAGTGAGGGAGTGAAGGTGAATAAGAAGTTGTACGAAGCGCACCCGCTGTTGTCTGCTACACCTTTCCCGTTGTGTAGCTGCCCGGAACACGGCCATCGGACGGATGAGGCCGACCGCCAAGGAGCGCGTCGGGAACTGAACTTCTATGGCTCGCAACTGAACCGCATATCGGATGCTATCTCGGTGAAACGTGGTGAGTTGTTGCGCATTAAGGAGTTGCTTCAGGGGCGTTTGAATACATCGGATGTGGCTACACGCTACCACTACAAAGATCTGATTCTTCGGATTAATGCCGGGTTAGGGATAAAGTAATTCCTTTTTCCCCCGCATCAACACTTTCAAACAGTTTTTTTTGATAGATACAGATTCATGAGCATTCACTTCTTGCCTGCAAGGTGGGAAGTGAGTGCCCTGATCTTTTTTTACTCTCTGATCAAGAGTTATATCGTTTTTAAATAGAGTATTAATTTTTAGTGTTTAATGGAATGAAAAGACAGATTTTGGTTTTAGTCTTCCTCGTTGGCTTGGTGGCCACAACTTTCGCCAAACAGGTGCGAGGGGTGGTGCTCTCTTCGGAGGATAATCAACCGCTAGTAGGAGCTTCTGTTTATGTGACCTCGGCCGACTTGAAGCAGGCGGGGAACGGACAGGCCTCTTTGGGTGTGATTACCGATCTTGATGGAAAGTTTACTATCACGGTGCCCGACCAAGTCTCACGGATCTATTGTAGCTACGTGGGCTTTGAGGTGCAGCAGGTGAAGTTGGTTGCCGGAAAGAGCCAATACGAAATTATCCTTAAGCCATCGGCTCAAATGCTTGATGCAGTGGTGGTGACAGGGTATCAGACTGTAGAGCGTCGTAAGCTGACCGCTGCCGTTTCGAAGATTGATTTGTCGGACCAGATGTTGGGTGCGGCAAAGAGTGTTGACCAGGCCTTGACCGGACAGATTGCCGGCTTACGGGTGAGTAACTTATCGGGTACACCGGGAGCTCCGGCGAAGATCCGTATCCGTGGTACGGCGTCGCTGAATGGAACGCAAGACCCGCTTTGGGTGCTCGATGGGATTCCGTTGGAAGGTACAAATGTACCGAATATGGAGGTGCTGAAGGATATTGACAATATCGGACAGACGGCAATTGCCGGTTTGAATCCTGCCGATATAGAGAATATTACGGTGTTGAAGGATGCAGCGGCCACAGCTATTTATGGGGCTCGCGCGGCGAATGGAGTCATTGTGATTACGACGAAGAAGGGAAAATCGGGGAGACCGGTGATTAACTTCTCAACGAAGTTGACTTATGCGCCTAAGTATGATCTTGATCGCCTGAACTTGCTTAACAGTGAGGAGAAGGTAGGATTGGAACTCGACTTGTTGAAGCGTAACTACCACGAACGTAATAAGAAAGGGGAGGTTTATCGCATCTTGTCGGCTTTGAATGAGGTCGAAACATTCCAGAATGGCGGCTATGAAGCACTTTCTGGTGGAGCGAAGTTGCAGTTGGAGCAGTTGCGGAGTACGCAGACTGATTGGAATGATATTTTGCTTCGTGATGCGTTTACGCAGGAGTACAACTTATCGCTTTCTGGCGGTAGCGAGAAGGTGACGTATTATACGTCTTTGGGGTATATGAAGGAGAATTCTAATATCCCGAATGTGTCTGGCGAACGCTTGAATATGGTGATGAAGACGAGCTATAAGGTAAACCGGTTGCTCAAACTGGGGGCGTCTCTGTTTGTGAACCGCCGCAAGAACTCGTCGTATCTGCCCGATGGCGATGGGCTGACTAACCCGATGTATTATGCGCGTTTGGCGAATCCGTATTTCAAGGCTTTCGATGAGAAGGGGAGCTATCTGTACGATATCGATATTCAGAATGACTCTGAAACGGATTTTGGCTTTAACCCGTTCGAGGAGCGTAGAAATACCACCAACGAGACGGTGATCAATGGGGTATCGTCGATCTTCGACTTAGAGTTGCGCTTTAATGATCAGTTTAAGGTGACGTCGCAACTAGGCTTGCAGTTGAACGAAACGTCTATCGAGAAGATAGCAGATGCAGAGTCCTATGCGATGCGTATGGAGCACAAGAGGTATCGTTATAAAGGAAAGAGCTTCTTGCCTGATGGAGGCTTCCATAAGGCGAATGAGAACTCTGACCGTCAGATTACGTGGAAGGCAATGGGAGAGTATCGCAACAACATTGACAACATTCATGAGTTTGAGGTGATGGCAGGTACCGAGATCCGTAAGACGTGGAGTGATAAGCTCTACACGGCGGGGTATGGTTTCGACCGGACCACGATGACGAATAAACCGATCATCTTTCCGCAGGAGAGTAGTGCGTTTCCGCTTCATACCAAGGGGTATGTAGAGAATGCGTATTTATCGGCTTTCTCAACTCTCTCTTACTCGTTGCTGAACCGCTATACGGTGGGTGGTAGCATCCGCTTCGATGGTTCTGACTTGTTTGGCGTGGATGAGAAGTACCGTTATTTACCACTTTACTCGGTGAGTGGCTTGTGGCGTGTATCGCAGGAGCCGTTTATGAAAGATGTGAAGTGGGTCGATAACTTGGTGGCGCGTTTGTCATATGGCTTGCAGGGGAATGTGGACAAGAACACATCGCCTTATTTGCTTGGTAAGTATATGGTGAACAACATTCTTCCTGGGGGGAATGAGCACATGATTACGGTCAACAGTGCTCCGAACGATAAGTTGCGTTGGGAGAAGACGCACTCGGTGAATGCGGGTTTTGATTTCTCGGCATTCAATCAGGCAGTGAACTTGAGCGTGGATTATTATGACCGCAAGGGAGTCGATTTGATCGGTATGCAGATGTTGCCGCTTGAAACGGGATTTGAGGCGTCGACGATCAACTGGGCGAGCTTGCGCAACAAGGGTGTCGAGGTGGCGTTGAGTACACGTAATCTGCATACGAAGGCGTTTATGTGGACAACCAACTTTAACTTCGCTTACAATAATAACACCGTTTTGCGGGAGAGTATCCGTGAGGATAGCCGTTATCCCGGACGGGAAGGATATCCTGTGGGAGCGTTGTTTGTCCTAAAAACAGGAGGCTTAGATGAGGATGGTTATCTGAAGTTCGTCAACAAGGCGGGCGAGAAGGTTTCGGTCGAGGAGCTCTTTAAGTTGAAGGCAGATGATATGGGATTGATGACTTCGGAGCTGACAGCGAAGGAGCGTCGGGATCTCTATACGTATGTGGGAACAGCCGACTGTCCGTATACGGGTGGTCTGACTAATACATTTACCTATAAGGCGTTTGAACTGGGTATCAACTTGAGTTATGATTTCGGAGGCAAGGTGCGTACGCGCCCTACTTATACGATTTATGATTTCGACCGCGGACGGAACACGAATCATGATGTTTTGAACCGGTGGACATCAGAGAATAAGGACACGAAGTTCCCTGCTCTGCTTGGTCCGGTATTCGATGAGAATACGTTCCAGTTCAATGGAAAGGCGTTCTTCTTTACAGATAATAGAGATGTCTATTCCAACTTGGACATGTGGGTGAAGGATTTGAATTATGTGCGTTTGCAAAGCATCCGCTTAGGCTATACGTTGCCAAGCAAGATCAACCGTTTGTTGGGCTTCTCTTCGGCTACAGTGGCACTCGAAGGGCGCAACTTGTTCGTGATTAGTTCAAATTACGACAATTATTTGGATCCGGAGGCGATGTCGAATCCGTATGCGGCACCTATGCCGAAATCGGTAACAGTGAGTTTAAATGTAAATTTCTAAATCATAGGAGCATAAAGATAGGATGAAAAAAGAGACTTTGGTTGTCTTAATGACAGCAATCTTGATGTCGGGATGTGATTTGCTCGATATTAAACCGGTGGGGATGGTTATTCCAACGACTCTCCAAGAGTATAGAGCTTTACTCTCTACGGCCTATAAAACGGTGCCGAGTGAAACCGGAAAGGCGTGCTTCCGCTCGGATGAGATGTTTGTACATGAGAACAGTTATGATCAGACGAGTTATGGGAAGATAGAGCGATGGGATGATTTTTCTTCTTTGGAGGGGACAACGCCTTTTGAGTGGAAGAACTTCTATTCGGCGATGTTTACGGCCAATTATACCATTGAGAAACGGGGTGAGATTACCGAAGGAGCGGAGGAGGATATTCGTCAGCTTATCGGGGAGTGTTATTTGCTCCGGGCGTATATGCACTTTAATCTGGTGAATCTTTACGGAAAGCCGTATACGGCTCCGGGGGCATTGGCAACGAAAGCGGTGCCTTTGAAGATGAATAGTGACATCAACGGGGTGCTGAAGCGTCATACGGTAGAGCAGGTCTATGCGGCGGTGTTGGCGGATATCGATCAGGCAGAGAAATTGCTCAACAAGGAGCGCTGGGAAGATCAGTGGTCGTACCGTTTTACCACCTTGTCCGTTCCGGCTCTGCGTGCACGGGTATACCTTTATATGGGTGATTTCAAAAAAGCTTATGATGCCTCTGAGGCTCTATTAGCTCAGAAATCGACCTTAGAAAACTTGAATCAGGCAGGTTATAAATTGCCGAATCACTATCAGTCTGTGGAGAACATCACAGCGTTGGAGCTGGGGATGACGAGCAGTGCCAATCAGGCGGCTTGTGCTTCACAAACCTTGTTGGCTTTGTATCAGCCGGGCGATTTGCGTCTAGATGCTTATTTCAAGGCGGCCGATAAGAAGGGTAACCGTTACTCTCAAAAGGGTGGTCGGGATGAGTTTCGCTGTTCGTTCCGTGTGGGGGAGATGTACCTCATTGCGGCCGAGGCAGCTGCACAACTCGATAAGTTGCCTGAGGCAAAAGCACGCTTGTTGGCCTTGGATCAGAACCGTTATACACCGGAAGCTTATGTCACCCGTTCTGCGGCGGTGAATGCCATGGATCGGGCAGCGTTGATTGAGGAACTAGCTACCGAACGGAGCCGTGAATTGGCCTTCGAAGGACATCGTTGGTTCGATCTTCGTCGCACCACGCGTCCGCGCTTAGAGAAGGTGTTGAAGGGGGAGACGTATGTACTGAGTCAGGACGATAAACGTTATACGTTGCCTATTCCTCAGGAGGCTATTGCGGCCAACCCGGAACTAACTAATTAACCCTCTAAAAAGCGTTGCTTTTAAACCTTGCTTTAAGATGATTCTTTTAAGACTATTCTTTTGAGACTTTCTGAAGAAGCAGGCTGAGGAGATCAGCTTTGATCGGCACACTATCTGGTAATGGATAGCGTGCCGATTGTTTTTTTTGAGGGAACCCCTATCTATGCCACTCTCTTTTAACCAGAAGAGCCTTTTTTAGTTCTACGCTTAAAGCTTCTCTAATCTCCACCACTCTATTATACTTCTTTATATTCGTTATTTTAAGCTCTTTCGACTCCTCTTTGTTGGCTATATGATACCATGCATACGCTTGACTACGAAGTTCAAAGAGAAGGCTCTTAATCTCTTTGTTTAGAAACACCCCGTGTCCTTGTTCATAGAATACCACATTTAGTTGTTCAAAGAACATCTTCGCTTGAGGTGCTCTGAAATAATGGATCTTTTGATCATTCTCCTCTTTTTCACCCCGTTTAAGCATATTCTTATCATTATCATTTTCGGAAAAATAAACGATTAATCCCCAAACAGCTTTTGCGGCGGCTAAGTGAGATTCATAATACGTCTGATCTTGAAGATAAAGCCCTTCCTCTCTTTTCTGTTTACGCCAAAAATGAAAGCCCAATGCAGCAGCTAAAATAATGCCGACTATTGCCCCTAACTGAGCGACGATGAGTTCTACGTTTAGTGTCATTTTCTGATTAATTGGTCAAGTTCGTTATTCATTTGCTGGTAGATAGACAAAACTAACTCCACTATTTGTTTGGTTATTAAATGGCCATCTTTGGTCGATATGCGATTTTTGATCCATTGGGAGTAAGGAATCTCATTGTGCTGTATCTTGTTCCTTAACTCTTTAAAATCATCTTTTTCCAACTCAGAGACAGATAGTTCTAGCTTTTTGGCACACTCTATATAGTGATAATGGGCGATATAGTTATTCTCCATCATCTCTTTTTCTGGCACATTTTTAGTCAGAACATCGAAGAAATGGGTATAGATCTTCTTTTCAAATTCGTAAATAGACTTCATTAATAGCCAACGTTGGGAGTCAAAAAACTCTAGTTCATTGGCTAGAGTTGAAGAAGAGAATCTCTCTCCTACAGCTTCCACCTCACCACTTTTAAGCACCCCAAGTTCAATGTCCTTGCCTTCAGGGAAATAGTTTATGAGGTTCTCTAATCTACGGTCTTTCATAAACCGTCTGAACTCACCGTATCTTTTAATTGGAAGTTCGGAAACGACTTTTCGCCCGTATATATTCATGGACACTTTTCTATTCTCATCTAAGATTTTGTTTTCTCCTAAGTTGAATCCTAATGTGTTTATCTGTTCACACTCTATCGTTTGACGGCCGTCTGATCCTCCGTTCAGCAGGTCCGTTGCCATCATAAACAGTACCCTGTCCGATGTTTGTTGAGTCAGTATCTCCTCCTCTTGCTTTCTGATTCTTTTTGCCAGTTGCTTGAAGTCATTTTGAGTTTTTTTGTTTGCTTTAACATAGTAATTCTTTATCTCTTTTTTAAGTAATGCCGCTTCTACAAGGTCTCTCTCTTCATCTTTCTTAGCCCGATTATAGTAGCGAGGAAGTTGATAAAAGGGCTGGGTAGCTCCATGGAAATAACTCTTTATCCAATAAGCAGCATTGGGAGTCTTCTCGTCATCTTCCACCTGATAACCACTCTCTTTCATGGCTTTGGTGATGGCATCGTTAAATAACCCTACAGGGATAAATATAGCTTTACCTTGGTAGTTTTTGGGAGAACTGGTTTTCACCTTTAGGAAATAGTTGTATTTTTCTATAAATGTCTCTTTTATTTTCTCTGGATCGATCTCCTTTTCTTCTATCTCATCCTTCTTATTTGGAGTACTCCTGTTTTTATTTATCCTGTTTGAAGTTGTGTAGTTTGGTCGAGTTGTGTTGTTTGGAGCATTCTTTGTATAAGTATTTAGCCACTTCAGTTTATGCTCTAGGTATTTTAAATAGAACTCTATCAAGCCATTGGACCATTTGGTTTCTGCTTTTACATTCTCCAAGAAAGGGTGTTTCATATGTTTCTTTTTCAATAAATCATCGAAGAAAGAACACAACTCCTCTTTGTAAAGTGAAAAATAAGCCAAGCGGTTTTGCAAAATGTCAAAGTCTTGATTGTTTATTTTCTGAAAAACAGTGACTTTCTCTTTGTTTCGGTTGGTGATCTCTTTCTTTATTGGTTTGAGAAAGAACACGATGTCCCGAGCCAATTCTTGCGCTATCTCGCCTATTTTTAGTTGTTTTGAATTCGATGAGCGGTAAACCATGTTTCTCTCAAACTGTTCCAATTGTTTCTTTTTGAAATTTGTGTCAGAGAGTGTTTTTTTAAGAAAGTCGATCGCTTGTTGTATATTATCGTCCGATTGATAATTCAGGAGATGTTCTCTGCAAATATCCGGAAGGTGTTTCACTTTTAATCCAGCGTATTTCTCGTCCAACAATTTTTGTAAATGGTCTGTCCTCCTTTTTAATTCATTGATAGTTTGCTTTGTTCTTTCTTGATTTCGTTCTTTAATGATTTTGTTTGAGCTAGTCTCTGGCTTGATACCATCGTTCTTCCAATCTTTGATAAATCGATTCATTGTTTGGAGATAAGTAGACATCAGATTTTTGGGAGATTGTGTGATTTTGTTCTCTTTGTAGAGTCTGTTATAGATATAGAGTGCACCTAGTTCACTGGTACTAAGGATTGCCTGAGGTGCAGGCTGATTATTTATAGGGATACTATAGCCTTCCTTTTTCTCTGATGGAGTACCAAAAGACAAGCCTATTCTATTTCCCACCATGCGGTAGTGTGGGGCAAATAGTTCTACTTCATTTGATTCTATTTTTGATTGAAAGAATGTTTGGGCTTCTTCTGTTTCATAAGTCGACAATTTATCGTGTACTCGCATCTCTTTTAGTATCTGATGGGTACGTTCTTTACCATCAAAAACCTTTTTATGAGGTTCGCCCATAACTTTACGCCCTAGTTGTAGATGGAACGTTATATTATCCAGGCATTTTGTTCTATCAAAGTAACGAAGTGCGAGGTATGCCGATCGGTCGTCATACCGTTTCATAATGGGGTTTAGCTCCTCCGCTGTTTCTTCGTTGGGCTCTTTTTTGAATTTTAGTTTATCTTCTTCACTCAATACTTGGTAGAGTGCATTAGGGCATCGGTTTAACTCGTTGAGTATATCCAGAGAGATATCGGAGCTTTCGAGTTTGGGGTAAGGTGTTTTGCAACATAGTTGGGTGTAACATTCGAGGGTTGCTCTATATTTCTCGTCTGTTCTATTTTTGAATCCTTTGACTTTAGCTAGCATTTCAAAGGCGTTTTTTTTATCTAAGAATAGGCATAGGAAAAACAGTTTGCCTGTATCTGTTAAAACCGAGTCTTTGGGGTCGACCATTTTGTGGTAAGGTGAATCTTGGATGGAATTAAACCGGGTTTCATTAAATTCTATCATTCTTTTTTTCGCCAGTTGTATGGAGTCATTAAACAGATCCTGAAAAAAAGGGATGGGGTGTTCTTTGCGAGAATATCCGTAATGGTTTAATTCATTTCTGATTCCGGTTAGTGTTTTTAATATTTGTTTTAGTGTTAGAGGTTCTTTTAAATGGTCTAACTTCTTATCATTCATTTCTTTATAGGCACTATTTTCTACTGCTTTTTTAATATCTTCTTTATAATAGCAGGCTATAAATGGGAAGTGATGATTTAATAATTTAATGGCTTTAGCATGGTGATCAGCTCCATTTTTAGGATCTAATATCTTGATAATAGCGATTTGAAGATTTTCTTCTTTTAGAGTTGATTCATTGCCGAAAATGCTTTTATTAATATGATTAAGAATCAAATAGGCATTGTGTCGGGCCATATTGGCGTAATGTGCAAAGTAGTATGCATCTTCTGCAAAAGTCATCTCGTTATCTAACTTGGATTTTTCCATTTTATACTGATTTTTGGTTGTTTTATCTCCTTCAAAAGTACAAAAACATTTTTAAGTAGACTAGAATAATTGGTCTTTTTTTGTTCAAAAAAGATGATTGGAATTCAAAAAAGACTGGGGTAAAGGGGGGGGGTAGCGGATGATTCTCTTTTTTTTTAAAAAAAACCTTATAACTGTCTGCTTAGTAGATAGTTATAAGGGGAGTGTTGTTTTCACCTTGCAAATATAAGGCATTTACAACGATACGACTCAAAGTCAAGGGCTGCACCATGTTGTTTTCACCTTGCAAATATAAGGCATTTACAACGATCGTGTCCTCGGTTGGAACTAAGAATAAGTTGTTTTCACCTTGCAAATATAAGGCATTTACAACTTAGAAGCGTTAATTTCCAATATCGGGTTAGTTGTTTTCACCTTGCAAATATAAGGCATTTACAACCTCTTCTGTATCTGCATGTGTGCCCTTGGGGTTGTTTTCACCTTGCAAATATAAGGCATTTACAACTTAACCGTCGTTTTGCCAATCATTGAAGAAGTTGTTTTCACCTTGCAAATATAAGGCATTTACAACACTTGCTCAAGCGGCTCCTTATGTCATTTAGTTGTTTTCACCTTGCAAATATAAGGCATTTACAACAATCAACGTCCAGATTTAGACAACTGCTTCGTTGTTTTCACCTTGCAAATATAAGGCATTTACAACGCAGAGGATGTTTTTCTATCCTGCAAGCAGGTTGTTTTCACCTTGCAAATATAAGGCATTTACAACTGAAGCGTAAAAAAAGGGAGGCCGAGCGTTGTTGTTTTCACCTTGCAAATATAAGGCATTTACAACGTGTAGGTGGTACTATCATTGGTAAGGGTGTTGTTTTCACCTTGCAAATATAAGGCATTTACAACCACAACTAAATACGTAACGGAGATTTTTGGTTGTTTTCACCTTGCAAATATAAGGCATTTACAACGATTGATAAAGAAAATCAATTTACGTATGGTTGTTTTCACCTTGCAAATATAAGGCATTTACA
>RZZX01000253.1 GCA_009929715.1 Bacteroidia bacterium
ATCATTCAGATTTCGTGGCAACTGACCTCTGAATATACAGACACCGAGGTGGTCGATATCCTTGAATTGAATCCTGATGATGATGAACGAAAGAAAGTGCAGCTAGTCAACAACCGAGTTTCTGAAATAGCTCGTCAATACCCGAACTGTAAAGTAAGTACAGAGTACATCAAATCAGAACCTACTGATACCGATAACACCGAAGATACCTATCATTTGCTGTGGTCTTCTGACCGTTTGGAAGTAGCACGTGAGATAGATAGCCGATTAACTCAAATCTATGCTGACTTGGTGAGCCTTGAAAAGATGATGTACTATCGCTTGAATATTACCGATGTGTGGAATCGTATAGGTCCAAGAATCAATGATGAACAAGGAAGGCATCAAACGATTTTGGAGGAAAGTCTCGAAAGGTGGATGAATAATGCCACAGAAGCTGCAAAATCAGGTAACAGTAATAGGTCCAAACAAGAAGGAAGAAAGCCTGTCGGTCAAATGACAGAACCAGATCCATCACCGACAATCAAATCAGAGGAGGAACCAGAACATGAATAGACTATTCGGATTAGTATTAACTGTACTTCTATCCCTACCATCCTTTGTCTGGGCACAAAGTGATCCTGCGGCATTGGAAGCATATATCAATGACCATAAGCAGGTAAGAAGCCTATTGTTGGCTCGTTCTACTTTGGAAATGAGTAATCAACTATTACACGACTATAGTAAAACGGCTGCCGTAGAATACAAAGATTTGAATGTAGAACTGGACAAATATACCAGAGCGTTCGATGTGATTGATGTACTCTATCAATCTCTTCGTACCTCGATGAATATGTATGATACCTACAACAATGTCTCTGATAGAATCAGTGACTACAAAAACTTGTTGGAGGATTACAATGAGGAAATCATAAAGAGAGGGAAAATCAGAATGATAGATACGCTGATTATCAGTGTAAACAAGAGAATGTTGGAGCGAGTATATGGAGAAGGGAAACAGCTCTACAAATCTGTTTCTGATTTGGTTTTGTATGCAACAGGTGTAGCAGCCTGTTCTACCAATGACCTAATGTTGACTATGGCATCCATCAACATGTCGCTTGACAACATTGAGCTCACTTTGAATAGAGCCTACTTCGAGACATGGAAATTTATCCACCTCCGCATGGGGTACTGGAAAGAAGCTACCAATATAAACAGGTCAAAACTTGAGATTACCAATGATGCTTTGGATCGTTGGAAAAGATCAAGTCACGACGCATTGATAAAGAAAAAATGAAGAAACTATATGGACTTATCGGACTTAGCTGTATTGCTCTGACTTCTCAGGCTCAGAGCGTAAGTTACAGCCATGATGCATCAAAGATGAACCAGGTTACAGTAATGGAGATCGGTTCTGGCACACTGACACCAGACTATTACTATTGGCTGCTACATAACAGCTATAAGAAAACAGCCAGTGAAAAGAACAAACTGGGATATAGAACGCTCTCTGGTTTGAATGCTTACAACCAAGTAGAGATGGCAGAATCTCTTGACTCAGCAATGGTAAAACGAGCCAAAATTGAAGCATTGAATATAGCAGACCGTCAAGGAGGGGCATTAGACATTGCTTGGAAAGTGGAAGGTGAAAAACTTACCAACAAGCTAAATGACTACAAGAAAAACATTGATCGCATTTTGGGTGCAGGTGGTTCTCCTGATAATCAGGAACGGTGGAAAGACTATTATAATAT
>RZZX01000254.1 GCA_009929715.1 Bacteroidia bacterium
AAGTTACCGGTACTGTTACCCATAGCATGCGCATACTCACAAAGAATCCACGGACGGTTGGTGTCTTTACGGTCGGCATAAGCCTGTAAGCGCTGGGGTGATGTATACATCCAGGCAATGATATCAGTGTACTGGTTTTCATCGGCACGTTCGCACTGAACCGTACGGGACGGGTCGCGTTGTTTCATCCAGTTGTATGTTTCAATGTAGTTAGGTCCGAAATCACTTTCGTTACCGGTAGACCATCCGATGATAGACGGGTGGTTTTTATCGCGTTCAACCATGCGGATGGTGCGATCCATATGCTGACCTAACCATTCTTTTATGAACGACGGGTGACGAGAACGGTCGAATCCGTCCAATCCGTGTACTTCGATATTGGCTTCGTCAATTACGTACAGTCCGTATTGGTCACATAGTTTGAACATCTCAATGCTCTGGGGATAGTGACTCATACGAATGGCGTTGATGTTGTTCAGCTTCATCAGGCGGATGTCTTCGATACGGGTAGCCTGATCCACTGTGTGACCAGTTTTAGGATGATGTTCGTGGATATTTGTTCCGCGAATGATAATAGGAGTTCCGTTGATCCAAACCTGACCGTTCTTCATCTCTATTTTACGGAAACCGGTCTTCGCAGCGGTAAACTCGGCCGTTTTACCTTGTGCATCCTTTAAGGTTACGGTAAGATTGTATAAATTGGGGTATTCTGCACTCCATAACTTGGGACTAGCAACCGATTGCTTGAAGGAAACTTTCTGTTCTCCCTTGGCTGCGATAGAAGGAACACCAAGTGTTTTGGTGAAAACCGTCTTTCCGGCTGCATCCGTTAAACCTACTACAACCGAATAACCTACAGCAGCTGCATCGTTAAAGTTGCGTACGTTTACATCCATCGAAAAGATACCATTCTTGTAGCTTTTGTCCAGATCGCCCACGGCAAAGAAATCTTCCAACGACACTTTGGGACGAGAAATCAAATACACGTCACGTTCGATACCAGCCAGACGCCAGAAGTCCTGATCTTCAAGATAGGAAGCGTCGCTCCATTTGAACACCTCTACGGCAAGCTGATTTTTGCCTGTTTTAAGATACTTCGAAATATTAAATTCGGCAGCTGTCTTGGATGCCTTGGAATATCCTACCCTTTCGCCATTTACCCATACAGTGGCAGCACCGGCGATAGATTCAAAGTGCAGAATAGTTTCGCGTCCGTTCCATCCGGCAGGCACAGTAAAAGTAGTTCGGTATGAGCCGACGGGCACATCTTCGTTATCCTGGTAAGGAGGATTATGCGGGAAGATATAGGGTACATTGGTATATACCGGAATACCGAATCCTTCCATCTCCCAGTTGGAGGGAACCTTGATATCGCTCCAATCGTTATCACAATAGGTGGTTTTATAAAAGTCTAACGGACGTTCGGATGGTTTTACACTGAACTTAAACCGCCATGTTCCGTTTAGCGAATGTACAAACGGAGTTTTGAACTTATCACCCGTCAGGGCCAGTTCCGACTTCTGATAAGGAACAAAAGTTGCGCGCGCCTTTTCTACATTTTCATTCACCAGCGTAGGATTCTCCCAGAAATTGGTCTGACCCTGCATGCAAACAAAAACGAATAGCGCACAAAAAAAGAAAGCTACTCTTCTCATAAAATTGTTAGTAATGGAGTTATTAATAATTAGGTAATAATTTATGGTTCCCATTTTATGGTCAACAAATATATATAAA
>RZZX01000255.1 GCA_009929715.1 Bacteroidia bacterium
CCGCCGCACATTACGAAGGTTCTATGGGTAAATAAATAGGGGGTGAGAACATGGTAAAACTGTATGCCGTGTATGATAAAGAGTCACATGACCTGCCGCCGAAAGACATTGTGCTGGTTGAGGCAGAGAGTTCAGCAGACGCAGTGCGTGTCTATATTGACCGTGTAGGTTTGAATGGAACAATCACCAGAGCGCCAAAGCAGGTTGAGTCTGCGAGGTTCAAAGTGGTTGAGCGTAGCAAAAAGAACAATGCGGTTTTCAAATACTACTTTACTCCGAGGCGAGATAAATGAACTCAAAGAGTAGGAAGGCAGTAAGACGCAAATATCCGCATATACGGTTTGGCCATTATATCGGCAGGCCTATAATGTTCTGTGACTACTGCCGTGAGTGGACTACTGATGAAAAGTCATGGCGCAATCATATTGATTGTGATAAAGTTCCATACCGAACAAAGTGCAAATATTTTGATTACACGAAAAGTGGAAGATTACAATGGTTCTTGACAAGGGTGGCAAGGTTCTGGCGGCAGGGGTTGCAGTGGTTTCAGAGGATGGCATGAGGGTTCTCTTAGGAAAACGTACCGACGGTCAAGGCTGGTGTTTCCCAGCAGGCAAAATGGATAAAGATGACAACATGGATTTTGAAGTCACTGCCCGCCGTGAGCTGTATGAAGAGGCTGGACTTATGCCGAGAGTATTGAAACCAGTGGGGTTCATTGAGGTTAAAACGCTGATACATGGTGCGGAGTGTGAAGTAAAATCAATGATATTCAAAGCCAGAGTATCACAGGACTATGCCGAATATGGATATGTCAGCGGTCTAAGTCTAATACCAAATGCCGAGATTTCAGAGTTTAGGTTTGTTGACATTCTATGCTTATTGCTTGACCATGCTAACTCTTACGGCCTATATAAGCCGACTATTGCGGCATTGAATTTATTAGCGGTGAAGGGAGTGAATTGTTGATGAAAGAAATCAAATTGCAGTGGATACCAGTAAAAGAGGCGTTACCAGAGTTGCCGCCGTATGACGAGGAAAAATGTTTCAGTGTTTATGCGAACAAGAAGTGCTTAGTCACTAACATCCATGGGCAGGTATTTGAAGGCCGATACTGCAGGATATGGCTACGCAAAAAGATAGTAGAGCGCTGGGAAATTGACGGAACTTCCAATATACATCCAGTGATAGCATGGATGCCAATGCCGCCAGCGTATGAGGAAGAAGGTGAACAAGAATGACAGTGCAGGATTTAATTGATGAATTGACCGCAATCAAGAATAAAGACACCGAGGTAATCGCAGAGGATGTTTATTGCAGGCAATACACAATCAGTGAAGTTTTGATAGAGAGCAACGGTGAGGTCAAAATCTGCATAGGGGGCGAGATATAATGGTTGACGCTGTTAGACAAACAATAGTATCTGGAGAAGGCACATGCAATGCTTGTAATGACGGTGCGGCCTTGATAACTCTGCAGGTAGGCACAGGTAATCCATATATCACTGAACTGCGTATCTGTGAGAGTTGTGCCAAGGATTTGCTATTGAGGTTGAGTTGTGCGGTACTGGATAATCAACAAATAGTTATCCTGCCGCATGACAAGCCCTTGAAAGCAATTGTAAGATAGGGGGTGGGGGCAATGCCAACATTCGCAGAGTTTTTAGTGCAGAACTTTGATTTGCTGATAATTCCAGTAGTGACAGCGGCGGTGTTAGTTTATGAGCTTGTGAT
>RZZX01000256.1 GCA_009929715.1 Bacteroidia bacterium
AAAGCCACTCACGAAATGGACGACAAAACTAAAAACATTAAGCGTAAATTAAGGAGTATAACAAACAATGGCTAAAGAAAAGTATGTCATTCAGGCAGAATTGGAAACTAAAGGCGTTCTAAGTAATGCTAGGGAAGCACAAAGAGAAATCAATAACATTGGTCGTCTAGCTAAAGAAACGAACAAGAACGCGCAGATAACTGGTTCTGTTACTATGAAAGACAAGGGTATTAAAGAAACGCAGAGAGCTTTAAACCTTGCTAAACAGAATGTAGATAATTTAACAAAAGCACTTGCGAACGCTAAGATGTCAGGAGCTACACAAAAACAAGTGCAGGCATTAGAAAGTCAGTTAGTAAAAGCTCAAACGCAAGCAACTAGACTAAGCACAGAACTCTCTAAGATTGGTTCAGAAAAAGGTTCAGGCTTATCAGGTGCAGTTGACAAGATGAAGTCGGCAGGCGGTTCGCTACTTGGTACGTTCTCTAAAGTTGGTAACGTTGTAAGTGGTATCTCGTCAGCTATTGGGCTTGTAAGTGGTGGAATTTCAAAAGCTACTGACTTGGTTGGTGGCTTTGCAAACACACTAATGGACACGTATGATAGACAAGTTCAGTCACAGAAAACACTTAGCACAACGCTAGCAGACGGAGCTAAAGGGTACGAACAATTTAATGCTCATATTGACAAAGGTAACTTACTTCTAAAGTCACAAAAGAATGACTTGAATGAATTAGGGGCTACGATTTCTAGTTACACGAAAATAAGCGGAGATGAAGCCTATAAGACTGTTAATGCTATCAATGCAGTAGGGGATAGCTTAGGTCTAGGAATGGACACACAAAAGCAATTCACTTATGGTTTAGCTCAAGCGTTGGGTTCTGGAACGTTACACGCTCAAGATTTTAACCAAATGATGCAATCGGCACTTGGTGCGCAGTTCCGCGATATGCTTATTCAGGCATCGAACGAAATGCAAAATGTAGGGATGACAGCCGAACAGTTGCCTGACGCTTTGAAAAAAGGTAAAGTAGAGGCTGACTTGTTGGCAAACACCTTTGGCGATAATTGGGCAACCAAAATGGCTAAAGCTCAAACATCGTTAAAAGGTATTGAAGTTTCTACTGGTGGCGTAAAACGTATGCTGAAAGACGGTCAATTGAGTGTACAAGATTTTACCAACGTTTTCGGAGACGACTTCACAAGTACATTGGTTAATGCCATGAGTTCAACTAGCGACGGTGCTGTTACTATGGAAAACTTCAAAGACAAAATGGAGGACGGAGTTTTCAGCACAGAAGTCATGAACAGAGCCATGGAATTGTTTCAACAAAAAGGGGAGCAATTGGCGTCAAATGGTCCTAGCACGTGGGGACAAATTAGAGAGATGATTTCCAATGGTTTCAATACAAGCGCCTTGGACGGTTTCCGTAAAGGTCTAGGAGACACAGGTTTAGACATGTCTACTCTAGGTAATAACGCCACACAGATGTCTAGCATTGTCGGCAGTCAATTAGGTAAAATGGCAGGTCAAGCGGTTGGAGCTGTTACTAAAATCATTGACAAGAATAAAGACGGTAAAGTTTCAAACGAAGAAATGGAAGGCGCAGTAAACAAAGCTAAAGACGCAGTCACTAACTTCTTTAATAAAATCAACTTTACTTCTATTCAGGGTTTCATAGGCAAAATTGGAAGAGGTATTGATGAACTTGTAAAGTTCTATAATTGGGCT
>RZZX01000001.1 GCA_009929715.1 Bacteroidia bacterium
CGAAGGAGTGGGATTTCCCCTCTTTCCTCTCTGAAAAAATAGTTATCTTCTTTGGGCATCTTTCCAAAATCAAAAGTTGCATTTATAAGTTGAACTCAAGTTATCAAAGGTAAACTTTTATACCTCAAGAGCTGGATATTATAACTTCTATTTTTTAGGGATTTTAACTACCAGGTAGATTGTTAAATTAAATATAAATAATAAACAGTATAAAAAACATTTTGTTCAACTAATATTTTCTTCATGCGAATATCAGCAATATGAGTAGCAATCTATCAAATAAAAAACAATCGGCATGCTAATATCTTTTGTAGTTTATCGGCCAATTGCTTATATTCTAACAGAGCTTACTTTGTTTCTCATTTAGATATTAGCAAATAAAAGGTTCCCATTAAACGCAGTTTTAAAAAAGCTACACCCTAAAACAACATCAACAAAAACACCTTTCAGTTCTTTCTTAGCAAAAGAGTTAAGTCTAAAGGTTTACCTTCTACTATTATCTTTTCCATATTCACTATTCAATTATCATTAATTGTATAATTTTCACAACACGTAAAAACAGTACAAATATACAGAAAATACATTGAATAACCATTGTATAGAATAGTTATTAATATTTTGTCGAATGAAAGTGTTCACTCTCTACTGCTGTTCATTATTTGTGAACACTACCAAATAATGAACGCCAATAGAAATTCATCCTATCAAATCATTTGATAAAAACAACCAAGTTGGTTGTTATCCATTTGGAGCTAAAATGATGTATTAAATCACAAAAACGACCTTTATCCTAGTTAAAAATGGGATAAAGCACTTATCTTTTCTGGCATTTGCAGAAATATTTATTTCAGCCAAGTTGGTTGAATCTTGGCAGTTTATGTCTAAAAAGGCCTATTCCTTTGCAGCCAAATCAATAAGTTCTAATTATGGAAGTAATAACAATAGACTCGGCAGCCTTCAAGAAATTAGAAGCAAAAATCAATGCCATTGCTGATTATGTTGCAAATAATAAGGTCGCCGAAGAGGTAAATGAAGATGAAATTTGGGTAGATAGCTATGAGGTTTGTACATTCTTAAAAATTAGCGAGAAGACTCTGCAACGACTTCGTGTAGGTGGAGATATAACCTACTCGAATATTCGTGGCCGCTATTTTTATAAGATAGCAGAGATTAAGCGGATGTTGGAAAACCGAATGATAAAGAGTACGAATGAGAATCTAAATGATTTAATAACTAACCACAAGCTCTATGTTAAAGAAAGACGAGATTCTAGAAAGAACCAATAATGGTTTGAATGTTTTCAAGCATTACATTTCCGGGAACTGGAGAATCGGACGAAACTTCCTCAACCCTCTTTATCAGGATAGCAAAGCTTCGTGCAACATTTACTTTGACCGATATAGTGGAGTTTACAAGATGAAAGATTTTGGAAACGATCAGTTCAGTGGAGATTGTTTCTTTCTTGTTGGTCAAATGAACGGGTTGGATTGTAGTAACACTAATGAATTTGTGGAGATTATGAAAATTATCGACCGTGACTTATCATTAGGTCTGTCTGAGAAAAATCTGTCACCTATATCAAAAGTAAAAGCACCATTGGTAAACGTGGCATCTATAATTGAACGAGAAAGCAAATCTTTTCAGTTCAAGGAACAACCATTTACTAAATCAGAAACTGTTTTTTGGGAACAATGCGGAATTACTGCTGAAATACTCAATGAATATAAAGTTTATTCCTTGCATTCGTTTGAAAGTCAAAATTCAGACGATAAACCTTTCTGTTTAATTTCATCTCCATCCGAACCGATGTTTGGCTATAAGAGCAAACGTTTTATCAAACTGTATAGACCTTTTTCGCAAGTTCGCTTTATGTATGGGGGCAATATCGGTGAAAACTATTGCTTCGGATTGGAACAATTACCCGCAAAGGGTGATACTATCTTTATAACAGGAGGAGAAAAGGATGTGATGTCGATGGCTGCAAAGGGTTTTCATGCCATTTGCTTCAATAGTGAAACAGTGAATATTCCTGCAAACATCATCTATAAACTTACATTCCGATTCAAACATATCATTCTGCTTTATGATATGGACAAGACGGGGATAGAAAGCAGTAAGAAACACGAGAAACAGCTTACAGAATATAGTGTAAAACGACTTGCTTTGCCACTTGCAGGAACAAAAGAAGAAAAGGATATATCCGATTATTTTAAGCTCGGATATACCCGTACAGAGTTTTTGAAGTTATTCCTTGATTTTTTAGATACATTATACAGTGACACAATGACAATGCTTAAATCGTGCGAAATTGATTATAAAAATCCTCCGGCAAAAGCGCAGGAGATTATATCAGCAGGTGATGTACCACTTGGTACACAAGGGAACCTGCTATGTATTACAGGTGGTGAGGGTACAGGCAAAAGTAACTACATAGCCGCATTGGTCGCCGGTTCCATCTGTAATGGAAATACGCCAATTGATACATTGGGTATTCAAGTAATGGAGAATATTAATCATAAGGCCGTATTACTCTACGATACAGAACAATCAGAAGTACAGCTTTACAAGAATGTAACCAATCTGCTCAAACGCGCCAAACAAAAGGACATGCCGACAGAGTTTAAGGCTTTTTGTCTGACCTCAATGTCAAGAAAAGAACGCTTACAGGCAATCGTGCAAAGTATGGATAAGTTTCATTACGAATATGGCGGTATCCAAATAGTGGTGATTGATGGTATTGCTGACTTGATACGCTGTGCCAATGATGAAGCGGAAAGTATCGCTATTATTGATGAACTATACAGATTAGCAGGTATATATAAAACCTGCATTATTACC
Organism: Bacteroidia bacterium; assembly: GCA_009929715.1. Classification (GTDB taxonomy): domain Bacteria; phylum Bacteroidota; class Bacteroidia; order Bacteroidales; family Bacteroidaceae; genus Bacteroides. Next base: position 2,839 of record RZZX01000001.1, read on the forward strand.
GTTCTTCACTTTGTGCCCAATGGTTTGAAACTTAGAGGACATTTGGGTAGTGAACTGCAACGAAAGGCAGCTACCATTCTTTCGATTGAGAAAGATGAGAATCCAGCTGTATCGGTTGTAAAAGCCTTGAAAGTGAGAGACGGCAGTCCGTTAGATGTTCCGCTGATGCAGTTCTCCTGGAACAGAGAAATCGGTATGCACACCTATTTAGGTGAGAAGTCTCGTGAAGTTAAGGAACAACGCAAGCAAAAGGAACTTGAGAATCTTTCCCGTGAAGTGTTTGAGAAGCAGCAATTCATCACCTACATTGACTTGTGCGAACAGATACAACAGATATTGGATGTAAGCGAACGTACAGCAAAAAGCTATATCAAGTTTATGCGTAATACGGAAATTATAGTGAAAGATCCGTCCAATCAGAGTTATTTTATTAAAGGTCTAATTTAGGAGGAAATAATATGTATGTAGATAGAGATGATTTTGTAGCATGGATGGAGCGGATTATGGATAATTTTGAGAGGATTGAAAAGAAAGTTGACCGACTTTCAAATGTTCGTAACTGTTTGGATGGTGAACAGCTCTTGGATAATCAGGATTTGATGATGATTACCAAAATGTCTTCAAGAACACTACAGCGATACAGAAAGAAAGGAACATTGCCCTATATAAATAAGGATGGTAAGAATTTTTATAGAGCTTCAGATGTGCATAAGTTTATTCGAGAGAAGCTATAAAATAGACGTAAAAGGCAGACTACAATTGATCTGCCTTTTACCATTTATAGGGATATGAGATATTATCCTATCCATCAACATCATTAGAATCATAATACTGCAATAAATTCGCAAATATTAAAAACTTATTTATTAATTTTGAATTTATATTTCGTATATTTGCATAAAACAAGTTTTAAAGATTATGATAGCAGAAATAAAATTCAAGAATATACTTTCTTTCAGAGACGAAACAGTTTTTAGTTTTGAAGCTGATAAAAGTAAGGAAATGGAATCATATCACGTTGTTGAAGTGGCCTCCGGAATACGTTTACTTAAACTTGCCGTTGTTTATGGAGCAAATGCCTCCGGTAAAAGTAATTTTATCAAGATTTGCGACTTTATAAAGAAGTTCTTGATTAGAGTGCCTTCAAACAAAGGCGAAGAAACAGGAATTACACCCTTCTTAATGGATAAGGATTGCAGTAATCAAACTTCAGATCTAAGTATTTCATTTTATGTTATCGAAAAAGGACAGGCAACAAAGTTTGTTTATAGTCTTTCTTTAACAAGAAATCATATTGCAAATGAAACATTGGTATATTATCCAAGCCAGCAACCTTCTACTGTATTTGAAAGAACGATAGAGAATGGCGTTTCTACTATTAAGTTTGGTACTAAAATAAAATTGACAGCAGCAGCAAAAGAGGAAATTTCTTTAAAATGCTTGCCTAATATGTCGGTATTTGCCGCTTATATGCAGGTGAATGTGAATGTGCCTGAAATAGAAAGCATTCTTTCCTATTTCAAGGAACAGATTATGCCAGCCATAACACCTTCTTTACCACTTGACAGATATGCAGAAAGGCATATTAAAGAAGAAAAAGCAAAAGAATATATCTTACGTTATTTGCAGGAAGCAGATTTCAATATCACTGACATTTCTGCAAAAGAAAAAGACACTTCAGCAGGTGTTGTACAAGACACTATATTCCAACATAAAGTAAAGGATACGCAAGGAAAAGAATCCTATTATGAATTTCCTGAAGTTTTTGAGTCTCAAGGAACCATCCGTACAATGAGATTAGCCGGCTGTATTCAAGAAATCCTTGCTAACAACGCTTTTTTAGCTGTTGATGAGATAGAATCTTCGTTGCATCCAAAATTGATTGAATATATTATTGAACGTTTCTTGAAAGAATCGGATAAAGCACAACTGCTATTAACAACCCATTATGATGGCTTATTAGCAGAAGAAGACTTACTACGTAAAGATAACGTTTGGTTTACTGAAAAGAACAACGATGGTGCTACTATCCTTTACCCTCTCACCGATTTTAAAGGATTGAATCGTATCAGTTCATTACAGAAAGCTTATAAGTTTGGAAAATTTGGAGCAATCCCGAACCTCTAATATGTGTAATTATGAGAAACCTTAGAAATACACATGAGACACGCCAAGTCATTCACATTGTTGGCGAGGGATTGACGGAATTGTTCTATTTCAGCCACATTAAGAAGTTATTGGGCTACCACTGTTCTATTTCGCCCCGTCTGTTTGAAAATAACAGCATTGAAAAGATTGAGAAAAAAATCAAGGAGTTGTTAAAAGAAGATGTGTTTGTGATCTGCGTTTTCGATGCAGATGTTAGCCGACGTTCTGAAGCCGAAAACAGAAAACTTACTGCTTTAAAGAAACGCTACGAAAAGAATAAAAAGGTGCTTCTTTGTGATAGTCTTCAATCTATCGAATATTGGTTTCTACTACATTATGAAGATACCTGTCGCCATTTCAAAGATTCCGATGCAACAGAGAAGGCTTTGAAACGCTATATTCCAGCATACGACAAGAGTCGTAAGTTTATGGAGAAGGATAAATGGGTCAAAGATATGATTGCTGACAGTAAGATGGAAAAGGCTTGCGCATTGGCTGAGAAATATCAAGGACGTGATTCTTATAGTGAAATTTATAAAGCAGTGAGCGTTTTAAGCGAATATAAAAGATAAAAAGCAATGAAAAGGACTTTTACTACAAATTCAAGACTCGTCAATGAGTTGTTTGCTAATTACATTAGCACATTTACAGCTTTCTGCGAACTAATTAATAATTCGATACAAGCAGATGCAAAAAACATTTGGATAGACCTTCATTATACAGATGATACAATACTAACACCTTTAGTTATAAACAAGATTAAAATAAAGGATGACGGTAAGGGTGTGCATATTAATGAACTAGATCAAAAAATATTGGATATAGGTACGGCAAACAAAAGCGGTGGTAAGGGAATAGGACGTTTTGCTGCATTTCAAATTGGAAAAAATATCGAAATAGAAACCATCGGATATTCCAACATAAATGATACATACTCAAAAGCTACTATCCCTTTGGCTTTTGATAGTTTTGGTAAAAACATCAATGTTACGGATGTTGATATTGAAACAAATGAGGAAATCCTAAAAGGGAAACATAAGACCTGTTATCAAGTAACTATTTTTAATTTATATGATTCAACAATAACAGATATAGAACCAAAGAAAAAAATTATATATAAATTTTTAAAAGATCATATTCAAGACTCTATATTTGAACGATACCCTTTAAAAGTATTTAATAATGAAATTAGATTTCATATTAATGGAAAATATTTACAACCATCTGAGTTTGTTATAGGGACGCCACAAAATGAGCAAAAGTCGTATTTTGACAAAAGTGGAAAAGAACATAAAGCTAGATTTAGTTTTATTCATATCAAAAATTTAGACAAACGAAAAATATTTCTTACTACATTAAATGCTGGCATTCAAACAATAGCAACAGGATTTGAATATGAGGCGGAATGGCTTAGTCCAAAGATAGGAGGTTGGTTCGTCTATATAGCCTGTGATACTTTACCCTCTGATATGTATAGAAATATCGATTTGGATGGGATGGATGAAAATGTCAAACATTATAAGGCCTTCATTAAAGATCAATTAAATGTTTTTTTCAAGGATAAAAATAAGGAATTTGACAATTTTATCGAGAAATTACAAAAAGACGAATACTATCCATATAAAGAAAAGTCTAGTTCCAAATCAAAAACTATGGTTTTTGATAAATTGGCATATCTAGTAGAGGATAGGTATAATATATTGAACGAAAAAAACAAACTTCGGGAGATAGTTTATCCTTTGATTGATAGAACGATTTCAAATGGTGAATTCGACCAAATATTAAGGAGCATATTAAAGCTGAATAACAAAATGGTTTCTCAGTTTTCTAGCTTATTGGAAAAGACAGAGTTAGACAATGTAATAGAATTTTCAGATAAAGTCGCAAGAAAGATGGAGGATATCGATTTTATTGAAAAGTTAGTTTATTCAGAAATATCAAAGAACGTAAAAGAAAGAAAGGAACTTCATAAATTTCTAGAGAAAATGTTGTGGATTTTCGGAGAAGAATATAGTGATTCAACGCGATTATTGTCAGATAAGAATCTCGAGCACAATCTGAAGAAACTTCGCGATGAACTACTAGAATATAAAGCCTCAAAAAAGGATGACAATCTTGCAACAATAGATAAATCATTAAAATCAATAACAGATTTATTTATGTATAGTGAAAAGATAATCGATTATAAGCAACGTGAAGTATTAATAGTAGAATTAAAAGCTCCAAAGGTAAAAATTAGTCCGAAAGAACTGGGACAGGCCATGAAATATGCTACAGCAATAGAAAAAAGTTCAGTAGCACCTGCAAATATGAAGTTTAAGATATTATTGGTGAGTTCGGAAATTAATGATGATGCAACGTTCCAAATTAAAGGTGAAGAAGATAACCAATATCTTTATTTCAGAAGCAAAAAGAGAAACATAGAGGTATGGGTAATGAAATGGGCTGATATAATTGAAAACACAAAACGTAAATTAAAGTATATGTCTGCTATTTTAGAAACTAAGGATATGGATGTACAGGAAAAGGCTAATAAAGACTTTTCTGAAATTAATTTTGGAAAAACTTCTTCTACGTTAAAAAAGGTCACAGTATAAAAGTTTTAATAGAACCCTCGAATATTTTTTTGAGGGTTCTAACTTTATAGGTGTAATTGCCGTTTTGAATTTTTTGTATTGATATTTAACGATGCCCCGTCCATTCTGGAGTGTATGGCAGCCTGCCTGCCATTCTCTCCACCAGCATTTGACAGCCTATCGGTTTGCACCGAATCACGTGGAACGTAGTTTGACGTGACCGAAGGGGCAATTGGATGGAGCTGTCCATTAGTAGAGAAAACAGTTTGTGTCTGAGTATCTGGCACAAGCGTTTCCTTCCGATTTTGAGGCTGCTCACTTTCAGAGTGAGCTTGTTCAGGCTTTAACGAAAGTTGGATTTTACGTTCTATTGCCGACAACTCGGATTTCAAATTCTTTAGCTCATCTTCCTTCTTCCATATGTCATTTATAACCTGTTGAAGAACGGGTATGTCCTGTTCCAACTTTATATTGGCGGTTTGATATTGCTCGATGTACTTTGGAATGCGTTCCAGGGCATTGAGGAAGTTCAAAGAAGCTAATTTTGGTTCGGTGGCTATATTGCCGTTATTATATGAGTACTTGTACTCTCCACCTACAAAGAACCGGTTCTGCTTAAAGTCAAAACCATCCTTCATGGAAGCTTCGGTTTTGACTAGGAGTTGGAAGCCATAAAGTTCGCCGATAGGTTTGTATTCACCCTCAGTCCGTGCTTTATCATTAATCTGCTGCAATCTTGCACCAATGGCTTTCACATCGGAGTTCGTTACACCGTCCAATTTAATCGGATTGAGTTTGTTGCCATCGGCATCTGTTTTTACACGATTGCAGAAAGTATTCCAATCAGAAGTCATTCGGGAAATGATTTCGTTATTATGGTCAAGCGTCCGGGTATTCTCCTGCAATTTCCAGACGGAACCGCTTTTGTTTTTGTTGAATGCTTTGCGCTCGCTCTCCAAAGAGGCGATCTTCTTTTCAATCTTGGCTTTGTCCAACAGGTCGGTATTGCCGGAAAGGATAGCCATATACTCGGAGAAATTCATGCCGGATTTTTCATCCATTGTACCCTCGTCAATAGTCCTTGCTCCCATTGCACCACTCTTGAGTTGCGAGATAAAAAGCTGTTTGTTGTGCAGTAGATTAAATTTATAACTGTCTAGTGATTTCTCAACGGCATAAATCACCACATCAACTTTATTATCCGCATAAAGTTTGGCTACCTCATTGCCTTTTCTAATAGCTCGGCCATCTCGCTGCGCCAAATCTGATGGTCGCCACGGTGTATCAAGATGATGAATGGCAACAGCTTTTTGTTGGGCATTTACACCTGTTCCCAACATATCAGTTGAGCCGAATAATACACGCACTTTTCCTTCATTCATTGCAGTAATCAAATCTTTACGAGCCTTATCCGTTTTACACTCTTGAATAAAACGAACTTCCTGTGCCGGAATATGATGGTTTTCTACCAACTTTCGTTTGATTTCAGAATAGACATTCCATTCTCCAGACTTGAAAGTTCCCAAATCTGAAAAGACAAACTGCGTACCTTTTTGTGCATCGTATTTATTATAATACTCAGCAATCTTGGCAGCACAATGGGAAGCTTTGTTGTCAGGATGATCTTCGTATTTATCACGGCTTATCATCCGAAGGTCAAGAGCCATCTTTCGGGCATAATCTGTTGCAATAAGCATTTTGGCTTTCTCTTCCGTTTCAGAAAGCGGTGCACGTCCTAATATAGTGGCATCACCTGTCTCTGCAAATTTCATTAGCTTTCCGATAAATTCTTCTTGCTGGGGCGTTGGCGGAATATTATGGAGAATTTCTCTTTTATCAGGTCTATCCACTCCCACATCCAACGCTGTACGATAGTCGGTTATTTCATTGTAGAAGGCTGCCAATTCAGGCACTTTGATGAAATAACGGAAACGTTCCTTGTTCACAATCTGATTGGTTACAGAAAACTCAAAATCGGTGGTCTTCTTGGCAAAGATGGCTGCCCATGCATCAAAGCTGTTGATATTCTGTCGTTCCAATTCTTTCGGGCGGAGGTATTTGAATAGCAAATAAAGTTCAGTCAAAGAGTTGGAAATGGTTGTTCCCGATAAGAAAGTAGCACCTAAATCTTTATCTGTTCTATCTTGGATTGTACGCAGGGCAAAGAGCATATTTAGTGCCTTTTGGCTACCATCTTGTGAGCCCAATCCCGCCACACGGTCGTGGCGGGTATTAAACATCAGATTCTTAAATTTGTGAGATTCATCCACAAAAAGATGGTCAATTCCCATCATCTTAAAATCCACCACATCATCGGTTCGTTCTTTGATAGAGTGAGCAATGGTTTCGAGTTTCACATCCAAGTTTTGTTTGCGTTTCTCTAATCCTTTGAGCATTGCACGGGATATATCCTTGCCCTGTGAGCGGAGCACCTCTAAATTCTCTTCCACCGTATCCAATTCCGATTGCAGAATATTCTGTTGCAGTTCTGGCGATTGTGGTATTTTGCCAAATTGGTCGTGTGTGAGGATAATCACATCCCAAGAGTTATTCTTGATGTCATTGAAAAGTTTCACACGTTTTGCTGGAGTGAAATCATTCTTACCTGGATAAAGAATTTTAGCATTGGGATAGGCTGTTTGAAAAGTATGGGCAATCTCGTGAACATTAGCTTTCAGTCCAATAATCATCGGTTTGTTTGCCAGTCCGAGACGTTTCATTTCATAGGCTGCTACGCACATAATCAGTGTTTTCCCGGTCCCAACCTCATGGTCGGCTATTCCACCGCCATTCTGTTTCAGCATCCAAATGGCATCTTTTTGACTCTTATACAAATCGGGAATACCCAATGCTTTCAAATCCAAATCAGGAAATGATTGATGAGTACCATCATAAGATGGGCGCACGAAACAGTTGAATTTGCGATTATATAGGTCGGTGAGTTTTGTTTGAAATTCGGGACTTTGTTCTTGCAACCAATCTGTAAAGCCATTTCTTATCTCGTCAATTTTAGAATTGGCAAGCTGGATGGCTTCACTATCACGCACCTTCACCTCTTCGTCACCAACCATTATCGTTTTGGAGATGTCGGGCACTGTATTCACCAAGGCGTTATTCATCAGAGCAATGCCGTCATACGTTCGATGCTGTCCCTTTACAGCAAACTTATCGTAGATGTTGGCATTGCGAAAATCACATTTCACTGAGAAGTCGTCCAGACTCTCTGAATAAGAAATCTTCACGTCCGTATTGAAAAGATAGGAAGCATACCGGGAATAGATCCCAGTAGGAATCCAACGTTCGCCAAAGTTGAAATCAAGTTCATCAAAGGTAATTGGACGTGGCGTTGTTTCTTTCAAGGCATTGAGTGATTCATCTACTCGATCGGAATGTGGATTGTCCAATAACCAACTTTCTATCAGTTCTTTTTTCTCTACTACATTTCCCGCAATGAAGCGGTCGGCTATCTCGTAATTATCCACCAATGGATTAAAATAAATTCGCCCTTTGAGTTCCTCTACTAATTCATCGGCTGACATACTACTGAGTAATGCCATATAGTCAAGATTGACACCTCCAAATTTATTAAGTGATGCGGATAATGCTTCTTCTGAAGTATCAACTTGATTAAATTCATTCAAAGAAAAGGCAACTGGATGACCAAAGATATCTGCTTTGACAAACTGACCTTCAATCACTCTTTCGAGCGAAAGAATATCTCTGCCTGAAGCATCCATCATAATGAGCTTGCTATTATCCTTTGCGTTGAGATAACCATACTGTGTCTTGTAATCATCGTAGAATTTATTCAGACTATCACGATACTCCTTGTTTTCTTTTCTTTCATTCGCTTCGTAGATATACAGATGTTGATAGCTATCCCTAATTTGCAGATAGAGCTCAGCCTTGGATTTCTGTACAGGATTTAATGCAAGCGGATGAAAGGTTGCACCATAAGTGTGAATATCTTTTAAATAACCAATTTGACCACTATCCTCTCGCACCAATGAGCCATCTTTATAAAAACTTTCAAGTGCTTGCGTCCAGTCTCTTGGTTCCATTAAGATGGGTGGAGATTGTGGTTTGGCAGGTTGAGCAGCTCTACTTTCAATCTTTACATTTTCAGCACTTTCTGCATTCTCTGCATTTTTAGTATCAAATAAAGATGGCTGTGATTTTATTGTCTGCTGTGATTTGCTTCGTTTGACCCTTTTGGTTTGTACTCGTTCTTCCACCGTCATTCCAAATAAATCATAGAGTGTAACAAGTGGAACCTGGGGCTTTGTTGTTTGTTGTGGTTCTTGCTTCGGAGCTGTTTGTTCTTGCTTTTCCTTTTCTGTTGATTGAACATTAGTTATTGGTGTAATCACTTCCTTTTGAGAATTTTCCATAGAACGATACAGTTCCATATTCAACCGTTCCGCAAAATCTGCTTTCAACATTTGAGCCATATCCTGAGCTATACCGATAGCACCACCTTCGTGTTTGAAAACCATAGCAGGCTTTCCATAAGGGTCGGTATCCACAGAATGTTGTGTATACACAATCCGTGAATAATCCTCAAAATAGCAGTTCGATGTTATTCCATTCTCTGACAGACGAGATTCTGTAAACTTATGCTCAACCGGTGATAGTTGCTGCTTGTTACTGTTCTTTTGTAAGATAATCAAATCACTGCCTACCTCGGTGTTGGCACTGTCAACAAACAAATTATTGGGCAGACGGATAGCAGAAACAAGATCACTGTTCTGCATCAATAATTGACGTATCGGCTCATTTTGCGGCGAGTTCATCACGCCTTGCGAAGTGATGAAAGCCAATACCCCACCCTCTCGAAGTGTATCCAGTCCCTTTACAAAGAAGTAGTTGTGAATGGCACGGGCGGATTGCTGGCGTGCCTTGTTCGTACTATGTATGAAGGTAGGATCAAAAGCCGATACATCACCAAAGGGAATGTTAGAGCTAACCACGTCAAAATGATTATTGTATCTGCTTTCGATACGTTCAAACCCCTCTATACGAACTTTGTTATCGGGATAGAGATAAGAAAGAAGCTTACCTGTAAGCTGATCCTTTTCAAAGCTCATTACATCCATCGTTGCAGAACCTGATTGGAAAGCAGATACAAAAGCTCCTTGTCCCGCAGACGGATCGAGAAAGCGTTGAGGTGTGACTCCGCTATTACGCATAGCATCGGAAAGAGCTTTTACAACATCCGACGGTGTATAGAATGCTGTAAGTATGGAGTTTTTCAGACTGCTTATATATTGTTTGTATCCTTGTTCGGTAGTATTGGAACGAATTATGCTGTGAAGCTCAGCTACCATTGGAAACAATTCAATATCAGATTTAGTCCACAAAGAAACATCTGCCAATGATTTAGCTGGATTAAGGATACATTTCAATCCTCCAAAACCGCAATATCGCTCCAATTTCTCCCGTTCTTCAAGAGTAGCTTTGCGGTTTGTTTTCTCTAACTCGAATACCGTCTTGATGGCCTCGATATTGTCCCTGAGTTTTGCCTTACGATTAAATGCCATACTCCTCAAAATAGATTAGAATAGCACCGGTCAGTTCCGTATAAAGTTGCTCGTATTCGGTTGTATAGGCAAAATCATCAGAAAGCGGATATTTCTCAAATACATCTTTCAAATGAGGAAGCAGACGGATAGCTACTTTGGGCGCATCACCTTGTGGTACCTCTTCGGAGAACTCATTCCAAAGTACATTGATAATAGTATCATGTCGGGAAAAATGAAGTCCACAGAATAGGACTTCATTAGCCATTTCTTCAGCTTGAAATTGTACATAGCCATTCAATAAAGCTTTCTCGTAAGTCTCAGCAGCAAGATTAGCACGGGCTTCAATAAAAGCAGTATCGTTTGCTTTGTCTGGATGGCTCTCTTTTAGGAATAAGAGCAGTGAAAGTTCGTAATAGGACATTTCTATCGGTTCATTATTTTGTTTCATTATAAAATGGATTTTAGTGGTTGGAGCCATTGGTTTCGATTTCTCTGATAATTTTACGGTCGTAATAGATGTGATATCCATTCCCGTAAAATTGTTGATTATACTCGTCAAGAGCTCTCCAGTCGGTTTTACCCCATACGGTAATGCCTGCAAGAACAAGCAAGCTAACTATTGCTATAAAGATGATAGTTGCCATAGTTTATATTTTTACTCCTTTTGATTTCTTCTGAAGCTCCTGTTTTTGCTCCGTTTCCTGTTTCGGTTTTCGGGTAGTCTGCACCTGCCCGCTTTTTATCGGTTCGCTACTCTGTTTGGTAGCTTCGTTGGTTTTACCTTCCGAATTCACTGCTACCTGTGTTTTAGCATTGTTATCCGGGATAACAGTTTGGCTTTTCTGTGGATTCCATTTGAAGAAATCGAGTTTACCCTTTTTGTTGTTTACCTGCACATAAGCGTTATACTGCTGACCTTTTTTATCAACCAAACCTTTGACATAGATAACCCCACCCTCTTTCAATGTTGATTGATCTTTGCCGGATAATTCAACACCGCCTAACTTATTCGGAATCTTAACATCACCTATTTTTTGATTCTGTTGATTACCGGAATCTTGACTTTGTGTTTGTTTTTGACTTTGTTTAGATGCTCCATCAAACTGAAATTCAATGCCTCTTTTATCTGCATTAACCTGCACCGTGGCATTAAATGTATTACCACTTTTTGCCGTCATTCCTTCCAAATAAAGAGCTCTCCCCTCTGACAATATTATCTTCTGCTCTTCATTCAGCTTAACACCCTTAATCTCACTGGGTATACGAATCCTATCAGAGCGAAAAGCAACCAATTCGTTGGTGAGTTTATCTACACTGACAAATGCACGCACTGGATTATCTATATTAGGCATTTTAAGCTCTACCGTCCGGCCTAGATTTCCATTTGTAAGTAGATTTTTCTTATCCTCTTTGGAAAAGGTATTACCATAAAAAGGTCTGTCAAGTTCAGGTTGCTTTTGGATAGCGTGAATTGCAACCTTTAACTGGCCATCTGCTGTTTCATGAAAAGAGAGTCGAGCCTGTGTGTGCAGGGTAATATCATCAAACTTAGGTGAGATAGGAATAAGTACAGGTGTTTTACGCCAATTGAGCATTGCATCCAATGAACCGTTTTTTAATAATGCATCACGAGATACCCCCAATTTTTCCAATTGCTTCCAGTCTATACAACTTTCATCTATTGGCTTGTACTCCTGTTTAGTCTCTGTTGATGACTGCTCTACTTTGGCTTTGTTTTCTACTGGCACCTGTTCTTTGGCTATCTTATATTGTGCAGTATCCACACGGTAATCATTTAGAAACTCTTTACCGACATCTCCTTTTTGAGACATTTCAGAAAGGATTTGTGCATTAGCCTCAATATTCCCAACAGGAACCTTGAAAAAGCCAAAATAGGTAGGATCTTTGGCTTGGCGAACATAATTTGCCATAAAGTTCTCCAAAACATTACCGTGTTTGTCGAGTTTAAGGAACTCTGGCTCATTCTTTACTTTAGGAGCCACAGTTTTAGGCTTACCATTCTCGTCAAGTCCTGTAACAACATTCATCCTGTCACTACCTTTTTCTTGTGCGAGCAAAACCTGTTGCTCGTCTTTCGGAATTACGTCCATAACTTCTACATATTAAATGGATAATCAGTTCTTGATACGTAATAAATCTACATACCATCTGCGAAGCTACAAGCGCACTAAATTATATCCTAGACATTACATGGTGATGGCTTCACTTGGCTCCATTTGGCTTCAGATGACTAATAAATAGTTAGGATTTTAGATATATTAAATTGATTGATATTCATTTTATAATCATTTTTTAATATTATATAGCAAGTATCTTTATATCACAATATTTTTCATTGCAAATATTTAAAAATTAGTATTAATATTACATCATAATTCAGTCTTGAATAAAAAGCATTTTATCTATTTATAGAGGTTTTAATATTTTTTTATTTTAAGTAATTGTATAAACATAGACGTTTTAAACATGAGAAAAAGAACAGAAAAAATCATTCAGATTTCAGATGAAATTATTAATCAAAGAACAAACATTGAGGGTTGGAATCTATCCATTGACAATTTAAGAGCAATTATCAAAGGGTTACATTCATTATTAGAAGAATTGCGTGATATGGTATCCAATATTGAATTGAAAGAAGAAGATGAAATATATTTCTTCAAGGAAATTAAACCTGACATTTTGAGTAAAATAATGTATTTTCAAAATGTATATTCAATTGAATTAAACCAACCTTATGGTGATGTAAATAGCAAGAGATCATACTATAGTGATCAGATCCAAAGGCTTCAAATATTTTTTGAAAAGAATATCGCCTTTTATCAATATTATCGTTCCAACTCAACCAATCTGGACAAGCTTTACTTTGTAAGAAATCATTTTGACTTTAATAATCTGTGTCTAAAGTGTATTTCGTATGATAGAGATCCTAAATTTTCTACTTGCTTTGACCACAAAATTGCTACTATTCGTTCTAACGATATGCTGCAGATATATCTAAATAACAAAATTTACAGCATGAACAATCAAGTTACAGTAGATCATGTTCATGCAAATCTACCATCAAATCTCTTTAAATGGACCGATACAAAAAGTGCTGCTGTTGAATTGGGTTATGCTATTTATGCAAAAGGCTCTATTAATAATGGGAATGCTGACATTAAAGAAATTATGAGTTATTTAGAAGCTGCTTTCAAAGTAGAATTGGGTGATTATTACCGTACTTACCTATCACTTAAAAACAGAAAGAAAGACAGAACTGTTTTTTTGAATAGTCTCATAGATAACCTAGTAAAAAAGATGGATAAAGGAGATCAAGTTTAAAAGCATTTTCAGCCCATTCTTTTATGAGAATGGGCTGAAAATACAATCATATTCATTTTTTATTAGAGATATAAAAATAGTTTATTTTTTCTCTAAAAGGTTATTTAATTCAGGGTCATTTTTAATTCGTTCTATCTCGCACCTCACTATTTCTGACACATCCACCTTTATCTGTTTATAGTTGGCATCAATGGTCTGCCTCATAACATCATTTCCCTCTGCGTCAAAAAATGAGGCCACATTTGGTATTTTCTGATAAGCTTTGGTCTCAGCCGAAACTTTGGCATTATCCACCACTATCTCAGCGTGGAAAATCTTCTGTTCGATACGCTCGTCAAAGTTATCGGATACAGCACCAACAAACATTCCCTGAGTAAGATTTGAAATCTTGCTGGCAGGAATAAGGCTATCCATTTGGGTGGAGATGCTTGTCGACTTGTCTTGGCGGTTGATGGTCATTGATTGCCGCTTCTGAAGCACTTTTCCAAAACGTTCAGAGAGTGTTTTGGCTGTATCACCAACCACTTGTCCGCTAAAAATATTACCTACAGTGTTCTGAATTACTTTGCTCTCCTTATCCCCATAGTCACGTGTGAGCTGACTATAATCCTGGAATCCTAAACAGACAGCCACTTTATTACTTCGAGCTGTAGCTATCAAATTGTCTAACCCACGAAAATAGATTGTCGGTAACTCATCAATAATCACCGAACTTTTCAACTGACCTTTCTTGTTTATCAGTTTCACTATACGACTGTTGTACAATCCTAATGCCGCTGAATAGATATTCTGTCGGTCGGGATTATTACCTACACAAAGGATTTTAGGTTCTTCCGGGTTATTGATATCTAAAGAGAAATCATCCCCACTCATAACCCAATAAAGCTGTGGTGAAATCATTCTTGAAAGTGGTATTTTGGCGGAAGCTATTTGTCCCTGCAATTGATCGGCTGCTCCGCCATGCCAAGCATCCATAAAGGGTGAAAGGTAATTTTCCAATTCAGAATAAGAGGTCAAAATAGGAAATATATCCTCATACCGTTTGCAAAGAAACTCAATGGCATGAGGAAAGGTACAATACTTGCCATTCTCATATATTTTCAGATACCAAATAATACTTGCCAATAAGATAATCGGTGATTCCACAAAGAAATCACCCTGTTTCTGAATCCACGTTTTATTCAGGTTTAGCATAATCGTATAGGCACTCTCGTAAGCATCTGAAATATCCGTCATAAATTCAGGATTAATGGGATTACATCGGTGACTACGTCGTGGATCATCAAAGTTAATCACATAAAATTTCGGTACCACTTTATAGGCTTCCTGATGCGTCAATAGATGGTTATAAGCTATCATTGAAAGGTCATCAAATTTGAAATCATAGATGTACATTGAAAAGCCCTTTTCGATTTGTTGTTTGATATAATTATTCACCACTGCATATGACTTTCCCGAACCGGGTGTACCGAGTACAATGGTGGCACGAAATGGATTCACCACATTTATCCATCCGTCATTCCATTTCTTCTTGTAATAGAAACGTGTAGGCAGATTAACGGAATAATCATTCTCCATCAACCGGGTCTCCTGCATAAAAGATTCGTTCTCTACGTTGAAAACATCGTCCATTAAATTATTTTTCAATAGTCGGCTCATGTAAAGTCCAGCCATCAACAGGCAGATATAACCTACAGCCATTGTAAATATGTACAATGCTGTGTTAGCAATAAGTGGTAATGGCAATGCCAATATCCACCAGTTTAGAAAGAAAAAGACAAAACCTGTTCCCGTATACGTCCAAATCTTAATCCACGTTATTTTCTCCTCCTTTACCCCTTTTGTTCCCAAACAGGATAATCCTAATAGCAGGATGGCAAAAAGTTTTGTCCAGACAATGGAGGTAAATAATCCTGCAGTTCGATGAAAATTCATCAGAATTTTATCCACTACCCCGATATTAATACCCCACATACGAATTGCCTCATAACAAAACCAATAGATATTCATCACTACAAATAATATACTTACGGCACGCATAAAATCCATTATTTTAGCAAGTGCCCTCAAATCATCTTCCTGTTGCATGTAGCTTTATTTTTAGTCGTTACATTTTTCGTCCTTTTCTCTTTTTCTTCTGCATCCGTCTTCGGAATTGCTCCTCTTCTGGGTCTGTACCATGATTCTCCATAGAGAAGAGGTCAAAAGCCCCGTCTAATAAACCATCGTCGTGAAAATACTCTTGCAAAGACTCTTCCTGTAAAGCAACGGCATCCGCTGGAATATATTTGGATGGTGCCGGATTATTAAACCATTCTTCAAAAGCGTTTGCAGAGAATTCCTTGCCTAATCGGGAACCATTAAACACACAACTGTTATTGTGGTCAATAAAAGTTACTCCATAAATGCGTCTGCTATCATTATCCCGAAACAGAACATCAATACCTTGTTGGGAAAGTTCCTTTTCAAAGCTTTTTCTATCCGGATTATTACGTAAAGCACCACAGATGCGTTGCCGTGTCTGTTCCCTAAGTCGTTTATCTTTTAGCTCATTTTTAGAGTTTTCAAACTTTTCATTTATAGCATTGTAGCCAACTGATTTCCCAAAGAGTGATGATTTAAGTGGATTGCCGATCTTATTCCCTTTACCATTGGTGGCGAAATAGACAAGCCCGCAATATGTACGCCCACGAACTTCACCTTTGACCTCCTCTACATTCACATTGTAAAGTGAAAGAAGTGCCCGGTATTCATTGAAGCTTTGAAATCGGTAACGGACTGCCAGTGGTTTTATCACATTGGCTATTTGTGTTTTGATATTTCCATTATCTGCATTTACCTTCTTAAAGTCAAATACTTGTGTCTGTCTCTTTTTCTCGGCTGTATGTAATCCATATTTATCTTCCAGTTCGCGGGTGATATTCTTACTCTTGTAAAAGTTGTTACTGTCATCTATCTTTTTTCCTGTTTCATCCACCCGAAGTGATACGATATGTATATGGTGTCTTTCTATATCCTCGTGTTTATAAGCCATGTAAGGCTGATTTCCGTATCCCATTTTCTGCATATATTCTTCTGCAATAGCAGTGAGCTGGCTGTCCGTAAGCACATCATCAGGATGCGGATTTAGTGAAATATGAAGAATCGGTTTTTCTGTCTTGATGTCTTTAGGCAGCTGTCGGTTAAAATCTTCCATACAGGAATGAATATCAAAACAGCCATCCTCCCGTTCCACCATTTTGTTGGAACAAAGTACCCGCCCCTCCCCCTCGTCAATCTTGTTCTGATTGTAAGCGAGTGCTCCGAACAATGAACTTCCTACACTGATTTTTGCAACCATTTTTTCTCAAATTCTTTGGTTAATTCTATAATCTTCTGATTTGTCTCCACCAGTTCTACTGTTAGTCTCTCCAATTTATAGAGAAAAGCCAGTGCCTTTTTCTCGCTAAAATTACTATGCAGTTCTTTCACCACTTGATTATAATTGACGCCAACACTTCTAAACTGACCATACAAAGTGGTCAAACGAGTGTAGTAATCTACCGCATTTTTGTCGATTTTGATCACCTTGAACTCTTCATTAAAGATGCGTGAAACAATAAAATGAGCCTTGATTTGCATCCCTGATTGCTCAAAAAGTGATAGAAACCGTGTATTTTCTACTGCATTGAGCCGTACAGTGTAGCGAAAAACAGCCGGGTCGCTTTTGGGGATTCTACCCCCTTTGTTCCTAAATGGAACCTTTTCTAATTCTTTTTTCATTCTAATTGGATTTTAGTGGTTACAGGTTCTGCTCTTACGGAGCCATTCATCGAAACTTTCTTCTTAAGAACACCAACTTCGGCGGTGTTCTGCCCTCCGCTAAGGAGCAAGGGTTTTGAGATGCCGGAAGAATTCCGAGCGGCTCAGAACATACCTTGCTATTTGCTCAGCGCAAATAAAATCCGTCTTCGAGACGGATAGCGTTAGAAAAGTTGGAACGAATGAAAGCCTCTAGATACAGTAACCTGTCTCTAGGGCAAAGTTAGCAGGTATCAGAATGCTGTACTATAGCGTACTATGTGCCAGATGGAGCCAAATAGAGCCAAGTGAAGTCACCTTTGAAAAGCTGTTTTATTTATCTATTTATTTGCAATGAAATTAGTTCGCAGGCAGACATAAAAGCTGGTTAGTTTGAGTACTGACAGACTTGTCTGTAGATAGTCTAATATTCAAGCCTATTAGTAGACTATCTAGCATTTTAGGTAGAAAGCTAATCATATAGTTAACAAGCTAACCAGTTAACAGACTAACAAATTCGATAATTTGATAATCGGCTGGCAGACATACAAATAAGATTTATTATAAGAAAACAAGTATTTAAACAAACAAGTAAAAATTAAAGCAATGAAAAAAGAACCTTTATTTGTAGCCTTTTCCACTCAGAAAGGTGGAGTTGGCAAAACCACCTTTACAGTACTTGCAGCCAGTTACCTTTATTACCTGAAAGGGTATAATGTTGCGGTTGTAGATTGTGATTTTCCACAATACAGCATTCAGAAGATGCGAAAACGTGATTTGGAACTGATAGAGTCTGATGAGACCTACCACCGTCTAGCTTTTGAACAGTTCTCAAAAATAGGAAAAAAGGCTTATCCCATTATCTGTGCCTCTCCGGATGGTGCCATTGATGTGGCAAATGATTTCCTGGATGAAGACAGGAATGAATATGATGTCGTATTCTTTGACTTGCCCGGAACTGTAAACAGCCAAGGGGTATTGGACTCACTTGCCCGCATGGATTATATTTTTACTCCTATCATATCCGATCGTCTGGTATTGGAAAGCGGATTGTCATTTGCAGTTTCTATGAACGAACTGCTAATTACCAATCCAGAGATCAATTTGAAAGGATTATATCTCTTCTGGAACATGGTGGACGGCAGGGAAAAAACAGACTTATATACGGTCTATGAACAGACGATCAATGAGTTTGGCTTGCCCCTTTTGAAAACCTTTATCCCGGACACCAAACGATATAGAAAAGAGTTGTCTGGAGAAGGCAAACCTGTATTCCGTTCCACCATGTTCCCGGTAAACAAAAAAATGGTCTGTGGCAGTAATCTGGAAGAATTACTGATTGAAATAACACGCATCATAAAATTATAAACAGATGGCAAAACAAAGAAACGGTCCAGTCATAGATGAAGAGTTTATGAAAGAAATGATTTCGCAAGGGATACCTATAAAACGTAATCAAGCGTCAACAGAAAATGTGATAAAAGAACCTGTTTTAGAGAAAAAAGAGGAAAAGCCATCAGTATCAACAGAAACAAAGAAAGAGGATAAAATGCAAAATTTTGATTCCCGACCACGTGAGTCAAAACGAAAACGAGACACGGAAGGCTCATACATTGATACCTATTTCGACAAAGTGGACTTTTCAAATAGACAACTTACCACTATTACAAGAGAGACCCATATAAAGCTAACACATATAGTAAAAATTATAGGTGGTAAAAACGGAACGATAGGTAGTTACATTGAAAATATCATAAGAAAACATTTTGAAACTTACAAAGATGAGATAAACACTCTTTGTGAGCAGAATCTTAAAAAACCATTGTAATGACTGTTGCAATATTGATAGCTGTAATTCTTTACCAATCCTGGATAATTTACTGGCTCGGTAAAGGTCATATGTGGGGATGTAAAAAAGATACAAAGCAACAAGTGTATGGATTATCTCCTAAAAAAGAAAAGCAGTGCTCTATAATGGGTAAGACAAAGACTGTATTTAGCCAGATAAAGCCAAATGGAGCCAAACAAAGCCACAATGAAGAGACTAAGGATAAGGTTCATATATTTGCTTCGGAAAGGGAAAATAACTATCCTAAAAAGGTTTCCGAAGATGAATTTGAAGAGGTTTTCACTAATACTCCAATGGAGATCGATGTAGAAGCTGAGTATGAGAAAGAAGAAGTCATATCTGATGAAGAAGATATTGTTTGTTCAATGAATGGTAAAAATTTACCGATTGCGCAAGGAGTCTATTTTGATGACATGAACCATCTTTCAAAAGTGATGAAAGATAAGAATGAGATTCCACAAGAGGTTGAAAAGGCTGTAGAAACAGCAAAAAAAATGGCAAGCACCGAGCTGTTTGAAAAAATGGTGGTTTCCATATCAACTGGAGCACCATCAAGAGTGGAAGCAGCTCTTGCCAAGAATGGCCTAATAGTTAGAAAGGCTGAGAAAAAGTTTGTGATGCCGGAAAAGTATGAGGATTTTAATATTAATAATATTCTATAATGGATCAAAGTGAAATAACAATGAGACAAAAAGAGTAAAGATGAAAGAAATGTCACCATTAAAATCCAATCATTTAAAGTAAAACTGTATTAACCGTCGTGATAGTTACCCAACTCTCACGGCACAAATTAAGAATCGTTTATGACTAAAAAACAATTGTTTCTATCAGCAGCAATCTTGCTTATTGCATCTTCTACCTCTGCACAGGGCAATGGTATGGCGGGTATCACTGAAGCCACTAATATGGTAACTTCTTATTTTGATCCCGCAACCAAATTAATCTATGCCATCGGAGCTGTTGTCGGTTTGATTGGTGGTGTGAAAGTATATGGCAAATTTTCCAGTGGTGACCCCGACACAAGCAAAACAGCGGCAAGCTGGTTTGGGGCTTGTATCTTCCTGATTGTAGCAGCCACTATCCTCCGTTCATTTTTCCTATAAACAAAATTATGGCAGAATATTCTATCAATAAAGGGATTGGACGATCAGTTGAATTCAAAGGTTTGAAAAGTCAGTATCTTTTCATCTTTGCCGGCGGACTACTCGGTCTCTTCATTCTCTTTGTAATAATGTTTATGACTGGTATAAACCAATGGATCTGTATAGGTTTTGGAGTAACTGCCGCATCTTTATTAATGTGGCAGACCTTCGCATTGAATGCCAAATATGGTGAACATGGACTAATGAAACTGTCCGCAACCAAAAGCCATCCCCGGTTTATTATCAATCGCAAGCGTATCAACGGGTTATTTAAAAACAAAAGGAAGAAAAAATGAGAAATATTTTAAAAGCGACCACTTTGGAAAACAAGTTTCCACTACTTGCTGTGGAACAAGACTGTATCCTTAGTAAGGATGCCGACATTACGGTAGGTTTCAAAGTAGAGCTTCCAGAGCTTTTTACGGTAACAAGTACAGAGTACGAAGCTATCCATTCAGCCTGGGTGAAAGCGGTCAAAGTATTGCCGGATTATTCCATTGTACATAAACAGGACTGGTTTATCCGTGAAAACTACGAGCCGAAGATTCAAGGGGAGAATATGAGCTTTTTGAGCCGTTCGTTTGAAAGACACTTCAATGAACGTCCCTATCTGAATCACACTTGCTATCTATTCCTTACTAAAACGACTAAGGAACGTAGCCGCACACAAAGCAATTTCAATACCCTTTGCCGTGGCTTTATCATTCCCAAAGAGATTAAGGATAAGGAAGCGGTCGGTAAGTTTCTGGAGGCAGTTGGACAGTTTGAGCGTATTGTAAACGATAGTGGTTTCATCAAAGTGGCACGATTGACCACCGACGAGATTGTCGGGACAAAGGAAAATGCCGGTTTGGTTGAAAAGTATTTTTCCCTCTCTCAGGAAAATACCACTACGCTGAAAGATATGGCAATGGGAGCCGATGAAATGAAAATAGGTGATAATATCCTTTGTCTGCACACCCTTTCTGATGTGGATGATTTACCGGGTAGAACAGCTACTGATATGCGTTATGAGAAATTATCCACTGATAGAAGTGACTGCCGTTTGTCATTTGCTTCGCCTGTAGGACTGATGCTATCTTGTAACCATATCTATAATCAATATCTTTTCATAGATAACAGTGCTGATAATCTGAACAAGTTTGAAAAGGCTGCAAGAAATATGCACTCTCTTTCGAAATACAGTCGAAGTAACCAAATTAATAAGGAGTGGATTGAACAATATCTCAATGAATCGCACTCTTTCGGCTTAACTTCCATCCGTTGCCATTGCAATGTAATGGCATGGAGTGATAACCGGGAGGAATTGAAACACATAAAAAATGATGTGGGCAGTCAGCTGGCATTGATGGAATGTAAGCCAAGACACAATACAGTGGATACCCCGACTCTTTATTGGGCAGGTATTCCGGGTAATGAAGCTGATTTCCCCAGTGAAGAAAGTTTCTATACATTCATAGAACAGGCTCTTTGTTTCTTCACAGAAGAGACTAATTATAAAAGTTCCGTTTCACCTTTCGGTATTAAGATGGTAGATAGATTGACTGGAAAGCCACTGCACATAGATATTTCGGATTTACCGATGAAAAAAGGTATCATTACCAACCGAAACAAGTTTATACTAGGTCCTTCGGGCAGTGGAAAGTCTTTTTTCACAAACCACATGGTGCGACAGTATCACGAACAGGGTTCACACGTGTTGCTGGTGGATACTGGTAACAGTTATCTGGGATTGTGTGAGATGATAAACCGAAAGACCAAAGGTGAAGACGGAGTCTATTTTACATATACAGAACAAAATCCGATAGCCTTCAATCCTTTCTATACAGATGATAGTGTGTATGATATTGAAAAGAGAGAAAGTATAAAGACACTTATTCTGACTTTGTGGAAACGGGATAATGAGGCACCCACACGGGCGGAAGAGGTAGCACTTTCCAATGCCGTATCGCTCTATATTGAGAAGATAAAAGCGAAAGAGGTGGAACCGGGTTTCAATACTTTCTATGAATATGTAAAGACTGAATATAAGAAAGTATTGGATGAAAAGAACGTGAGGGAAAAGGACTTTGACCATGCCAATTTTCTGAATGTGCTTGAACCATATTACAGAGGTGGTGAATATGATTATCTGCTTAACTCAGACAAACAGATGGATTTGCTCAACAAGCGATTTATTGTGTTTGAGCTCGATAATATAAAAGATCATCCCATCCTGTTTCCAATTGTAACCATCATCATTATGGAGGTTTTTATCAACAAGATGCGCCGACTGAAAGGTCTCCGTAAGTTAATCCTGATTGAAGAGGCCTGGAAGGCAATCGCCAAGGAAGGGATGGCCGAGTATATCAAATATCTGTTTAAGACGGTCCGTAAATTTTTCGGTGAAGCCATTATCGTGACTCAAGAGGTGGATGATATAATCGCTTCACCGATTGTAAAAGAATCAATCATAAACAATTCCGATTGCAAAATTCTACTTGACCAGCGAAAGTATATGAACAAGTTCGACTCCATTCAAGCATTGCTTGGTTTAACAGAAAAGGAACGAGGACAGATTCTTTCCATCAATATGGCGAACAATCCATCAAGACTTTACAAAGAGGTCTGGATCGGACTGGGTGGTACACAATCAGCTGTTTATGCCACAGAAGTATCTCTGGAAGAATACTATACCTATACCACGGAAGAGTCGGAAAAACTAGAATTGTTCCGACTGTCTGAAAAGCTGGACGGTAATATTGAGCTTGCTATCAAACAGCTTGCAGATAGCAAACGAACCGGTCAATAATAACCCTTTTTCTTTTCATTCATACAATTATTTATGCTTGGCGGGGAGTCGGAAAAGACTTCCGCTTTCCCCGCTTTTGCTCTTTTTTAAACAGATCATCATGAGAAAACAACAGTTCTTTTTAACTCCTTTCTTATTCTTTGCATTCTTTCTACTTCCAGAGAATCCGGCAAATGCCCAGTTCTATTCAGTAAAAACCAATCTACTGGGATGGGCGACCACCAATATGAATGTAGAAGCCGGCATGACCCTAAACCGCAAGCTGTCCCTGCACCTGCCGATTACCTACAATCCCTTTGTCTTTAAGAACAATAAAAGAATGCAGAACCTGACTGTTCAGCCGGGAGTGCGCTACTGGTTTCTGGAATCCTATGTTCATGGATTTATTGGAGTCAACGGCATCGCTTCCACCTATCACCTGAGTGATAAGAAGTATCGCTATGAAGGAGATGCTTATGGCTTAGGTCTTAGTTACGGTTATGCCAAACTACTCTCTCCAAGATGGAACATGGAGTTGGAAACCGGATGGGGATTGGTCTGGGCCGACTATACGAAGTACGCCTGCAAGGAGTGTGGAAAAAAGCTTGGTCAGGAAACCCGCTGGTATCTTATACCAACTAAGGCTTCTTTATCTATTGTCTATCTCTTTTAATCCGGAAAAATCATGAAGAAAACAATCATTTATCTGCTGATTGCAGGATGTATAGTAACCTCCTGTAGTATGACCAGCCGGCTTAAACGAGCGAAATTCAGAGCGAATATCTCTTTACCGCAACGAATTATGGCACAGGAGCAGAAGAAAGGATATGACCAACGTTCCGTTCTTGAATTTTCAGATCTTAAAGGAAAGAAGACAACCTATGCGACAACAGAAAAAGATAAGAACGGAAAAGATCAGATCACGGTAGAGCTACAGGGAGTAACGGTTGTTGCCAAATCCAGAACCGTACCCGAACGTTTTGGTAAAGTAGATATTGACTTTGTCGTTTCTGTACCTGAGAAGTTGTTAGGAAAAAAGCGACAATTGACATTGACGCCCCGATTGCTAAAGAAGAATGAAGAAATCCCTTTTAGTGACCTTATTATCAGTGGTGGTCGTTTTAGCAGAACACAACTGAACGGTTATCAAAAATATGAAGAGTATCTAAAAAGCATAGTTCCTGATAGTGCATTTTTGGATAAGCTGGTAAACCAAAAGGCTTACCGGAGATATTTTGTATCTTATGATCAATCCGAGAAGAGCAAACTAAGAAAAGACTCCTTGATCTGGGCACATTATGATGCTTTCACCGCAAAGACAAACAAGCGATATCTCTTGTTTAACGAAAAAATGTACCGTAACAGAATCTGGCTAAGTAAAGCTTTGGGGTATGAGCTGATTAAAGAGCGCTATGAACTTTTTGAAAGAGATACCATTCATATCAGCCGATTCTTTGGTCATCGTTATGAGGCAATTGTCAGTCTATTTCCACAGTTTCATCTTCTACGTTCTAAATCAGATAATACGACCCCTGATAAATACAAAAGATTCCCAGCAAGAATCAGACGTACTTATCATAAACTGACACCGGAAGATTCAATCTCCATACTCAAACGATATTACCGGTATAAACGGATTGCCCGCAATGAAAATTTAAAGGCAGAGAAAGAAAAAAAGTTTGCAGAATTAGTCAAATTTCCAAAGAATCCCAGTGCCCACCTGGATACGGTTATTTACCGGAAAGGAAGATTTGAATACTACTATCATCAAGAGGTAGCAACGGACGAAAACAGCAAACGCATGCAGCTTTATCTTTCAGGTCATGTGTTGAATACAAATAGAAACAGCTACGCTTTACCAACATCAGATACTCTTAGCTATGTAGTCTCCTCAATGCTTCAGTTTATGGATATGACACCCCGGTACCAACAAAAGATTGTTGAACGCAAAGCAATAACCTCAGTTAAGGCCTATATCACTTTCCCGGTGGGTAAATCCACACTGATAGAATCTCTGGGTGAAAACCACAAAGAGATTGAGAAGGTACAAGAGATGACAAAGAAACTGACCGATACCGGTGAATTCCTAATGGACAGCATCACTCTGGTTGCAGGTAGCTCACCCGAAGGAAGCTACAGTGCCAATCTGCAACTCTCCAAATCACGGGCTGAGTCGCTAAAAAAATACCTACGGACCAAGCTAAACGAAATCAAAGGAATAGATACACTGTTAAAAGCACGTTGGAGAGGCGAAGACTGGAATGGACTGATCCGGTTAATTAATGAGACAACAGCTTTTTACCCTAAAAGTGAACTACTCAAATTAGTGGATAGACAAGGTAACCCCGACCAAAAAGAGAAAATGCTGAAGATACAATTCCCGGCTCAATATGCAATAATCCGTAAAGAACTCTATCCTCAGCTAAGAGCAGTGGATTTTACCTTTCATGTACATCGGGCAGGAATGATCAAAGATACGATTCATACAACAGAACCGGATACGCTCTACGCTGATGCTATCAAGCTGATGCAGGAGAGAAAATACAGTAAAGCATTGACTATCCTGACTGAATATAACGATTGGAATACTGCCATTTGTCTAATGAGTCTGGGATATGACGAAAATGCCTGTAACCTTCTGCTGAAAGAGAAACCCAGTGCAGACAGAGAGTACCTGCTGGCCATACTTACCGCCCGCCTGAACAGAGAAGAGGAAGCTGTGAAATACTACCGGCATGCCTGTGAAATGGATGACTCCAAAAGATGGCGTGGTGCACTGGATCCAGAAATCAATAGATTGATTAAGAAATACGATTTAAATAAAGAGAATCCTTCAAAATAGAGAGACATGAAACAAGTTAGATTTATTTTTTTAGTGGGTCTGATTCTTCTGAGTACAGGTTGTGATTTCTCGGAAGTGTGCCATTACAAAGGAGATGTCAGAGTCTCTTTTGACTGGAAAAGACTTGTTCAGGGCGACTCGGCACCTTCCAAAATGGAGACAATTTTTTATTCAGATGAGAATTCTCCGCAAGCTTTTTCAGTCAGTGGAGATACCACTTTAAGAGAGATTTCAGCAGGACAGCAACATGCTATCACCTTCAATCATTTACCCAATATCACTTTTCAGGGAATGGAAAAGATGGAAACCGCACAACTCTGTCTGTCTACCTATATGGAAAAAGAGACTTTGCATACCGTTCAGGCACCCATGATTTATCTGAATAAACAGGAGCTGAAGGTGGAACCTTATGACACAACAGTTTGTCATTTTGTTCCTATGCCCGGTATTCAGCAGGTCAACTTTGAATTTGCGATTATCCAGGAAGCGGATATCGGTTCGCCCGTGAGTCTTTCCGGAGAACTGAGCGGAGTAGCAACGACCTATTCTCTCTCACAGATGAAAGCTGTCCGTTCTTCAGCAATATTGGAATTTTCCACGGAGAAGAAAGCAGAAAACGAGTTTTGGAAGAACATTCGGGTTCTGGGCCTGAATCCTTCAACGGCCGACGGAGAAGCTATATCCAAAATACTGTCCGTCTCACTCACGTTGAATGATGGCCATATATACACATCAGAGCTTGATCTCACCCGAAAGTTTGAGAACTTCCTAAGCGGCGTACTGACCTGTAGAATAGAGATTCATATAAGCAGTCAGGGCATGAGTATGCAGGTCGCTGACTGGGAAACCCGTGACTGGGGAGATATCCATATACGATAAACAGGCAGCCGATCCAACAAAATAGCAAAATCAGAGAAATCAAATATTCAGATTTTAAAATTCACAAATTATTCACTTATTAATTATTATTTTATGAAAAAATCAATGATGATGGCAGTCGCATCTGCCTTGGTAATCAATTTAAGTAGTTGTAACAATGACAACGAAGGTTCTATTCAAGCAACAGCTCTGAAGATTCAGACGGATATTGCCGCCACGCGAGCCACCATTTCAAGCTTTCCAGTAAATTCTTCTCTTGGGTTGTTTGTCACCACAGGAACATTGGGCAGTAATTATGAATCGGTAGCTTCCAATACCAATGTCAAATCTACCCTCTCTTCTTCGGGGACATGGGCCCTTTCCCCGGCTGTCTATCTGAGTAATGATGATGCAACAGTTTTTGCTTACTATCCCTATGATGCAGCAAAGACAAATGGTACGGCAATCGGTATGGAACATGCCTCACAAACAGATTACATGTACGGCACCCATACAACCGGACAGAGTGGAATCAATAATGGTAATCCGACTGTAAACCTTACCATGAAGCATGCCCTTGCATTGGTACAGTTTAAAATGTCTGCAACCAATTACCCTGGAACAGGGAAACTCACCAAAGTGGAAATATCCAACGGTGCAGGGAAAACACTCCTTTTCAGCGAAGGAAGCATGAATCTTTCTTCCGGGGCCATCACTAATACTACGGGAAAGAATATATCCGCTTTTGTGGAAAACACCTCTACCGGATTACTAGCTTCTATTCCAGCGGTAGCATCTACCGATGAGAGTACCTATCCCAAGGTAATGGTACTTCCCACAGCTGCTAGTGTAGCAGCTGGTGACCTGCTGATCTACTTTACCATTGATGGCAAAGTCTATTCGTGGAGTGTACCTTCCGCAACCACCTGGAAGAGTGGAACAAAGAATACCTATAGTGTAACCCTGTCGGGTACGGCATTGACAGTAGGCAATGTGGTGATTACCGACTGGACGGGTGGAGTGACTGGTTCGGCAGGGCTGAACTAGTCTCAAATTCAATTAGGAAAGAGGGTATTACCGTACGCTCTTTCCTTTTTTCTTTAATCAGTAAATTCAATAATCAATAGAATGAAACAATGGATCTTTTTATTAGTGACTGTCTGTTGCTTGTTCTCTTCATGCAGTGAAGAAGAACATGGAAAGTCTGTCACCAAAAGCGATGAAGTACAGTTCAGCGTATCGGTTGCCACCCGTGCAACGGATACCAGCTTCTCTTCCGGAGATGAGATAGGTGTCTATGCCGTAGAACGTACCTCCTCTGGTCCCGGAACTTTAAAGAGTGGTGGAAACTATGCCGATAACAAACGGTTCCGGTATACGAACAGTGGATTTGAAGCCGTTGATGAGAATAATAAAATCTATTTCTCCCCTACCTCTACGCTGGATTTCTATGTCTATTATCCCTATACCCCACTAGTCACAGATGTGACAGCACACCGGGTTACCGTCTCTTCGGATCAGGATAAACAATATACAGGCAGTGATTTTATGCTGGCCAGTTATACCGGAGGGCTAAATTATACTGTAATTCCCCTGACCTTTACCCACCAGATGACACTAACAGAAGTCACCTTTCATACAGGAGGTGGAAAAGAGGTCAGCTCAGCTAAAATCCTGCAACGTAGCACTGCCTCGGATATCAACCTTCAAAGCGGAACCTGTACTACAAAAAGCGGAATACCCTCAGACATCACTCTGTACAAATATGCACAGACTGCAGATGCAACCACTTTTCGTGTGTTGCTTCCCAAACAGGATATCCAGAATGGAACAAACCTGCTCGTCTTTACCGTGAACGGAGAAGAACGCACATACAAGGCAACAGCCAATGTGTCTCTGCTTCCCGGATCAAAGAATGTCTATGACATAGCCTTGCAATACCGCATTAGCCTAACCTCCGGTGCAGGAGGAACAGTCAGCGGAACCGGAGTTTTTGATTGTGGGAAAACGGCAACTGTAGTAGCTACTCCTCAAGTTGGATATCAGTTTGCCGGATGGTACGAGAACGAAGTGCGGGTATCAGGAGATGCTGCTTACAGCTTTACTGTTTCAGCAGACCGGACATTGGAAGCCCGTTATACGCTTAGCGGTTGCACCATTACGGTATCAGCCACTAAAGGCGGACAGGTATCCGGAGGAGGAACACCCAGCTACGGTTCTTCCTGCACAGTAACGGCCACAGAAAATGGGGCTTACACCTTTAGCGGATGGTATGAAAATGGGACCAAGGTTTCGTCTTTACCTAATTACACTTTTACTGTTACCTCCGACCGAAGTCTGGAAGCTAGATTCACTCCGGATGATGTTTATGTGACCGTCAAGTTCTTAGGGATGAGTCTTGATATTATGGGTACGGGAGAACCTGTTTGTGGTTCGGCCCAGATTGATGCCTACTATATAAGAAACGGAGTAAAAATAGGATATATAACAGAAAATTTGATCTGTTCTTATGTCTCGTTCGGATATACAGCTAAAAAAGCGATCAACGGTGCTTTGTTGGGACACAAGACTTATAGCAACCTGCCATTAAAGCTAGTGGCTGGGTCTTACTGGAACAAGGTTCATCTGTTCTATTGGGAGGATGCAACGATCTCTTCAGACCGGATGACTGATCTGACGGATATCTATAACATTCGCCTGGACAGATCTGCCGATACCAGTTCGCGACGCTACATATTTGATGACAGCAAAGTCTCCTACTATATGGAAAGCCCTTGGGTGACAGAAGATCAATATGCACTGATAAAGACAGTAACGAATAAACGAACTACTAATTTCTAATAAACAGCAATCAAACCCGGATTTCTCCAAATAAGAGAAATCTTGGTTTGATTCTATAAAGAAAAAGAACGATGAGAAAAAGAATAAGATTCCTTGTTTTGCTGATAACGATCAGCATATGTTCGACAGCTAATGCACAATGGGTCACCTTTGATCCCAGTAATCTGGCACAGGGTATTGTCAATACCACCCGCCAGATTGTAGAGACTTCCACAACGGCTCAAAATATGATCCGTAATTTTGAGCAGACGGTAAAGATCTATGAGCAGGGTCGGCAATACTATGATGCCCTGAAGTCTGTACACAATCTGGTAAAAGATGCCCGCAAAGTACAAAAGACAGTGCTCCTTATCGGAGAGATTTCTGATATCTATGTGACGAACTATCAGCGTATGTTATCGGATAAGAACTATACAGTAGATGAACTCTCAGCAATAGCTTCCGGGTATGCCAAACTATTAGAAGAAAGTACAGATGCTTTTGCAGAGATGAAGACGGCTGTTAGTGTGACCGGACTCTCTATGACAGATAAAGAGCGGATGGATCAGATTGATCAGGCATATAACTCAGTAAAGCATTATCGGGATCTGGTGAGTTACTATACCCGCAAGAATATTTCCGTCTCGTACCTGAGAGCAAAAAAAACAAACGATCTGGATCGGGTACTCTCTTTGTATGGAGGTAGTAATGACCGGTATTGGTAATCTATAGCGTATGTTACTAACCATTGAATTTGAAAATCTGCACCAGATTCTAAAGAGTCTGTATACGGAGATGATGCCGCTCTGTTCAAATATGACGGGAGTGGCCAGAGGAATTGCCGGACTGGGAGCTCTCTTTTATGTTACTTCCAGAGTCTGGCAGACATTGGCACGTGCCGAACCAATAGATGTCTATCCGATGCTTCGTCCTTTTGCTATCGGACTCTGTATCATGTTCTTTCCGACCATTGTACTGGGAACGATCAACGGAGTGATGAGCCCGGTGGTCAAAGGGTGCAACGGTATGTTGGAGACACAGACTTTTGATATGAACAAGTACAGAGAACAGAAAGACAAACTGGAACGGGAAGCCATGTCACGAAATCCCGAAACAGCCTACCTGGTTTCGGATCAGGCCTTTGATAAGGAGATTGATGAATTGGGTATTTCTCCCAAAGACATTGCTACTATGGGAGGCATGTATGTGGAAAGAGGAATGTATCAGATGAAACAGAGTATCCGAAACTTCTTTCGGGAAATGCTGGAACTGTTGTTTCAGTCAGCCTCACTGGTCATTGATACGATAAGAACCTTTTTTCTGGTGGTGCTTGCCATTCTGGGGCCAATAGCTTTTGCCATATCGGTGTATGATGGGTTTCAGACAACCTTGGTACAGTGGATTACCCGGTATGTAAGTGTCTATCTATGGCTGCCCGTTTCGGATTTATTTAGTTCGATACTGGCAAGGATACAGGTGTTGATGCTTCAGAAGGATATTGAACAACTCTCCGATCCTGGTTTTATCCCGGATGATTCCAATTCGCTTTATATCATCTTCATGATTATTGGAATTATCGGATATTTCACTATCCCTACCGTCTCCAATTGGATTATTCAGGCAGGAGGAATGGGGAATTATACCCGTAATGTCAATCAGACAGCAGGTAAGACTGGCAATATGGCCGGAGCAGGAACGGGAGCTGTTTCAGGAAATATTTCCGGACGATTATTGGGAAGAGGTCATTAAACTAAATCAATAAAAAATGGAATTTAAATCTTTAAAAAACATCGAAACAAGTTTTAGACAGATCAGGCTGATGGCCATTGTGTTTGTCGTTCTTTGTGCTGGAATAACGGGATACTCTGTTTGGAACTCCTATAAATTTGCCGAAAAACAGCGGGAGAAAATCTATGTGCTGGATAATGGGAAGTCACTGATTCTGGCCTTGTCTCAGGATCTGACACAGAACCGGCCGGTGGAACTCAGAGAGCAGGTCCGTCGGTTTCATGAACTGTTCTTTACTCTTTCACCGGACAAAAACGCAATAGAGTCAAATATGCAGCGTGCATTCTTCCTCTCTGATAAAACGCCTTTCAACTATTATAAGGACCTGACAGAGAAAGGGTATTACAACCGTGTGGTATCAGGAAATATCTATCAGACCATTCAAATAGATAGTATTATTTGTAACCTTGATAAATATCCTTATCAGGTGGTTACCTATGCTCGTCAGCAAATCCTGCGGGAGAGCAATACCACAGAGCGAAGCCTGATTACCCGTTGTCAGGTGACTGACCTGAAAGCCCGTTCGGATAATAACCCGCAAGGTTTTCTGATCCGCAACTTTGAGATATTGGAAAACAGAGACATTAATCAAACTGACCGGGAATGAAAAAGTATCGTTTAGCCAAATGGAAGATATGTTTTAATCATTGGCTGGAAGTGCAGTGTGACCGGTTATCTCATCGTCAACAGACAATCATCGTCTTTGCATTTCTGATAATCTTTGGTATTTCTTCTTGTTATATGGTGATTCACTCCATATACAGCATGGGATATAAGCAGGGAGAGCAGTTGGTTATCGAACATATCCGGGAATTGGAAATATTGCCAAAAGACAGTATCAATCAAATACAAACAAAGTATGGAAACAGATAAAGAGAAAGATATAAATCTACAAACAGAGAAAACGCAGAAAGAGGAAAAAGTGCTTACTCCCGTACAGATTCAGAGAAGGAAGAAGATGTTGGTCTATCCTCTCTTTTTTCTAATTTTCGTCGGTAGTATGTATCTGATATTTGCGCCTTCTTCCGATAAAAAAGAGATAAAAGAGGGCACTAAAGGCTTTAATGCTGAATTACCTAAACCCAAAGAAGAAGGTATTGTGGGTGATAAGATGAAAGCCTATCAGGATGAGCAAATGAATCAAAAGAAAGAAGAGAAAATGAAAACATTGCAGGATTTTGCTATCGCAACGGGTATGCAGACAACTCTGCCGGTTAACGGAACGAGTGATCATTCAGAGAAGGAAACTTCTTCTATGAACTCATCAACAGCTGCTTACAAACAAATGAATAAGCAGCTCACCACTTTCTATCAGCCATCCAAACAACCTCAAGAAAATCAGGATATGCTGGCTCTGGAATATCGGATACAGGAACTGGAAAAAAGACAGAAAACGGATGAACGGAAGAAAGGCACAGCTAACGAGCAACTGGATTTGATGGAGAAATCCTATCAGATGGCTGCTAAGTATATGGGACCGGAAAAGCAACAACAAAGCAATACTATCGCTGTACAAACAGCTCCTGTGGAAAGTAAATTATCCAAGTCCAGACCCGGTGTAAAGGTGAGTACTTTTCATGAAAGAGTAGTATCCGGTCTCTCTCAAAATGTTAGTGATTCCGCTTTTGTGGTTCAGTATAGCAAACCTCGTAATTATGGATTTCATACAGCTGTAGGCGACAGTGAAACATCCGTGGAAAAGAATAGTATCAAGGCATGTATTTATGAAAATCAGGTTATCACGGACGGACAGGGAGTCAGGCTCCGTTTACAGGAACCTTTGCAGGCAGGAAAGATACTGGTTCCCCGTAATACTTTGATTACCGGAACAGCGAAGCTACAGGGAGAACGACTGGAGATTATTGTCTCCTCACTGGAATATAATGGAAATATCCTCCCGGTAGAACTAACTGTTTATGATGTTGATGGACAGAAAGGTCTTTTTGTTCCAGGGTCAATGGAACTTAATGCCGTTAAAGAAGTTGCTGCCAATATGGGGGCAGGTCTGGGAACAAGCATTTCCATTACTAATCAATCAGCAGGAGATCAGCTATTATCAGAACTGGGAAAGGGTGCAATACAGGGAACCTCGCAATACATTGCTAAAAAGATGCGTGTAGTGAAAGTACATCTCAAAGCCGGGTATAAGTTACTACTTTATCAAGAGAAGAATTAATATCAATTTATCAATTAGCAGGGCTTATAGCCCACCACTAAAAATCCAAAGTAAAAATGAATAAAGTAATTATAATGATTGCCCTTGTATTGGGCATCACAGGTGTAGCAAATGCACAGAACACAACAGGTGACCTTTATGAAGGTCTGACCAAGAAACTAACCTTTGATAGAATGATTCCACCTTACGGGTTGGAAGTGACTTATGACAAAACGGTGCATATCATATTTCCTTCATCGGTGAGTTATGTGGATTTAGGTTCACCAAATCTTATAGCAGGTAAAGCCGACGGTGCAGAGAATGTAATCCGTGTAAAGGCGACGGTAAAAGACTTCCGCACGGAAACCAACCTTTCAGTCATCACGGAGGACGGTAATTTCTACACCTTCAACGTGAAATATGCCGATGAACCATTGTTGCTGAATATCGAGATGAAGGATTTTATTCACGGTGGCAGCACGGTAAACCGTCCCAACAATGCAATGGAGGTCTATCTGAAGGGGTTGGGCAGTGAGTTACCAAAACTTGTCCATCTGATTATGGAATCCATCTACAAGAATGATAAACGTGAGGTGAAACATATCGGCAGCAAACGTTTTGGAATCCAGTATCTCTTAAAAGGAATCTATACTCATAATGGTTTACTCTATTTCCATACACAGATAAAGAATGAATCCAATGTTCCTTTTGATGTAGACTTCATTACCTTTAAGATAATTGATAAGAAAGTTGCTAAGCGCACCGCTATTCAGGAGCAGGTCATCTTCCCGTTACGTGCTCATAACTACGCCACCCGTATTGCCGGTAAGAAGTCAGAACGCACCGTTTTCACAATGGAGAAGTTCACTATCCCGGATGATAAGCAGTTGCTTGTGGAACTTTATGAGAAGAGTGGCGGTCGCCATCAGTCTTTTGTGGTTGACAACAGCGACATCGTGAGAGCCAAAGTGATCAACGATCTCAAAATAAAGTAAGATGAAAAGGTTCATTTATGTGATTGTAGCGTTGCTTGCCATAACTGGGCAGGCACACGCTCAACACTGCTTATCCGGACAAAGAGGTCTTCAGCTGACAAGTGGATTTGTGGATGGTATCTACAAGATCAATAATCCAAATGGTTACTATTTCGGTGCTACAATGGCAACCTATACGAAAGGTGGCAACCACTGGGTATTCGGTGCCGAGTATCTGAATAAAGAATACGAGTATAAGAATATATACATCGCCAAGTCACAGTTCACCGCAGAGGGTGGATATTACTATAACTTTCTTTCTGATGGCAGCAAAACATTCTTCTTGAGTATTGGCGGTTCTGCACTTGCCGGATATGAAACAAGTAACTGGGGCGAAAAGCTACTCTATGATGGCTCTACCATCAAGAATAAGGATGCTTTTCTTTATGGCGGAGCTATTACATTGGAAACTGAAACTTATCTATCAGACAGAATCGTTTTCCTAATCAATGCAAGAGAGCGTATTTTATGGGGAAGCACAGTTAGCAAGTTCCATACGCAGTTTGGAGTAGGATTAAAATTTATCATCAATTAGAACTAAAATGAAAAAGATATTAGGAAACATATTTATAGCGTGCTATATAATAGCCGTACTGTTTTTGGTGACTGCCTGTAGTGACCAGTTGGATATTCAGCAGTCTTATGACTTCACTGTGGAAACGATGCCCGTACAATCAAAAATAAAGGTAGGTGAAACAGCAGAGATTCGTTGTGAACTCAAACGTGAAAGTCGATTTGAGGATGCAACCTATACTATTAGATATTTTCAACCAGATGGAACGGGTAAGCTGGTTATGGATAATGGGACGGTATTCTTGCCCAATGACCGCTATCTGCTAACCAAGGAAACATTCCGATTGTACTACACTTCATCAAGTACAGACCAGCAAAAGATAGATATCTATGTGGAGGATAACTTCAGGAAGATGTACCAATTGACTTTTAGTTTTAACAATGATAGTTCCGAGGAGATAACGAAATGAATTGGATAATTGGTTATGTAAGTTTTCTTGTCATATTTTATCTTTGGACAGGATATCAACTGAAAGCAGTTTCAAGCGATAGAGAACTTTGGAGTGAAGAGTTAGATTAAAAAGAAGTTCAACAACATAATATCAACAGCCTTTTATGGAATTTAATCTGTAAAAGGCTGTTTTTTGATTTATTTGTTATCGATGATATTGGTTTGTTAGTAACTTTGCATAAAAAATTAATATGTCAGAAAGAATAGATTTTTCAGAAAAAACTAAAACGATAATCGCAAAAAGGGCAGGCTATCAGTGTTCTTTCCCTGAATGTAACAAAATTCTAGTAGGCCCTGGAAGCGCATCTGATGAATTTATAGAATTGGGTGAATGTGCTCATATTTTTGCAGCAGCAGTAAATGGTCCACGTAATAGAGGTTCTCTTTCTAATGAAGACCTGAAAAGAGCAGAAAATGGAATATTCCTTTGTCGTGAACATCATAAAATTATTGATGCTAAAGAGACTGAATATACATCTGAACTGTTATTGCAATATAAGTCCAAACATGAATTTCAAATTTCAGCTCAAATTGGAGAATATTTTTATCCGACAACTTGGATAAAACAATTGACTGTCAATGATAGTCCTAATATGATTAAAGATAAAATAATAGAATTAGGAAAGCTAACTCTATTAAGTGGTAAAAATGGATGTGGAAAATCAACAATAATAGAAATTATTTATGAGATTTTTTCACAGAAAATATTATCTAGGTGGAACGATGAGAACTTTAAAATGACCATAAAAATGGATAATCCTCTTATCAACGAGTTTTGTATATCTATTAACGATAATACGATTATATATACCTCTAATAATAGGCAATTACCTTTTATTCCTTATGATATGAAAGTCGTTTTTATAAAAGATAAAGAACAAACATATAAAGAAGGAGAAGACGATTTAAAAAATATTGCTAATTATTTAAATGTTGATAGAAACTTTGTAAAAGCAATGATTAATAGCACTGGAATCATTGATGGTCTAAGAACAAAAAAAATTTCAATAGAACATATCCGCTCAACTCCTTACTTGGTTGACAAATTAAAGGTATGTTTAAATGACAGAAGAGAGAGAGAGTTTTGTTCTTATTCTAGTACAGAACAATACACAATAATCTTAGATTTAGTCCTTAGTTATTTAACTCAGATCTCAAAATATAAGCCGACTTTATTCTTAATGGATTGGTCAGACTTTAATTCAATAGATGATTGTATGAAGAAAAAGTATTTAGACTTTTTACAAGCGTCTAGCTCTCATTTTCAATCAATAATAACTACGCATACATTGTGGAATATAGAATGGACTGGCTGGCAAATAATCAATTTATAAAATAATATGAACAACCAATTTGAATTAAAAATATTACCTGATAAATATGATTTAGCAACGATAAAGCAATGGCTTTATGAAGAATATTTAAGATTGAATTGCCAAAGTGGATTTTACTGTAACTGGGATATGATTGAAACTGGCTTTGAAAAGCATCGTTTACTTGTCTATTCTTTGAAGAATAAACCAATAGGATTTGTTCTTTGGCATGAATTTGAAGAATGTATTTCCATTGATATAATGGCAATAGCCCAACCTTTACGCGGTTTAGGAATAGGTAAAGCATTGGTGGAAATTTTATATATTTATTTTAGAAAGAAAAATGCTTTTGCTCTAAAATTATTCTGTGCTCCAAAAAGTTC
Source organism: Bacteroidia bacterium (assembly GCA_009929715.1). Taxonomy (GTDB): domain Bacteria; phylum Bacteroidota; class Bacteroidia; order Bacteroidales; family Bacteroidaceae; genus Bacteroides. Next base: position 40,185 of record RZZX01000001.1, read on the forward strand.
TGTTTCTTTTTGGAAAGGGAAAATGAAATTTATTCAATTCCCTAATAGAGGATATTCGGAATCAGAATTTACTTTTTATAAATTGCTTATAAATACAAACTTATCTGTAACAAAGCCTAATTCACAAAACAAATTAGAATTATGGGATGATGAACCTTATATGATTAATATTAAAAAGCCAAAGTGGAGCTGGAATATTGATGACGATTTACGTTATAATCCTATAATACATCCATGTAACTATAATTGGAATCTAAGATTGACTAGAAATGGTGAAATAATAAAAGATGACAAGATTAAATATTTCTCTAATAAATCTATAGAGAAGGGCGATTTCTTATACATCAATTCATTAGAATTTTAGCTCTTTGATACTTTTTCACCGCTCAGACTCACAGAAAAAGTAGCGGGCAAAGTGGTTAGCTCCATCCGCATGAGCATTATTCCTGTTCAAAGTCAGTGTCAATCTCTTGGGGCAAGTCATTCTCATCATACGTCTCTTCTCCTTCAGATTGAGCATTGATAGCATCAATTTTTTCTGTTATTCGCTGGTGTCGTCTCTCGTACACCTCATTATACTTGTTTTTAATTTCGGCAAGTGCATCGGGTGCGTGTTGCTCTGCAAAAGCCAATAAAAGTTCAGAGGTGGCATCGTCACGAAAAGCATCTTTGAGCGTATTTTGTATAAAATCCCTACGGATAATAATCTTTTGTATTTCTGTTAAGTTCATCACAATTTGCAGACGTTCTTTGTCCCTCAGATAGTATTTGCTTTCTTCAATTCCCATCAATCCAAAGTGCTCGTTACGGAGTTGTTTCAACATAGCAAAGTTGGTGATGCTTTCCTCCAATGCAGTAAAATCACTTTTATTAAGGTCAATCTCTTGGATTAGAATCTTGGTATCGGCAATTGTTTTTTCACGCTCAATCTCCTTATTACGCTCATCCTGCTTAGTGAGTTTCATAAGTGGTGTTTCTATCACTTGGATGTTGCTCGTACTTCCATTGCTTGAATTATGCACATAACCCAAAGAAACTCCTCTTGTGCCAATCTTGGCAAACATTCTTATCTCTCCATTCTCATATTTCTGATGCAACTCGGCTGATTCGGTCTGGTATTCGATAAGTTCTTCTTCGTATTCACCCTTAACTTGTTGATACTCCTCGTCTGTTTCATAATCATCAGCTTGAGGTACATTCGGTGGTATCGGGCATTCACGACTATAGTTAATAACCTCAATATCGTATTCCTTGTCGGTCAGTTGCTCCACTGCTTCCTCATTATAATGATACTCGGTGCGTGCCAATGGAAGTTCAGGATTATTCTCGTGTGTAGTAATGGCTCTTTCTACTATATACTCCGTATTCTTGCTTTTCAAACAAGTTGCATTCAAACATCTTCCGCAACCATCTGTATCACCGAAAAGAGACTGGGTGTTACTGTTGAGTTTACAATCAAAACACACTGTCTTATCAAAAAAATAGTCATTTAGATTAGCGGTGTAGTTGCGTTCAATCATCTCCACAACATCTTTGGCTCGTTTACCTATCCAGTTTTTATAGTTATTGTCAGTTGCATAATGGTCTTCATAAATTTCTTCCTGCGTTTCATTGCTGTATTTGCAAAGTTCAAGGGCTACTGTAAGATTGATTTCTTCTGAAATAAGCAGGTCGGCAAATAATGCAATAAGATTGCAAAGCCTCAATCGGCTACGGATATAACTTTCAGACTTGGCAAACTTAGCCATCAAACGACTAATATCATAACGATTGTTTTGGATAAGGCTCTGAAAAGCAGTTGCTTCCTCAACAGGTGAGATATTTTTTCTTTGCAAATTTTCTGTCAAAGCACATTCTATTGCATCATTATCTGAGAGTTCACGCACAATAGCCGGTATAGTTGCAAAACCTGCAATTAATGATGCCTTGTACCTACGTTCACCATACACTATTTCAAAAATATCATCCTTTGGGCGAACCATAATAGGCTGAAGAACGCCTTGTGTCTCGATGCTGTCGGCCAATTCTGTAAGGTCTGTTTCATTGAACATTTTACGTGGATTGAAACTGCTTGTTTTGATTGCTGAAAGAAAAATATACTGTACACTGTTGTTCATGTCTTGAGTATTCATAATGATTTTGTTTTGTGGGTGGATTACTCTACCCGTGTGAATAGATTGTTATTAATTGATTGTTGATTGAATAATCTCTTGTAAGTATTGCGGATTGACTTCGCTAAAGCAATAGCTAATAAACCCCTTGCGTGCATCTCTACACAACTCTTTATATAATCCTTGAAAAGCAGAGTAATTGCCATTGATATAGGTTTCCACCATATATTCAAAGATGTTGCCCACTTCATAGTATCTGCATTGCTGGGCGATTGATTTATTTCTTCTTATTGCCATTGTTGTATAATGTTATGAGATTAATATCCAAAAGAGTAAACTAAAAAGGAATAAACCGATTAGCAGCGTAAGTAAACAGCCCCACAAAATGCGGTAAGAACAACGAAGCAGGAAAAGTCCGATAAGCCATATTATCAATGATCCACCACAAAGTATTGCACCAATAGATGCTATTGCTATCCAAACAACAATTTTATATCTTGTCTTCATAAAGCTTGTTGTATTAGGAAATTTCCACTATGCTGTCTATTCTTCCATACAGATATTCTCTTAGTGCTGTTTTATCTGTTGTTCGATTCTCGGTTATTTGTCCGTCTTGTTTCACCCAAAAACGTTTGAGCACATCTGAGAAATCAAAGCAATAACCTTGTAATGGAATTGCACTCTTGAAATAAATGTTACTGTTCACGTATTGGGTAATCCAATTCTTATCACCGTGATTGATACTCTCACCTCTATCAAGTCGCATTCTTAATTGATATACTCGGCTGTTTTGTAGAATTTCCAATGCTGGTACGTCCCAATTCACGAATTTATATGCCACTGTTGTTTCCATATCTGCTAATTATTTAAATTATATGTGGATTCTTGAGTGAGGGAGTTTCGTTTCATTAAACTTTATCTATCTCTCGTAAATCCGACATTTTTTTATATGCGTCTTTCCGTCGGTCGGTCGTTTTCGTTTCGGGAGCAGAAAAAGGGTAGGCTTTAGAGAAAGCAAGGTTTATGGAAAAAATACTCTCTGAACTTCAGTACAGCAGGAAGATTTTTATCAGAACCGCAAGGCTTGACCTTGCTTTCACGTCAAGAAGCTGTAAATACCTTTGCTCACGTAACGATAAACATCGCTACCGTCTGATTAGTAACTGCTGTTTGGAGGATTTACAGATGAGAGATAGACTTTATTTCGATGAAAATGTGTATTTTTTACAAAAAATAAATTAATACAATTATGGAAAAGAACTTAACAGGATTTGCAGGAGCAAAAAAGAATCCTAATGGGACATTTCGCCTTACTTGGTTTTTTGAACAGTGTTTCAATCATATTGTAGAATTGTCCATTAGAGGACGGCTACAATATAGTCAATCAATATGTTGTGATAATTAATCGTTTAGCATTGATTAAGCAACAGATAAGCTACGAAGCCAACATAACTGCATTGTCAACATAAGGAAGAAAAAACTTCTTGTTTTGTGGAAACCATGATGCTGCAGAGGAAGCAGCTATCATATATTCCATGATGGGATGCTGCAAAGCTTGTGATGTGGACTGCCCCCAGAAAGTGGATGGAATATGTATTAAACCACATACATGACTATGATAACGATTACAGCAAAGATCTTGCTGAACTTCTTCCTCACAACCTGAAAACCCAAATAGGAGAAAATCTATAAATCAGGAATGTCTCTGAAGGTCTCCTAACAGTCTCCGAATGTTTTAGGAGTTTTTGAAAATATCATTGAAAAATAAAGCAAATCCTTAAAGAATACCCGTAGGCTTTTGATATTCTTCAAGGATTTTGCAATACGGGGTTCACCGAATGCTTACATATTGCTATTGTTATATTCCAAGAATTTATTTAAACAATTCTTTCCTACCGGGATGTTTCTTTAATTCTTCTGTCATTTCATAGAAATTCTTTTTGAATTCATTCATTGGTATATCAGTTATCTTATTTTCTTTCTTAAATTTTTGGATTCTCTTTGGGGAGGTTAGTTTAAGCTTTCTACATAATTCAGAAGTAATAAAAGCCGGAATTGAAATATTAAATTTGGTATTTAAATATAATTCATTTTTAAAACCAAATCCTCCATAGCGGTAAAGATCGTCAAAAAGTTGACAAACATCAGGAGAAGCAATGTGTATTTTCTCAGTATTGCAATTTTGAATGAAATCCTGTCGCTGCATTATGAAATAACCTACAAGATCTAGTTCATCAGAACAGATTAATCTTTCATGCAGTTTTTCTCTATTGATTAAATATGTTAGAAGCTCTCCGTATGAATTATCTTTCCTTGATATTGTTAATAAGATTGATTCTAAATCGTCTATAGATACAGACCATGGATAAAATGCATCTTCTTTCTCTAATAGTAATCCCAAATCACATTGTATTTGTCCAAAACGTTCTTGTGTAACTAGAATAATAAAAGCATTTTCTATTTTTTTAGTTTTTACGCATTCTATTGTATTTCTGTTTTTATCTGTAATAGTAACATCATTACTATAGATAGCCTGTTGAACTTCTACTGCTTGGTCATACGCTTTTTGGATAGACGTTTTAAAGTCTCGTTCTATTCTTTTATGCGATTTATCTATATCCCGGAAAGGTTCTTTATATAAGTCTGCTTTGCATTCTATTATAAGTGCAGTTCTTTTATAAAAGATTAAAATATCCTTTTCCTTATCTTGCCCATTTATATAATAGTTCGTATATATATTGATCTCATTTTTAGGAAGGAATTCGGTGAAAACATCTATCGTTTTTTCTTCTAAATAAATAGATCTTGCTTTATCACTATTCTTGCCAGGTTTGTCCTTGCATGCATTATATAGAAAATTATAAATGGAGACAATTAGCTGGTTTCCAAAAAACGAAATATACTGATTATCAGAAAGTTGTATTATAGGTTTGTTTAGTAATTCACATGAGTCTGTATAATATAAATAGTCCAAGTTTGAAGCCTTTCTAAGAGAGAATAAAGATAAGATTTTTTTAGCTTTATATTTATTTAATCTTTTATAGTCATCAATAGAAAATGTTTGTTGATTTGTAAGGTCAAACGATATAAATTTTCTATCACTTTCATCTTTAGAATTAGGATAGCAATATACACCATCGGTATTTTTATTTATATTTTGATTAATGAAATTGGAGTAACACTCCTCAAATTTCAGTGATGTGAATTGTGTTGTTTCTAAATAAAAGTCTATTAAATCATTTGTACTGATATTTATAGATTCATTTATAAAATCATCAAATGGTGAAAATGTCCTTTGAATTCGTTCTATTATTTGTTCGACAAATACTAGTGAAGCGTTAAGGAAATAGTTAAGATAAGTTGTTTGTGTCACTAAGGTCTTTCTATAGGTCTCTCCATAATAATCGACAGTTTCTGTAAAATCATATTGTTCTTTATAATATTTCTCGATATTTTCTAACATCTCTACAATCTCAGAAAAACTACAAGGAGATTCTATACCTGTTTTATAATTAGATAAACTCAAATTTATTAAATAAGCCATTTGTCTAACCATAGAAGATAAAGGAATAAATTTACTTTCCGTTTTCGTTTGACAATTAAAGAAGAATATCCAGAATGGAATAACTTTATTTATATCAAATTTCGATATATATGTTTTTAGATCTTTTGATAATTGTTCGATGTTTTGCATATTTTTCCTTTATTCAACATTAATAATGCTCTATCTATCATTTGAATATTTAATTCTCCAAACAAACGATTAAATTGTTAAATCTTGATTTGGTTTAAATCACATTTGAGCTCGATCTTTTTGATCAGAAATGAAGTGCCAAATATCCATCCTGAAGATCTAACTGGGATAATTTGATTGCATTTTACGGATTTCCTAGTGTAAATATATAAAAATTTATACAATCAATTTAATCGAAGACCTCAATGGTAAAGATCCGCAAATACATTAAAATAAACGTTCATTCCCTAATGAGGTTAATGCAATCTTTCATTATTTAGCAGACTGTGCCTTATTAAAAAAATATATTTTTATTTTGTAACTGTAATGCTGAGTCTACAACAAAGACATAACAACTTTCAACAGATTCTTTTGTATATTGATCTGTATCGAACAGGAAATAGTCATATTCATCATTTACTCTCATTTTCCACTGATTAACGACAGGGCCAACAGCAATAAACTCTGAATACTTATAATAATTTATACCTAAGTTCATTATCGAAATGGCTTCATTTATGCTTATGATGTCTTTCTTTACTTTCTCAAGATATTCATCTGTGTTCTTTTCCAGGTGGGGTGATTTCAACCATCTAGCATTTTGTGCCGGAAAATTTTGCAAATTAACACCTTTATTATGCTGTTTATGATATGCTTTGATTAGTTCCTTAAATGCTATCTGACATTGAGCTTGCGCATCTCCATATTTATCAGTAGCTATAAAGTCATGATACTTAGCGAGGTATTGCTTAACTTCTGAGTAAGAAATTAACACCTCCAGTGATACCTCTTCAAGAGTACAACCGAAGAAAGCTGGTACATTAAGAGAGTAGAATTCAGAAACATTAACACGTGCTATCTCTACGTCCAAAGAAGCCGGCAATTGACCATAATGCTTGAGACTAATCCTTCGACTATTCAGTGAGTCCATCTGAACCTTACATTGCAGCCCAGTAACCTTTGTGAAGTAATCCATGAAATTTGTAGAACGATCAACACGAACACCTGTGGCATCTGCACATAATTTCATGAACATTTCAACACTATCATGAAACGCTAATATTGACAATCCATTAGTTGGTTCTCCATTGTGTGATAGGGATACGCCCTGCTCGTAGAGATGTCTAATTACCGCAAGACGTTTAGCTGTAATTTCATTCATATAACATACTATTATTTAGTTTCCTCTTCTTATATAATCTTCCCAATGTTTGGTAAAATTATCAAACCCTTTACGCTCTTGAGTTTTCATATAGTCAGGCAATGCAGATAGACCATTCATCAAATCATGAAAATGTCTATTCTTTAGAAATGGCAATATGCTTGATTTTCTATAGTAGTCATCAAAGTAATGTTTAAATCCGACTTCTGCAAAATTCTTTTTATATAGACATAAGGTTGATACATCAGTCAGTATTATGGGCATTATACCTTTCTCCGACAAGTCAAAACTGGAATACTCTTTCCTTTGCCAATATTGCAAAAGATTCTTCATACCACTCATCGTATGTTTCACGTCCGCAACTACCAGAATAGGATATACGACTGCATCTTTTGGGCAATCTGGATCCCAGCGTCGTTGGAATTCACCTGAACGTATCTTTCTTACATTTCCAAGTAACTGACCAACACCTTTGGGCTTTCTTCTTTCGTTACGAACCAAGTTGTGATAGATTACATCTATATAATTTTGAAGTGTTCCCATCTCCCTAACATTATCCCTAATCTTTATATCCTTGTTTTCAAAAAGAAATACAATATTTCCTTTTCGGGCATAGTAATCAGGGGGGCTGGCTTGTGCAGCATCTTTTCTTATATCATATGCCTGACATTCTGCATCTGTCATTGCCACTTCGTATGTGGACTTGCATATATAATTCATTGTACTTCCGAACAAGCAATTTTCTGAGAACTCGGTCGTAAATAGTTGATTAAATGTTTGTCCCTTAAAGCCAAAGTCTCTCTCGGCAATGGTTTTGAACTCAAAATAGAGACTGTTATAGATATGTTCTATTAAAAGAACATGATTGTACACAAAGTAATTTTTCTCATCCATTTTTATCAAGGGGCAAGTTCGAAAAGCTGTAAAATCCCTATTATTCTTCTTCGAAATTATTTTTTCTAAACTCCAAGAAGAGCGATCAATAACTTGCTTCAGCTTTAATTGTTCAGTAATATGAACATTATCGAAATTCACTTCACCAACCTTTCCTTGACATAAGCAATAAACAGACCATAGTGCCTTTGGATATAACCACCACTCATCTTTTATCCCATGTTCTATGCAGAAAACATCTACAATTGGCTTAAATTCTGAATGAATAGTAGCAAACTCAAACAAAATCAGACAACGAACGGTTTGAGAAATCAAGATTAGCTGTTCATCGTGATATAAGTTAGAGCCAAACTGTCTCAACACTGTTGCAGCATAATATAATTCAGGATCTGTTATTTCATCAAAAGGTACCTTACCTCTACCTTTTTCAGACGTAATTTGATTGGCTGCATTCAAAGCCTTAAAGAAATCTTTCTCGAATTTTCTTCTATTGAATTTTATAGGTCGATATTTGACAGACATTACTTCTCGAAGCAGATACAATAAACTATCTTCCGTGGCCCCAATATAACCATCTATTTTTTTGTTTCTTCTGACAACTTTATTATAGCGGTTAATTGTCTCTATAACATAGTTAGAATTCAGAGCACTAAAGAAAAAGCGAAGCGAGTCTATTTCTTTCTCATCACCATCGTAATCGGGATTATAGAAAGGTTCATTAACGAGTTTCTCTGCCATATTACTAATCATGTGCATCAGAGATACCCTATCCATTGTTAACATACACTTACGAATATTAGGTATCATTCTCTCTGGATATAGATCATGATAGCCTATTATCTGAGCAATCTTTGCTGCTGTATAAATGGAGTTATTACTATTCATTTAGGATTTATTATATAATTTTTAAAAAATAACCTCAAAATAAAGGAGACTTATGGTGCAACATCGCTCAATTAGGCTTTCACCAATTACGGTAATATCCAGTTATTTAATTATTTCGCCATAAGCATTTAGCATTATCACATAAGACGATTCTTTAAATATTTTTGTTAATCAATTTCAATTTTATGCTTATCAATTATCCAAATCTATAAGTTTCGCTTCAGCATCCTCTCGTCTGGCCATGTCTTCATATTGAGCAGTAAGACTATCGAAAATCCGAGTAATTCTTGGATGTGAAAATCTAGTACGATTGCCATACGATTTGTATCGGTCTACATATACCCATTCTATCGCGCCACCAGCATTATAAGCTCGTGTTGACACACCTCTTTTATTAAATAAGCGAGCATTATACGAATTGTCTACATGATCATTATCCAATCGCTCAATTATATCCGAGAGATACTCCGGTGGATAATTATCATTCTCAGGAATATTACCTAACAAATGACCGATTGTGTTATATGTCATTGTCAGTCGTTTATTCTTCTTTGCTAATTCTAACAGCTCATCAACATATGCATTAAAAGCATTTTCATCCACATTAACATCTTCCCCAAAGCACGGAACTCCATGCAAATTATATAGAATTTGGAAAGCCATTTTTGCAAGAAGTTTTCTATTTGCGTCCTCTTCAAATTCTTGAATTACTTTTTCGCGTTCTTCTTCATCTTCAGGGAAATATGCCATTTCTATAAGTTCCATCAAAAGCGATGACTGATGAAGAATTGCATACATTAGTCTTAATTTACCAACATCCACTCTATGTTCCAGAATAGGATAAAGCAATAATTCCACCTGCGGAAGTTTTTCCATCACTTCTGGATCTTCACTTTTGTCAAGTTCTTCAACAAGATCTGTAATATATAATATCATGTCTGCCCGCTTAAATTGACCTGCACTTGTTGTTAGAAGTTGAGACAAACATTCAAATTTCAATTTATCGTTTATCTGAACTTTATGTTTTACATGATGTATAATCTCCAATGCAACATCTACACGATTAACAGACTTCATCTTACCAATTATAAACATAGCATCATCTGGCGTATATCCCCATAGCTTCACCATTTCCCAATATTTTTTTTGAGCATCTTGTGATAACGTCTCAACATATTCAGCAATCTCCTTATTATACATAGGTGCACAAAGCAAAGGTATCAATTTGTCTACAGAATTGACTCCTTCAATTTTTTTTATAAACCAGTCGCTCCCATTCTTATTATATAAGACTTGGAGGTAGCCCATGATAAAGTCATCAGAGAGACCGTCGTTGATATAATTCCCAATAACCTCATCCACTTTATCTTCTCCGACTTCCTGGGCATAGCTATTACCCAAGATTCGAGGATATTTGATGATTTTCACAAATTTCAAAATCGCATCAAACCCACCATATGTATAGATTTCCCTTGTCGCATTTCGTCTATACTCTGTCTCAATATCATAATTTTTTTTCTCAGAATTCCTCCGATTATATGGAATACGAACATAACTATCCTCAAATAGCCATTTATTTTTTTCAAGAACATCTTCTGGCATCAATTCATCCAACAAATTCTGATATGGTTTGAGTTCGTCCGCAGTCAATGCCCATTGCATACCTTCACATGAAATCTGATTATCTAATTTCTCACGCAACGTATTGCACACAGAACCCTCTCCTTTTAAGGAACATTTATATCCGTTTATATATTTAAGAATCATACCGCGGATACACTCCATATTACTATTAAACGATAATTTAATAAGTTCATTGATATTTTCAGCATTTGGTTCTATTGCATCCAGCATTATCCGACATACATTTATCACTCTGTCTGGATGAACTGGAATGATATATTTGGGGTCGCACTGTTTGTCATACAGTCTCCATCTATAATGAGCCGTATTCTCAAACACTTCACCAGACAAATCCTGAAGGAGTTTCAAGATTAAAATGCTACTACCTTCTGGAATCCTTTTTATGACCGTACTCATCACTTTCTCACGTTGACTATCAGTCGCATATGTCTGGGGTAATATAAATCTTAGAATATGACGCAAACTATTTATAGGTTTGTTCACATAATTACTATCGTTTGGGTATTCACATAACTTAAAAAGAATCATTACACATCTCAACAAGAAATTCTCATCCCAAGCCATCTCCTCAAGTGTAAACAGTAATTCTGTATAATAAATGTTTATCCCAACAATCCCAATAGGATCTTTACGAACAATAAACAATTCATTTAGTAAGAGACATCCATTCTTTATGTCATTCTCTATAAAGTTTAACACACTGTTTGGAGACGCTTCTGCTAACAACATGAATGTATGCCTGTTTGACAAATAGCGTTGAAGTGTAAAGTCATTTAACACTTCTGCTACCATATTATCGACAAAACTTTTCAATTTAGCATCATGAATCGTCAACAAAATAAGAGTCTGGCACAACCCTTTCTTTAATTGTCCGGAGATTTTTTGCCTATTTTGCCAAAATCTAAGTTCTGCACACTGAATTTTCTCTACTGCATCTGGGTCATCATCAGTCATGGCCTTCTTAAAAGCGTTACTTAGCAGATTTTTATCTTCATTGGTCAATAAAGGTATAACATATCCTATTGCCTCATAGGGTGAGATTGTTCTAAATGAGCCGTCTACTTCAATGAATGGACTATCATTCATCAGTAGATATTCTTTCAGCCTTTGTTCTATATTAGCATATGTTGTATTGGACAATTCTCCTAAAAGTTCTTTATCTCCATCAGCATTACCATTCCATCTTCCCGCTAATATAGCGGGAAGATGGGGGCGCAGAGTGTGAGGATATGCCCATTCGGGAAGTGTCGCATCAATCTCTTGTCTTCTTCGTAAAGCCATTATATTCCTTGCTGTATCCAAAGCTAATTGTCGCGCCATACTACCTTCAAATCCAGAAGCTTCTAGTGACGACACAAAAGCATCACGCTCCACTATAGGCAATTTTACAGCAGTTGCAACCTCGTCTACAGGACTTACAGCACATATTACCGAATGCCCGTTCATAACTACATTATGCGAAATGTCTACTGCCGTTATTACGAATATCAAGTGTTTATATACTTTAGACATCCGTAGCAATGTTCCCGCATCATTTACTACAAGGCATCTGTCTAGTATCTCTGGGTGTTCTTCTCCTATAGACATAAGTGCAGCTATAATAAAAGCTTGCGCTTCCTGTTTTGACAAAGCTTCAATGTATGTAATAGAAGGATTAGTGACCGTTGCCATTATTTCATTGATGGCCTCGGTTCTTCCACCTAAAAGTAAATCATAACGTAATGTTACATCCTTACCTCTTGCCCATCTATTCCAAAAATTATCTATGAGTTCAATATTTGAATCTGGCACAATTCCGAGATGATTCGCCAGCCACAAGCCAACGGCAGGATGCTGTTCAATCCAATCCTCCAACTCGACGGCAGTATAAACAATGATATTCTTCCATACTGAGTTATTTTTCTTCTCCTCTACCCATTTCGTTGCACCTGTCCATGTACGAGGAGTTATAAAAACAAAAGTCGCTATCGTTTTATCAAATCCTCCTGTCTCTACATCACGCTTATTAAAATCATCATCAATCTTTCCCTTGACTCCTTCGTTTACTCCCATTTCCCACAATGATAGTCCTTCGCAAATAGTGTTTATTCGCTCTGGAGTTTCTACGATAACATCCCAGCCTGGTAAATTCACAGCATCACCACTTGGTATAGTCAACCTATTTATTGTATGTACAGAAGCCCGAATTAGCTTTCTAATGAGTTCGGGCAACATTGTCTGACAGTCTTTTGTATCAGCCCATTGTGTCAAATTCGTATATGTGATGAATTTCATATTATTTCAAACATATTTAAGGTATATTATATTGATCTTGTCAAAAATTAATAGATATTAGTGACAAAACTTAATTTCCATATCAAATAATAGATTATGTATATTTTCTCTGCACTTAATCTATAAAGTTTAATAGACAGAAGTTATATGACAATGTGTTTCTATCCAGAGTTTTAGCTCAAATTTCATTTTCAAAATTAACTTTCTTTCCTAACAATTATATTACCCATCTTAATTTTAAGTTATTTGAACTATTTTCACTGCCTAGGAAAACAATACAAATCTTATACTACCCCGTAGTGCATTTGAATATAAAGAAAATAAATTACTCATTATCAAACAAGTAAACACATATCAACTATTTACCAAATGATTAAACACATGATTAACTCCATCGCAAATTACGGAAAAATATTAGAGCTTTTGCAACAAATAGAATTAAAAATGAACTTTCTTAATCAAATTAGTAATCCTAAGCTATCAGATATCGAATTTATCACTGTCGATTTAACATCTGAATATATGAGTATTGACTCTGAATATCGATTATTCAGAATTCTCCCTGACAAATTGAATTTAAGGATTGAGCGGAATGTCTATAATAGAAGGATACGTAAATTGTTTTATTTCAAAGAACAGTTGCGTAAACGAATCGTGTCTAAGATTAGTTCAAACAGAGATTATTGCATAAGATAGTATGCCTTTAGAGGTTTGTAAGTTAAGCCGTAGTAGACGGGGTGGCATTTGTAGATCTTATCTTCACTATTACGCTCACCTCGATCAAATTACATTCTTAATTTATATACCCGGTTATTTTGTAGGGTTTCTAATGCTGATACGCTCCAATTCACGAATTTGTATGCTACTGCTATTTCCATATCTGCAAATTTTAATTATATGCGGATTCTAGAGCGAATGAGTTTCGTTTCATTAAACTTTATCTATCTCTCGTAAATCCGACAATTTTTACATACATCTTTCAGTCGATAGGTCGTTTTAGTTTCGGAAGCAGTCCCTATGTTTGTAATTAATATGCAGAAGAACAAAGCATAAGCCAAGAGTATTAATATATTTGAGGTATCAGTCTTAAACAATTAAATACTCAAAGCTTATGCGTACACAAAGTAACAAACTAAATTTTGAAGGAGAAAATATTTATGTTGGAATTGATGTTCATTTGAAAAGTTGGAATGTGACAATTTACACAGAATATCTTCATCATAAAACATTCAACCAACCTCCTGTACCTTCAATTTTAAGGGACTATCTGAATACTAATTTTCCTGGTGGAACTTATTATTCAGCCTATGAAGCTGGGTTCTGTGGGTTTAATATCCATTTCGAACTTGAGAAGCTAAATATAAATAACATTGTGGTTAATCCTGCCGATATACCAACTAGCCAGAAAGAACAGGTACTTAAAAACGATTCCCGTGATAGTATGAAAATTGCCCGTTCTTTAAGAGCTAATGAACTCATAGGCATACATGTCCCATTCATTGAGACATTGGAAAATCGCACATTGATACGCACTCGAGACACAATGGTGAAAGATATGACTAGATTTAAACAGCGTATAAAAGCTTTGCTTTATTTTTATGGCATATCTTACCCTCCGGAATTTGAGAAATCAACCAGTCATTGGTCCCAACGTTTTCTTAAATGGTTAAAAGAAGAGGTATCACTTAATACAGCCAATGGAAACGATGCCTTGTCATTACTTATCAGAGAAGTAGAGCAACAAAGAGTTCTTATATTGGAAATCAATAGAAAAATCCATAGTCTTGCTGTTTCTGAAAAATATGTAAAGGAAATAGAGCTAATAAGAAGCATTCCGGGAATTGGTTTGGTTACAGGGCTTACTTTTTTGTCGGAGATAGAAGATATTGAACGATTCCCAAATACAGACAAGTTAGCTGGTTTTGTAGGACTAATACCTACCTGTCACTCCAGTGGAGAGGTGGAAAATTATGGAGAGATGACATTTAGGAAGAAAACGACTTTAAGAAGATGGCTGATTGAAAGTGCCTGGGTTGCAGTAAGAATAGATCCGGCACTGACAAGGTGTTTCTCACAACTCTGTAAAAGGATGGAGCCCAATAAAGCTATAATACGAATCGCAAGAAAACTATTAAACAGAATGTATTATGTTTTAAAAAAGAGACAAAAATATGAATGTGGAGTGGTTTAATGATAATGCCTATATAACAAACTTTCAGAACAAGAGTGATCGCTTTGTTTATCTTGCAGCTTAGTCTGCTTTAGCAGTTTGCGGCCTCTTCCTATTGAACTGAAAAAGGAAAATGTAGAAAACTGATAGTAATATCAGTTTAAACTACTGATAGAAGGTTGTTTATATAGGAGTTATTAATAAATAGAAAGTAAGGAAACAATCAATAGAGGTTTTCTTAGCCATATAGCGATATCTGTAACATAAGGGGGAAACATACAAGCCTCCCCCAGAAAAAAATGATGTTACAGTGTAACGCAGGAAGTTTATTGCTGACAAGTTGCTCCTCAGCAGAGCTTGTTTCCTCTTCAACTACCTGATTACAAAGCTAATAAAAAGTATAATAAATATTAATTATACTCTTGTTATTTGGATTACAACATAGAAGAAAAAGGGTAGGCTTTAGTGAAAGCAAGGTTTATGAAAAAAATACTCTCTGGACGGAGTACAGCAGGAATATTTTTATCAGAACCGCAAGGCTTGACCTTACTTTCACGTCAATAGGCTGTAAATACCTTTGCTCACGTAACAATAAACGCCACTACCAACTGATTAGTAACTGCTAATATGGAGGGTTTTGAGATGATAGATTGATATTGTATAAAACAGAAAAGCCACCCTTGTGAGGTAGCTTAATTGAAAGTGTTGGTTAGTTCTTTACAGAACTCCTATTATCGATTTGGATAATAATTGGAGAGTGATGATTTTCTATTATTGGACGTTTTACTTGCTCTGCCATCCATTGTCTAAATAGTCTGCAATACCCACTTTTCATTCGAAATGCAAGAGCAATTATTATATCTAAATTGTAATAAGTACGGATTGATACTTCAGGGCTTGAAAGTTCGCTCCTAATTTCTTTACTACATAAATGATATAACGGTGCATCTTCTTTGTGAATTACACTTAAATTAGTAGTTACAGCCGAAATATAGACATTAAAAATATCTGCGATCTGTGTTTTTGTAAGCCATACTGTTCCATTGGCTAGTTCTATATTAACTGATATGCCTTTAGTTCCCGGATTGTAGTTAATAGACATTTTTCCTGTTTCCATTGTTCTATTTATTTGATTGATTGTTAATATTTTAATTTACCTCCTTTATTATTCGTCATACGATATTTTATAACCAATAGGACTTCTCGGTTTATCATCAACTGCTTTCTTTCTTGCCAACTCAGTAAGAGCTTGATAAATCTCACTAAATTGCATATTGGTATTTATTTCAAGCTCCTCAATGCGTTTCATTAATTCATCATAACCAGCCACCATCTGTCTTAAAGCTATAAATGCACGAATAATGGAGATATTCATTTGTATTGCCGTCTGAGATTTCAGCACCGAAGACAACATTGCTATGCCTGCTTCACAAAACACCATAGGTGATGTAGCACCTACGTTATATCCAGGGGGTATCACATTTTGTGACACCCCTAATGCTAAAACAATATCAGTTTCCTCCTTAGTAAGTCGAAACATAAAATCAGGCGGGAACCTCTCTGAATTTCTTTTTACCGCTTGTTTCAAAGCACGTGTTTCAACTTGGTATAGCTCTGCAAGGTGAAAATCCAACATTACACGACACCCTCTAACCTCAAATATTCTATTCTGAATTACCTGTATCTCCATATTTCACTAATTTACAATTATTTACTATTAAATTCATTACCATTAAATGGCTAAATCGTTACCGATTCGTTACCAACAGCTTTAAACGGTTGATTCATTCCAACTTCCTTATAAATTTTCTCAATACCTACAAACTTGTCGGATAAGTTTTTCATATCATTACTAATTTTACTATTGGTGATGCGAGCATAAATTTGAGTTGTTTCAATATTTGTATGCCCAAGCATCTTAGAAACAGTTTCTATAGGTACACCTTTTGCTAAAGTTGTGGTAGTAGCGAAAGTATGCCTTGCAAGGTGAAAAGTTAGATTCTTCTGAATACCACATACATCACCAATCTCCTTTAAATAGGAGTTTAACTTTTGATTACTTATTACAGGCAAGAGCTTACCTTTAGGGAGCTTGTCTTCATATTTATCAAGAATCATCTTTGGAATTTTAAGGACCGGAACATTCACTGCGGTATCTGTTTTCTGGCGCTTGGTCATTATCCAAAGATTTCCATCAAAAGAGATGCGGATATGTTCTCTGGTCAGATTCTTCACATCAATATAGGCAAGTCCGGTGAAACAGGAAAAAATAAACACATCACGAACCTGTTCCAATCTTTCTGAAACAAATTCTTTCTGGCTAATTTTTGCAATCTCTTCTTCGGTCAAATAGCCCCTATCTACTTTCTTTATACGAATTTTATAATTGGCAAACGGATCACCTATCAGAATGCCGTTATTGCGAGCGATGATAATAATACGTTTGAAGAACTGCATAAACTTAGCGGTAGTGTTTGCTCCACATTTACAAGCAGTCATTAGATAAACCTCAAAATCATTTATAAACATTGGTGTTATCTCTTTTACTGAAATATCAGCAAGATGATATTTGTATTGGATAAATTCAGAAAGATGCTTGCGAGTTATCTCATATTTCTGATAAGTAGCTGCTGATTTTGAAATACCAACCAACGCTTTCACATCTTCATTGTGTTTTGTGAACATATTCAATAAAGTAACATCCGTTTGTCCGTGACCTAGGAATTCATTCTTGACTTTCTCGGCAGTAATACAGTTGTCACGGCGTTGCATCTCGTGGTAGATATTGTGTAGTGAAGACCTTACTTCTTCAAGCAGGTTGTTGATTTGCGTTATTTCGACAGAACGACCAATTGCTTTGCCTGTCGTTACACTCCAATTCTTAGGATTGATTTTCAATTTGGTGCTGAACTGACACAACTTACCATCAATGGTAATGCGAGCCATAATCATCACCTCCCCGCTTTTACTCTCCGCATTTCTTTTTAGGTAGAATAAGACCTTAAATGTACTCTTCATAATCTCATTTTTTATGCTTGCAAAGTTACTTGCAAATGATTAATAATGAGATATATGCAGTCTGGACAAATTAGGACTTAGTGAAGCCAAATTTAGACAAATCGTTACCATTTTTGAGAGAGTTCCGAATGGTAACGAATTGGAGACAAAACCTTGTCTTTTACCGTCCTTTTCGTGTCCTTCGGGATGGACTTTGTAGAAACAAAAAATCCTACAAACCATTGATTTGTAGGATTTAGACCTTTACTTGACCGGTTTTGTCCGGTTAGTTCAGCGGAGAGATAGGGATTCGAACCCCAGGAACCTCGCAGTTCAACGGTTTTCAAGACCGCCGCAATCGACCACTCTGCCATCTCTCCAATAACTATTTTAACTAGTGCTTTTCTTTAAAAGCGGTGCAAAGGTAACTAAATTATTATTAATTGCAACACTTTTCCTTAAAATTTTATCTTAAACAGGCAAAAAATGTATTCAAAGCTCACAATACGTGTTATATAACATATTTTTCATACCTTTTATAGTTGATATTAGAATAAAGGTTGTAACTTTGTACGCTCTAAAAAGACAAATCAACCAAAAAACAACTTTTTCTATGGAATTGAATAAAACCTTTAAAGACGGTGTTTGGAGCAAAGAAATCAATGTAAGAGATTTCGTTCTTACTAATATCACTCCTTATGATGGAGATGCTTCCTTCCTCGCAGGTGCTACAGAACGTACTAAAAAAATCTGGAATTTATGTCTTGCTGCCATTGCAGAAGAAAGAGCAAACAACGGAGTTCGCTCTATTGATAATAAAACTGTATCAACAATTTCTTCACATAAAGCTGGTTATATTGATAAGGAAAACGAACTTATCGTTGGCTTGCAAACCGATGAACTTCTAAAAAGAGCTATCAAACCTTTCGGAGGGATTAACGTTGTAGCTAAATCATGCAAAGAAAATGGTCTTGAAGTAGACGAAAAAGTAAAAGATATCTTTACTCATTACCGTAAAACTCACAACGAAGGTGTTTTTGATGTGTATACTGAAGAAATACGTTCTTTCCGTTCTCTTGGTTTCTTAACTGGTTTACCTGATAATTATGCTCGCGGTCGTGTAATTGGTGACTACCGCCGATTGGCTCTTTATGGTCTTGACAGATTGATCGAAGCTAAAAATGAAGATCTTCACAATCTTACCGGTCCGATGACTGAAGCGCGTATCAGAACACGTGAAGAGGTTAAGGAACAGATTAAGGCTTTGAACGAAATGAAAGTGATGGGCGAATATTACGGATTAGATCTTTCTCGTCCTGCATATACTGCTCAGGAAGCTGTTCAATGGGTATACATGGCTTATCTTGCTGCTGTTAAGGAACAAGATGGTGCTGCTATGTCTCTTGGAAATGTTTCTTCTTTCCTTGATATCTACATTGATTACGAATTAAGTCAGGGAACAATTGATGAATCTTTTGCTCAGGAATTGATTGACCAGTTCGTTATTAAGTTACGTATGGTTCGCCACTTGAGAATGGGTTCTTACAATGATATCTTTGCCGGCGACCCAACATGGGTTACTGAATCTCTTGGTGGTCGTTTTAACGATGGCCGTCATAAAGTAACTAAGACTTCATTCCGTTTCTTGCAAACTCTATATAACTTAGGCGCTTCTCCTGAACCAAACTTAACTGTTCTTTGGTCGCCTGAACTGCCTGAAGGATTCAAAGATTTCTGTGCTAAGGTTTCTATTGATACTTCTTCTATCCAGTATGAAAACGATGACTTAATGCGTTCTATCCGTCACAGTGACGATTACGGAATTGCTTGTTGCGTTTCTTTCCAGGATATAGGTAGACAGATTCAGTTCTTCGGTGCACGTACCAACCTGGCTAAAGCATTATTGCTTGCTATCAACGGCGGACGATGCGAAAACACCGGAACATTAATGATTAAGGGTATTCCAGCTTTGAAGAGCGATGTACTCGACTTTGATGAAGTAATGGCTAACTATAAGATTGTTTTGAAAGAAGTTGCTCGTGTTTATAATGATGCGATGAACATTATTCACTACATGCACGATAAGTATTACTACGAAAAAGCTCAGATGGCGTTTATTGATACTAATCCTCGTATCAATCTTGCTTACGGTGCTGCCGGATTATCTATTGCTGCCGATTCTCTTTCTGCAATTAAATTTGCAAAGGTTACTGCTCGTCGTAATGAGCTTGGTCTGACTGAGGGCTTTGACATTGACGGAGAATTCCCATGCTATGGTAATGATGATGATAAAGTAGATACTTTAGCTGTAGACCTGACTCACTATTTCAGTGAAGAACTTAGCAAGCTTCCTATCTACAAGAATGCACGCCCTACCCTTTCTATCCTTACAATTACTTCAAACGTAATGTATGGTAAAAAGACTGGTGCTACTCCTGACGGACGTAAAAAGGGTGTAGCTTTTGCTCCGGGTGCAAATCCAATGCACGGACGTGATCAGAAGGGTGCTATTGCTTCTCTTACTTCTGTAGCTAAGATTAATTATGATGATGCTCAGGACGGTGTTAGTAATACATTCTCAATCGTTCCTAAATCTCTTGGTGTAACAGCTGAAGATCGTGTTGAGAACCTTGTATCAATGATGGATGGTTACTTTAGCAAAGGCGCTCACCACTTGAATGTGAATGTATTGAACCGCGAAATGCTGGAAGATGCAATGGAACATCCTGAAAACTATCCACAGCTTACAATTCGTGTATCTGGTTATGCTGTAAACTTTGTCAGCCTGAGCCGTGAACACCAGTTGGAAGTTATTTCAAGAAGTTTCCACTCAAAGATGTGATAATAAAAAGATGATCAACGTTCATTCATATGAATCAATGGGAACCTTCGATGGTCCCGGCCTGAGACTGGTAGTATTCCTGCAAGGATGCAACTTTCGCTGTAAGTACTGTGCCAACCCTGATACTATTACTCTGAAAGGTGGCAAGCCAACAGAGATTGAAGAGATTGTGCGCATGGCTCTCAGTCAGAAAGCTTTCTTCGGAAAGAAAGGTGGCATTACCTTTAGCGGAGGCGAACCTACTCTTCAGGCCAAGGAACTGATTCCTTTATTCCGCAGATTGCGCGAGGAAGGAATTCACATCTGCCTGGATTCTAACGGAGGAAATATGAATGACGATGTGAAAGAACTTCTTTCACTAACGGATCTGGTTCTTTTGGATATAAAAGAATTCAATCCCGATCATCACAAGATACTTACAGAACGCAGCAATGCTCAGACTCTGAGCACTGCTGCTTATCTGGAAGAAATTAAGAAACCCATGTGGCTTCGCTATGTATTGGTTCCAGGATACAGCGATTTCGAGGAAGATATTATTGCCATGTGCGAGCATTTCAAATCTTATTCCATGATTAAGCGCATTGAAATACTTCCTTATCACACGCTTGGTAAGCATAAATATGAAGCTTTAAAGAAGCCTTACCTGCTGGAAGAGGTAAAAGAAAACACTCCGGCCCAACTAGAGCATGCACAGGAACTATTCTCCCGTTATTTCCCCGAAGTTTATGTAAATTGAATATTTCTTGGCCGAACAAAGATATAGTTGTATTTTTGTCGCAGAATTATTCAAGATAACATAGATGATATATCCCCATAACTTTGAACAGAAGATAGGATTCGACAACATCCGCGAATTACTGAAAGGAAAATGTCTTAGCACACTTGGTAAAGAGCGTGTAGATAACATGTGCTTTTCCGATAAGTTTGCCGAGATTGAAGAACAATTATGCCAGACAACGGAGTTTGTCCGCATAATTCAGGAAGAGGACGGATTCCCGGATCAATACTTTTTTGATGTGCGACCTTCGCTAAAGAAGATTCGCATTGAAGGCACTTACCTGGACGAACAGGAAGTGTTCGATCTTCGCCGTTCACTGGAAACCATTAATGATATTGTTAAATTTCTGAATCGTGATGATGACGAGGAAAAGGGATTCCCCTACCCTCATTTGAGAACTCTTGCCGGAGACATTATTGTGTTTCCTCAACTTATTGGCAATTATAATCCAGGAGGTAAGCTTACGGTTACATTCCCCAAAAGTGTGGGACAAATTCCGTTCAACTTCCCATATAAACCGTCGTCGCAAATTGATGGGGGGAAAAATCCGGGAATGCAGGGCAACATGTCGCGAGTTAACGGAGCGCTTTATCCTTTCGGTTACGGACTAAGTTATACCACATTTGAATATACCGATTTAACGTTGTCGAAGCCTCTCATCACACCCAACGAAGAGGTGGAGCTATGCTGCTCCGTTACCAATACCGGGAAACGTGCCGGCGATGAGGTAGTGCAACTTTATGTGCGTGATGTACTCAGTAGTCTCACCACTTACGAGAAGAGGCTAGCAGGTTTTGAACGGGTACATCTTGCCCCGGGAGAGAGTAAACGGGTCACTTTTCGCATTGACCGAAAGGCCTTGGAACTTCTGAATAGAAATGGCAACTGGGTGGTCGAGCCGGGTGAATTTAAATTGATGATTGGGGCCTCATCGGAAGAGATTCGTCTAAATAGTACGCTCACTGTGGTGGAATATGGGCAGCAGCCTTCTACCGAGGCACCGAAAAAGGCCTCGCCAATCAGTGTCAGTACCAATAACGAACAGACAAGCCGAGTGATCGACGGAAACTTATCGACTGCTTGGGAAGGGAATAAAGGAGATTATATAACCTTTGCCTTAAAGAATGGTTCTAAGGTAGAGGAGGTTATGATCGCTTTCAGTCGGGAGAACCATTTGAAGACGGACTTCGAGATTCAGTTATCGAGTGGTGGTGGACAGTTCTTAACGGTCTACTCGGGAACAACGAACGTGTATGGTAAGCTGCAACGTTTTAAATTTAAAGGGACTACCGCCAGCGATTTGCGTTTGGTATTGGGTAGCGACCGCGTGGGAGTAGCCGAAGTGGTTCTTCCACAAATGAATGAGTAATCACTAACTAACAACATTAATTATGTGGACTATTCTTGCAACATTATGTGGAATGGGAGCACTCTTAGCAGGAAGTGCGCCTGGTGTATCTCAACACCCATCTCAACCGGAACAAACTCCAGAGCTGACCATGTTGGTTGGCACCTACACCTCGGGGACAAGTCAAGGGATTTACTCCTTTCGCTTCAATCAGGAGACGGGAAGCGCAACCTCACTAAGTGAAACCCCAATTGGCAACCCCTCTTACCTGGTTCCTTCGGCCGATGGGAGGTATGTCTATGCAGTAAGTGAGTGGGGAAATGAACGTGCCAGTGTAACAGCTTTTGCATTTAATAAGGAGAAAGGGACGTTCCGAAAACTGAACACACAACCAACCAACGGGGCTGATCCTTGTTTCCTGACCACCAACGGGAAGGTGGTAGTCGCTGCCAATTATTCAGGTGGTAGTGTATCGGTCTTTCCCATCAATCGTGAAGGGACACTGGCTTCTCTCTCTCTGCTACAGCCGTTTGAAGGAAGAGGATTCGATCCTCAACGACAAGAGAAGCCTCATCTACATTGCGTGACGTTCAGTCCAGACGGACACTATCTCTTTGCCGATGATTTAGGCATGGATCGGATTTATCGGTTCGATGTGACTGTGACTAATCAGACGCAAACATCCATTGTCTGGAACAATTCGGCCACAGAAATGCTTGAACCAGGTTCGGGACCCAGACACCTGACTTTTGCTCCTAATGGCAAACAGGCTTATCTGATCAATGAATTGTCGGGCACTGTAGTGGCGTTCAACTATGCCAACGGTCGGTTACAGCCGATTCAAACAATAGCAGCCGATACCGTTCAAGCCAAAGGGAGCGCCGATATTCACATCAGTCCGGATGGAGCTTTTTTATATGCAAGTAACCGCCTGAAAGCTGATGGGATAGCAATCTTTAAAATCAATCCGACGGACGGGAAACTCACCAAAGTGGGATACCAACTCACGGGCATTCACCCGCGCAATTTCATTCTCACGCCTAACGGAAAATTTCTCTTGGTGGCTTGCCGTGATAGCCAGCTCATTCAAGTCTTCAATAGAGATTCCCAAACGGGCTTACTAACCGATACAAGACAAAACATACAGATCGATAAACCAGTTTGTATCAAGTGGGTGAAGTAATCATTCGCTTAATTAGCGCGGCAGATGCTTTACTGATATGCCGCGCCCTTTCTTAACACAGCGGAGTATGCCTGTGCGAAGTTCATTCTTGGCTAAATCGAATAGAAGGTTGGGATTAAAAGCTTGCCCATTATAACGGGTTTCAAAATGAAGGTGCTCGGTTGTGGCACGCCCGGTACGACCGGTAAGACCGATCGGATCACCAGCTTTGACGGCATCGCCACTCTTCACAAAGTTGACATGATTGTGGCTATAAATGGTTTCTAAACCGCCCGAATGGCGTACCACAACGACCTTACCATAACCGCTATAAGGCTTAGCCATACGTACTACACCATCGAACGGACAACGAATGGTGTCCTTAGCACAAGTCTTAATATCTGCACCAGAGTGATGCCGGCGTCCACCGTAAGGAGAAATAACTTTTGCACCAGGCAAAGGGAAGGCATAACCACTCTTAGCCAATGAATCGAGATTTAAAAGAATGGTATTCCCATTGGCAAACAACCCAGGAGTGCCCACACGAATGTGATTAATCTCCGCCGAAGAGAAGATCGGCGGTACTCCTGCACTGACAACTAAAGATGTAAACATCCAACTAACGGCTAACAAAAGGTGTTTCATAAAGAGTGTGCTTTTAATTTTTATTATTCAAAATAGTGAATCTGAATCTCTTGACCATCGGCATAATCCATCAATAAGCGCTGAGTCAGCTCAACCGCCTCAGAGAGCCCCTCCATACCATTGTAACCATTGATTATGGCCAAAATATGCGTCGTCTCCAAATCCATTTTCGTACGTTCATGATCGCTCGTTGGAGTCCCTATACCACCTATCGCATCACGATAAACAGGTAGTCCTTCGATATTTAAAATGCCCCGACCAATCCCCTCAAACGGTTCATCGGCTTTTCCGATACCGAGCGTCAGCTCCGTACCTGCTATCTTATCGGCATCAAACCCACCAATGGAGTGTCCTGTACGCAAAGATACCAAATTTATTAAATCGACCAATGTATCGATTTGATAAAGTGCAATGCCACGCAACAAACGCCGACGCAACGCTTCGGCCGACGGGCGATAACGGCCAGGGTCTTTGCCACAACGCTTATAAGCTTCGCGGGTAGCCGCAATAACCGGTTGTTTTTTTATTTCAGACAATGGAGTGGTACGGATCAACTCCTCAGTGAAAGCATCGATCTCTTGCCATAACCCCTCGCTATAAGCCGTGTTTCTCACGGTAGCATATACAGCAGCCCCTCGATAAGCAGGGCAAGTCTTTTTCATCTCTTCAGAAACTTGCAGTTGATAGTTCATCGCATTCATCTATTTTGATTTATTGATCGCTCTTTTTAATGGTTAAATAACGGAATAGGGTTCAGCATCAAACCCGATAAGATACGTCCGGATTTTACTCCCAACCGACGGGCAGAGAAGAACTGCTCATGGGCGGTATAGGTGCAGATACCACTGAGTTCAACTTGCGCTTCGGATACGCCGAAAGCACGCAGTTGAGAAAAATTAGCTGCCCACAAATCGATGTGAGCTTTACCCGTTTGAGGATGCCGCATACAGATCTGATCCAAGTCATATCCGCCTTTTTGAAACGCCTCACAAACCTCCTCGCCTACTTCAAACGCAGCCGATGAGATGCTGGGACCAATGGTAGCTCGAATATCCTTACCAGTGGTTCCGTAATGAGTAAACATCCCTTGAAGAGTCTGTTCCAAAATACGGTCAACCGTACCACGCCAACCAGCATGAACCACGGCAACAGCTTGGTGGGTAGAATCGTACAACATAATCGGCACACAATCGGCTGTGCTGACACACAAGCAATAACCTGACTTATCGGTCATCAGCGCATCAACACCCTCTAAAAAAGTTTGTTGGCTATCGACCGGGGAAGTCAAGAACTCCTCATTCACCACCAAATAATTGGTTTGGTGCGTCTGCTTAGGAATAATCAATGCTGTAGGCCGATAAGGCAGCGCATCTAAAAGTAACGCTTGGTTACGACACACATCTTCAAACTCATCCCCACAATAAGGTGAGCAATTAAATGTGCCATAAGCCCCACTGCTACATCCTCCGTAGCGAGTAGTCACAAAATGAGAAATGTTGGGGCAAGCGTCCAGTGACGCATACCCCAACATTTTATGATCTTTAGTCAGTGAAATCATGACTCTTCAAATTCCTCCTCTTCATATTCATAATCCAAGTCGTCATCATCCTCCTCTTCATATTCATACTCGATATCAATATCTTCACCCATATCTTTGAGCTCTTCTTGAAGTCTACTCACATCTTTCGGACGGTGCACAATGGCTTCAATCTGATTACTTTCCTTATTCAACTCTATCCAAAGCATATCCTTCAAATCGGAAATTCCTAAGCCCGTAATTGATGAGATAAAGAGATGCGGTACCTCTTCAGGAAGCGTTGGTTCAATTTCAGCCATCAACTCCTCGTCGAGCATATCGCTTTTAGTGATCGCCAACACCCGTTGTTTATCAAGCATCTCCGGGTTGAACGTCTTCAACTCATTCAGTAAGATGTCATACTCTTTGCGGATATCATCACTGTCGGCAGGTACCATAAACAGCAACAACGAGTTGCGTTCAATGTGACGCAAGAAACGCAATCCGAGTCCTCTTCCGCCGCTTGCTCCTTCGATAATACCAGGAATATCGGCCATCACAAACGACTTACCACCGTGATAAGAGACAATACCCAAGTTGGGTTCAAGCGTCGTAAATGGATAATCCGCAATTTTCGGTTTAGCTGCCGATACAGCCGACAACAAGGTCGATTTACCAGCATTAGGGAATCCTACCAAACCTACATCCGCTAGAAGTTTCAACTCCATAATGACAGTCATTTCCTGCATCGGCTCACCCGGTTGAGCGAAACGCGGTGCCTGACGAGTAGCTGTCTTAAAATGAGAGTTGCCTAACCCCCCACGGCCACCTTTCAGCAAGACCACTTCTTGTCCATCGTCTGTCACGTCACAGATATATTCTCCCGTCTCAGCATTATAAACCACAGTTCCACAAGGCACTTCAATCACTTTATCTGCCCCATCTTTACCGAAACTACGGTTTTTACTACCCGACTCTCCGTGACCTGCCATCGCATGACGGTCGAACTTCAAGTGAAGCAACGTCCAGTAATTACGATTACCACGCAAGATAATATGGCCTCCTCTACCGCCATCGCCCCCATCAGGGCCACCGTTTGGACAATATTTCTCGCGCCTCATATGCGTAGAGCCTCTTCCACCCTTACCAGAGCGGCAGTATATCTTTACGTAGTCAACAAAATTCGATTCAGCCATAGTTATTAAAAATTTAAAAATGAATTAGAATTAGACAAATCGTCGGTGACCAACAACCTTTTAAGGGTTCTTCGCCACCGACTGTTATATGTTCACGTATACAACGAATCAAATTGCGTCGATCGCGCTACAAATATCGGAAAAAATTCCGTCCATTGTACCCAATCCATTGATATGTTGATACTGACCCTCTTTTTTATACCAATCGATCAGCGGTGAAGTCTGTGAATGATACACCACCAAACGTTTCTTAATAGTCTCCTCATTGTCATCGGCACGTCCCGACTCTTGACCACGCTTAATCAAACGAGTCATCAACTCCTCTTCTGGCACATCCAAATCGAGCATAATTGAGACTGCTTGTCCTCTTTCGGCCAACATCACCTTTAACGCTTCAGCCTGTGCAATGGTACGTGGGAAACCATCGAAGATAACCCCTTTACTATCAGTAAAGCTATCGAATACGCTAGCTAAGATATCAATCATCAGCGCATCCGGAATAAGTTGCCCCTGATCAATGTAACTTTTTGCTGTTTTACCTAGTTCTGTACCGTTCTTTATTTCTGCACGCAACACATCTCCTGTCGAGATGTGATTGATGCCGTATTTTTCTACAATACGTTCGCTTTGTGTTCCTTTTCCTGATCCCGGAGCACCAAAAATAACAATGTTCAACATCTTTTTATTTAATTAGAATTACAACCTATAAAAAAACAAATACGTCCTGACACACAAACACACCCCACCCCACTACCCTAAAGAAGTCAAAGGTGGAGCTCCTTGCGTAATAATTTATTCTACAACAGTATAAATATCCGGATAATTACGTCCGAATCCATCATAATCGAGCCCATAGCCCACAATAAAATCATTGGGGATATTCATGGCAACATATTCAATATTCAAATCGACCTTTAATTTTTCAGGCTTAACTAATAAAGAAGCAATATGAATCTCTTCCGGGCTACGCGTACCAAGCGTTTCTAATAGACGCTGCATCGTTAATCCAGTATCTACAATATCCTCCACAATCACCACCGTCCGTCCGGTAATATCCTCGTTCAAGCCGATCACCTCTTTTATGATTCCAGAAGAAGTGACTCCCTGATAAGAAGCCAACTTAACAAATGATATTTCACAGGGGATAGTAATATGTTTCATCAAATCGGCTGTAAACATAAACGAGCCATTAAGAACACTCAGAAACAAGGGATTCTTGCCTGCTAAGTCTCTATTGATTTCGTTCGCTACGCGAATCACTTCTTTTAAGATGTCCTGCTCTTTTATCGAAACAGCAAATTTTTTGTCTTTTATCTGTATGGTATTCATAACCGTATTTTTAAAAAAGTTGCCGCAAAAATACGATTTTTATTCCATTTCAGAGAGCATCTCACACATTTTCTTTCAAAATAAGTGTCAACAAATAACAGATTTGTCTATCATAGAAACCTTATTTAAAGGTTTTTCAAAACATCGTTATTGATTCATCGGGTTTATGATTATCTTTGTGGTTTAAATATAAAAAGACAATTGCAATGAAAATATTTACTTGTAGCAACATAAAACGCCTCGATGCTTACACCATTGAAAACGAACCCATTGCATCGATCGATTTAATGGAACGTGCAGCACAAGCACTCACAACCGCTATCACCGAAAGATGGGATACCAGCCGGCCGGTCACCGTCTTTGCCGGACCAGGCAATAATGGTGGCGATGCACTTGCCGTAGCGCGTATGATGGCCGAAAAAGGGTATAAACTAGCAGTGTACTTGTTTAACCCTAAAGGAGAACTCTCCGAAGATTGTCAGATCAATAAAGAGCTGATTGAAATGGTAGAAGAGGTCGACTTTCACGAAATTAGCACCCAGTTCACTCCCCCTAAGTTGACCGCCGATCACTTGATTATCGATGGACTCTTTGGGTCGGGACTCAACAAACCTCTCAGTGGCGGTTTTGCAGCAGTAGTGAAGTATATCAATGTCTCGCCAGGCACCGTGATAGCGATTGATATGCCCTCTGGATTAATGGGTGAAGAGAACACGTTCAATGTCAAAAACCACATCGTTCGAGCCAATATAACGTTCAGTTTACAATTGCCCAAATTAGCTTTTCTCTTTGCCGAGAACCGCGAGTTTGTAGGAGAATGGGACATTCTAGATATTCAGTTGAGCGAAGACGGAATAGAAGAGCTTGATACAAATTATGAAATTCTAGAGCCAGACGACATCCGGTTTCTTGTTAAAACCAGAAACCGATTTGCCCACAAAGGCGATTTCGGGCACGCCCTACTCATAGCCGGTTCGAAAGGCATGGCCGGTAGTTCCATCCTAGGCGCGCAAGCTTGCCTGCGTTCAGGAGTCGGTTTGCTTACAGTCCATGCTCCAGAGATGAATCGGACCATCTTACAAGCAACTGTTCCGGAAGCGATGGTTTATACGACCATGAGCCACGCCCACTTTGCGGTGCCCATAGATACCGAAAACTACCAAGCAGTAGGTATCGGCCCCGGTTTAGGACAGCACGAAGAGACCGAAGATGCGTTGTTGGAACAGCTCACGATCTGTCAGTGTCCAATGGTACTCGATGCCGATGCCCTGAATATCTTGGCCAATCATCGCCACGCATTAACCCATCTTCCTAAAGAATCTATTTTAACGCCACATCCCAAAGAACTGGAACGCTTAGTTGGCAAGTGCGAAGACTCTTATGAGCGACTGACCAAAGCTTGCGAACTGGCACAAAGCGGCAACATGTACATTGTGCTGAAAGGAGCCTACTCAACCATTATCACCCCCGAAGGAAAATGTTATTTCAACTCTACCGGAAACCCAGGAATGGCCACAGCTGGTAGTGGCGATGTACTCACCGGAGTCATTCTATCCCTACTCGCTCAAGGCTATCAAGCGAAAGAAGCCGCTATTATCGGCACCTATGTGCATGGTTTAGCAGGTGATATGGCAAAGAAAAAGCTAGGTACTACCGGACTGATTGCCGGTGATCTAGTGACCTATCTACCGATCGCTTGGCGCTTAGTAAGCGAATAAACGTTAAGAAGCTAAGGTTTTACCAATATCTTCACTAACTTTGTTGTCGAAAAATCCCGTAAAATGAACCGAATATGAAACGACTAATCCTCATGACCGGACTCTTAATGGCTACTTCTGCCTATGCACAAACCGAAGTAGTAACCGGCATTACACGTGGAAAAGATTATGGTGTAGTTTACACACTTCCTAAAACGCAATTGGACATTGAAATCAAGGCCAATAAGATCAGTTACACTCCCGGAGAATTTTGCAAATACGCCGACCGCTATTTGCGCCTTTCCAAGGTATCGGCCGATGCTGAAGTTTACTGGGAGTTGAAGGAGATCACCGTAAAATCTGTGGGAGTTCCAAACAGTGAACAAACCTATTTTGTGAAACTTAAAGATAAGACCGTTGCCCCCCTGATAGAGCTCACATCAGATGGATTAATAAAATCCATTAATGTGCCGTACAGCCACCAAACAACGCCATTGGTTCCACTCCAAAAAGCCAAAGCAACCAAAGCAAACCCTAAAGAGTTCCTCACAGAAGAGATTTTAATGGCAAACTCTACGGCTAAAATGGCCGAATTGGTTGCTAAAGAGATTTATAACATACGCGAAAGCAAAAATGCCCTTCTACGTGGACAAGCCGACAACACGCCACAAGACGGGGCACAACTGAAAATCATGCTCGACAACCTAAACATTCAGGAAGAAGCCATGACCGAAATGTTTTCAGGGACACGCCTTGTAGAAGAGAAAAGCTTCAAGATTAGCCTGACTCCCAATCAGGAAGTTGAAAATCAAATAGCTTTCCGATTCTCAAAGAAGCTCGGCATAGTAGAAGAAAATGATTTAGCAGGTGAACCTTATTACATCAGTATCAAAGATTTAAAATCCATCGCCTTGCCAGCAGAAGACGGCAAAAAGAAAAAGACAGAAGGAATTGCTTACAATGTACCTGGTAAAGCTTTAGTATCTATATCGGACGGGAAAAAAGTCATCATGAAAGAGGAACTTCCAGTCACTCAATTTGGCTCTTTAGAATACTTAGCACCGGTTCTGTTTAATAAAAAATCGACTATTCAAGTCCTATTCGATCCTAACACAGGCGGATTGATCAAAGTCGATCAGGCAGAAACGTCAGAGTAGATAACCCACACCTCTATTAAAAGCCTCTCCCTATTCTTCCTTGAGAACAGAGAGAGGCTTTTAAGCATGAAGCACTAGACACCAAATTCTATCAACCGGTCTTTTTGAAGTTGATAGATATAAGTTACCACACGAGATTCGTAATCGGGTTCATTCTGAAAGTGCTCTGAAAGCTTTTCAATAATCTCCCTCACACTATTCCTACCATTGATTTGTTGCCAAACAGCTGTTCCATGTGTCTCTAAAACAATAGAGATAACCGGACTCATCCCTTTAGGTAAAAACAGAGCCATCCATCGCCGTTTAAAACGAGGAAAGGCGATAACCACTTTATCGCCTTCCTGCTTCGTTTCTACATGCGAAGAACGGAAAGGAATTATATCCAGTATATTTACTTTCACATTCTTTTTTGAGTACATTCTAATTAATCTTTTATGTTGGGCAACTCCAATCCGTACCCTTTTTTCTTATCTTCTGCTTTTAACCAAACGCCTAATAAAAGAGCAACAACCCCCAAAGAAGCAAAGAGAAGCATAGGCGCTGTATAATTATATTCTAACGGATTTGTGACCCCTGGATTAGTACCTTGCAACACAGCCCCAATAATCATCGGGAAAGCATATAGACCGATGTTTTGGATCCAAAAGATAGCAGCATAAGCCGAACCCAACAACCGATTGTCGACCAATTTAGGCACTGAAGGCCAAAGTGAAGCAGGCACTAGAGAAAAGGAAATACCCAAGAAAACAATTCCCACATAAGCTACTATCGGAGATTTTGTCATAGGTAAAAGCAAAGCAAATGACAAGTGACATCCAATCATTAATAAGGCTCCCAAAATTAACATGCTTGCCCCTTTTCCTCTACGATCAAGGAAGTTACCTAAGAAAGGAGTAATAGCGGCTGCTCCCAGAGGGAAGACAAAGAATATTTTCCCAGCTTGTTCAGCGCTATAACCTAAATTACATTGCAACATGTTGATGGCGTATTTCTGGAAAGGGAAGATAGCCGAATAGTAGAGTAAACAGAGTAAAGCAACAAGCCAAAACACCTTTGACGAGAAAATACACTTTAAATCACTCAACTTAAACGGATCCTCTTTCTCCTCATCATTCTCGCCCAGTTCATTCTCCAACTTCTTATCCATAAAAGCATAACAGATAAAAGAGATCAGTCCGATCAACAAAAGAAGAACAGCAACAGCCACCGGACGTTCCACGCTAACTGGCTTCATAGAAGCCAAAAATGGAGAACCTAAAACAACAACCGCCACACCAATACGCGCAATAGCCATTTCAACGCCCATAGCCAAAGCCATCTCTTTGCCTTTAAACCACTTCACAATACCACGAGACACCGTAATACCAGCCATCTCAACACCACAACCGAAAAACATAAAACCGATAGCAGAAAGTTTAGCAGAAGCAGGCATTCCTTCAAAGAAAGGAGTGATGTTCCACCAAGCTAAAGGTAAATTCATGAAATTATTCATAAAGCTCTCTGCAGGGCTTCCTTGGAAAAGGTTCGATACAGCATAATAATTGATCGCTGCTCCCGCCACCATCACAATTCCAGATAAAATAGCCGTAAAACGGACCCCCATCTTATCTAAAATAATTCCGGCAAAAATCAAGAAAAAGACAAATACATTCAGAAAAGTTTCCGAACCAGCATAACGTCCATAAGCCATGGGGTCCCAGCCTCTTTGTGTTTGTAAGATCTCTTGCAATGGAGATAAGATATCCATAAATATATACC
Organism: Bacteroidia bacterium; assembly: GCA_009929715.1. Taxonomy (GTDB): domain Bacteria; phylum Bacteroidota; class Bacteroidia; order Bacteroidales; family Bacteroidaceae; genus Bacteroides. Next base: position 73,483 of record RZZX01000001.1, read on the forward strand.
CAAAAAACATGGCAGATGCCAATAAGACTAAGGCAGTCCAGCGTGCTACCTTCGATTCGCGCAAACTTTGACGAACAGTATTCGTTGATGTCATTTTTATAAATTGAAAGGTTAATAATAAAAGTTATAATTGACAAAAATAAGGATTAATAAAAATTAATCCGCATCTTTTCTGTTTTTTTCTAAAAGAAACACGGCATAAACTTTAAAAAAAAGAGAAAACAAGAAACCAAAACCTCATTAAAAACCAAAAGAGATCGCTACTCGTTTATATTAAAACGAGTAGCGACCTCTTTAGAACTTATAATTACGAACCGAATTACTTAGCAGAATCGGCAGGTGCCGACGTTGCTGGAGTTGTAGCAGCTTTAGGTGCAGCAGTACCAGCAGGCAAGTTGTAAGGATTCGTTTTTTCTTCTTTTTGAGCTTGCTCTAACAAAGCATCTTGTGCTTTTGTTGAACCAGTAGGAACAACATAAGCTGTTGCAATACTCATTACTACCATAAAAACAGCCAATCCCCAAGTTAATTTTTCCAAAGTATCAGTTGTTTTACGTACTCCCATAATTGCATTTGACGAAGAGAATTCAGAAGACAAACCTCCGCCTTTAGAATTCTGAATAAGTACAATGAAGCACATAAACAAGGCTGCAATAACCATTAAGATAACGAATAGTAAATACATTTTTGTTATTTTGATTTAGCGTTAATAATCAATTTCTCTAAAAACCTAATTTGATCCGCAAAGTAAGCATTTTTTTTTGGATATTTCAAACTTAATTTTTTAATAATTTCGAGTGCCTTAGCATATCTTTGCTGTTTAATGTATATTTTAGCTAAAGTTTCGGTAAAACAGCTATCATCTTCTTCATCAACTAGAAGCGTTCCCTCTTCCGAATCCTCGGTTGAGGAGCTGTTCACCTTTGCAGGCTCATTCCCATCTGGCACTGCCGGAGACGTTGCACTCAATGGCTCCGATGAAAGTTGAGGTAAATCGTCACTCTTCTCTAAAAAAAGATCGATCAACGTTTGCCCTCGGAGTTGTGGCACCTCCTCTTCTTTTTCCTCCTCAACGGTTGCAGGATCTTCTTTAGTAAACAGAAAATCGGTATAATCAGTCACATAATCGAGTTCCGTTTGCAAGGTAACCTCTTCCGGTTGTTCGGAGAGGAAAGCACTGATAAGCGCCATTGTCCTATCGACCGATGGCTCATCGGCCGATGCCAAAGCTCCCCCTGTGCCACTCTTCTGAGATGAAAGGATGTAATTTCCCCCCTCAATCTGCTGAAACAACTTCCGTCTATCGGCCACAAAAAGGGCACTCTTCTGCAACTCACTTCCCAAAGTCACATCATGAAGAAGATACAAATTTTGAAGATAAAGCAACCGCAAAGATTGAAAGTACGGATAGCGATTAATCAAAAGCCGTAATTCATATAGACTATTCCGATCTAAGAGTTCAGGATGCTGAATCCATTGCTGTAAATTAACAAAAGCCATTGATTACCTACCAGTTTGCTACCGTCGCATTAAAAATTTGATCCGTAATTTCTTTACTCATCTCCGCAATTAAGCCATCTTGCACAGCTGTAAGCAACTGTTTAGAGTCGTACGTTCGAAACGCAGTAAACTGCCGTTCAAAATCTTCATTATGATTCGTGTTGTTTACGAAGCGCACATTGACCGTTATTGTCAGCTTGGTTTCAGAAGAATAGCCATCACCCGAGACAGCTTGATTATACTGATTATACCCCGTAATCTCCCCTTCAATCTGCAAGTCGGCATTTTGTTTCACCAAGCGCAAGCGCGTTTGTCGCACAAAAATATCCTTCAAATCTTCATTAAACTTCGTACCCAAAGGTGCATAAACATACTCTGACTTAATAGGAAAATCAGCAATAGAGATCGTTTTCACCTTATCATAATTAATAGACGATCCGTTAAATTTATAAGAAACCGTACATGCCAAGACAAGTAGCGGGAATAGTCCCCACAAGCAGAGACGAGCTATTTTGTTAATCCAACCCATATTCTTTAATTTTTCTATATAATGTACGCTCGGAAATATTTAGATCTTTCGCTGCATTTTTCCGTTTGCCGTGGTGCTTTTCCAAAGCTTTTTTAATCATCTCCCTTTCGACCTCATCGAGCGACAGCGACTCTTCTACATACTCTTCCGTATCTTGAATATCATCATCCTCATTGGTTGCCTTAACAGCCTGAACAGAATGAATAATAGCTGGTACGGCCGACTGACGTTCCATGGGTGCAACCTGCGTGGGAGTCCCTTCACTGTGCTCATTTTCCATCAAGTTATGAACCATTTTCTTTAGCTCCGCAACCTCTTTTCGCATATCAAAAAGGATGGAATAAAGAATTTCACGTTCACTCTCAAAGCCCTTACCGTCACGATGTGCACCTGCCAACGCAGGTAAACGCTGAGTATCTTGGTCTGGCAAGTAAATCTGCAAGATAGGTGCATTGATATCTCGATTCGTTTCGATGATCGATATCTGTTCTGTGATATTCTTCAATTGACGCACGTTGCCCGGCCAAGAGTAAGAGATTAAAAGCTGCTTAGCATCTTCGGTCAGCTGAATAGCCGGCATACGGTATTTCTCCGCAAAGTCCGATGCAAACTTCCGAAACAGAAGCACCACATCACCACCCCGTTCGCGCAAAGGCGGAATCTGAATGGGCACCGTATTGAGTCGATAAAATAGATCCTCCCGGAATCGCCCTTCAGAAATAGCCTTCAGCAGCCGCACATTCGTTGCCGCCACAATACGCACATCCGTCTTCTGTACTTTAGACGACCCCACTTTTATAAACTCCCCTGTCTCTAAAACACGCAATAAGCGCGCCTGCGTAGACATAGGCAACTCTCCCACCTCATCCAAAAAAATCGTTCCACCATCTGCCTCACCAAAATAACCTTTACGTTCACCTATAGCTCCAGTAAAAGCCCCTTTCTCGTGTCCGAAAAGTTCCGAGTCAATCGTTCCTTCCGGAATAGCACCACAGTTCACCGCAATGTATTGTCCATGCTTCCGGCGACTATATTGATGAATGATCTGAGGAAAGCTCTCTTTTCCGACACCACTTTCTCCAGTTATAAGTACAGACAAATCGGTGGGAGCTACTTGAATAGCAATATCGATAGCACGTAACAAACCCTCGGTATTACCAATAATACCAAATCTCAATTTGACTTGTTGTATCTCCGCTTTTGTCATAACAACATCAACCTTCTTTTTTATTTATTCATCATCGACAGCGTCTAATTTCAATTTATCGCTATCATCTCGTTTCTCATAATACTGTTTACGCAACGGATTAGCATGCGCCTCCTTATCGCGTTCACGGTTGCGATAAACATCTATCGCCGTATAAATAGCCTGACGGAAAGACTCCTCATTAGCAAGACCCTTGCCGGCAATATCATAAGCCGTTCCATGTGCTGGTGAAGTACGCACTACTGGCAGTCCGGCTGTGAAGTTCACCCCATCATCCATTGCTAAAGCCTTAAAAGGAGCAAGTCCTTGATCATGATACATCGCCAGAACTCCATCAAAATGAGAGAAATTGCCCGATCCCATAAATCCATCGGCTGCATAAGGGCCATAACAAAGTACCCCTTTTTCAGTCATTTCTTGAATAGCCGGTATGATAATAGTCTGCTCTTCATCGCCGATCAATCCCTCATCACCTGCATGAGGATTAAGTGCTAGAACAGCTATACGAGGCGCTTGTATGTCAAAATCGCGTTTCAAGCTCTGATTAAAGATGGCTATTTTCTCAACGATACGTTCTTTCGTAATGGCAGCTGCCACATCTTTGATTGGGAGATGTGTTGTAACCAAAGCCACTCTCAAATCATTCTTCATAAGAATCATAAGCGACTCATGCCCTGCACCCAGTTTCTCTTGAATATACTCCGTATGCCCCGAAAAGGCAAACCCTTCCGACTGAATAGAGTGCTTATTGATAGGAGCTGTAACAATCACATCAATCAACCCCTCTCGGTAATCAGCCACCGCACGCTCTAAAGCCTCAAGAGCCGCTCTTCCGGCCTCAGGATCTGGTTTAGCATACTCCACTTTCGCTTCGTCATTGCTACAATTCAGCACACTCAACCGATCGTTCGATGCCTCATGAGCAGAGTTGATAATGCTAAAGCTAGTTTGCAGATCGAGCGATTTACGATGATAAGCAGCCACTTTAGGCGAACCGTAGATAATCGGTGTACACAAGTCGAACATCAGAGGGTCAGAGAATGTTTTTAATATCACTTCATAACCCACTCCGTTTATATCACCTTGAGTGATTCCTATTCTTATTTTATGATTTTCCATCTTATTGATCTTTAGTCTATTCTTTTGAAGCTACTCCCAACGAAATTTGTTCTTGGCGTTGTTCTTCGGGTAATTTAAGTGTATAAAGTGACGCTTCCATCTGGCGGACCAAATTGCGTTTCATCTTATCGGGCGAAAAAACAAAAATTTCGGCCACAATGATGCGTTGACTCTTTTTGTCCAAACGCACATGAGAGACAAACGGGCCTCCCATAAAATCGCCTTTCATGCGCCACAAGCCTCTAACTTCCATGGTATAGTCGTTGTGCACATTAATCACCCGTGAATCGGTCAATAAAGAGTCTGTCATCATGTACATCCCCTCGCTAGCCCCTGGAAGATTCACCTTCATCACTGAATCACGCTTATGAACAAAATAGGTTTTAGTAAAGGTCTCTTTATCGGTATAAGGATAAGAGTACATCACCAAATTACGGTCGGCCGTAGCCGAATTAGTAGATGCCCACAAGAAATCTTTTCTGATCTTATAGTTAGCCAGCTCCATCGGCACCCAAACATCACAACCAAATAAGCTGTCTACTTTATGAGAGACAAAATCATTGTGCTGACCTTTCAACAAGCCGATTTGTCTATTCATCTCTGCCCGTGTAAAGAAGTCAATAATAACTTGCTTATTCTCTTTAACAAATTGTTCAAAGGTGGCTTCATCCGGAGCTTGTATATTCAGTATAATCTGAGGAGAAGCATAGGTATCTTTCGCATATTTAAAAGAACCTTTCGTGTATATATTCTGTATATCGACCACAATAATGTTACGAATCAACTTCAGCGTAGAGTCATAATTTTGCGGTGAACTATACATGATGCGGAAAGAGGCTTCAGATTGCGGAAGTCCCAAAACATCTGCATCCAACACATCGTGTAAAGCTCGCCCGGCAGGGCGTTCCCACAAAGCATGATCTACCACGACCAATATCTCATAAGCCCGTCCACTGGAGGTAGGCGTAAAGACCCCTTTCTTTCCATTACAAGAGACAAGACTCAAAGCCACTATAGCCAATAAACTAAAACTATACAATAACTTTTTCATGATACTTATTTTATGAGTTATGTTTTTGTTCTTCTTGTTTAGCTGTCGACAGCATGCCGCAAGCTGCAAAGATATCCTCCCCTCTCGATGAGCGAATGGTAGAAAAGAGCCCATGAGAAGTCAGGTAGTCACGAAAAGCCGTCATCCCATCGGCATCAGCACCCTGTAAGTCGACATTCGGAATAGCGTGAAAACGGATCAGATTAACCCGACAATCAACGCCACGAAGCAATTTGACCAATTCCTTGGCATAAATCATCGAATCATTGACACCTTTAAACACGATGTATTCAAAGGACAAACGACGCTGTTTGCTGAAATCATAATTCTTAAGCAGTTCTACCATTTCCACGATCGAGTAAGCACGCTCTGCAGGCATTAAATCGGCACGTTGAGACGGAATGGGGGAATGCAAACTGATAGCTAGATGACACTCACTCTCTTCGATAAACCGACGAAGTCCCTTTCTTAAGCCAACCGTAGAGAGGGTGATGCGTTTGGGACTCCAACCATAGCCGTAAGAGGCCGTTAAAATCTCCAGTGCCTTCAAAACCTCATCGAGATTATCGAGTGGTTCGCCCATCCCCATCAAGACGATATTCGTTAGCTGGTCTCTTTCCGGCAAAGCGTGAATCTGGTTCAATATTTGATTGGACGTTAAACTGAGTGTAAAACCCTGTTTGCCTGTCATACAAAACTTGCAGTTCATTTTACACCCCACTTGAGAAGAGATACAAAGCGTCGCTCTCTCATTGTCGGGAATATAGACAGCCTCCACAAAATGGCCTTCGCCTACCTCATAAAGGTACTTGATCGTCCCATCTATGGAACGCATATCTTCCATCGGCGGATGAGAACCAACACAGTAATCGACCTTCAACAACTCTCTATGTTTTAAGGACAGATTAGTCATTTCATCGACCGTTGAAACTTTCTTTTCATATAACCAAGAAGCTATCTGTTTGGCCGAGAATGCTGGCATACCAATTCTCTTAACCACCGTCTGAAGCTCCATCAGTGTCATTCCTAATAAAGGATATTTCGACATAATTTATCTATTCAAAGTTTATTTATGCAAATGTACATGATATTTTTTAGAATCTCACACTCCACCTTTAATAACCTACCGTTCAAAAGCAACTTTTGTCTAGAAACAAGTAGAGTTGATGTGCATAAAGATAGTGTATTTTAGGCTATTCCCATCAAAAAAAAGTGGAAAAAGAATCGATTGCTGCAAGCAATCTTCCAAAGAGGAGACACTAAAGCAAAATTTATCCACACCGAATGAATGGAAAGTGAGTACACCTTTTCTGACTCCAAATGATGTAAAACGGTTTTGTTTACAGTGTTCTTAACAGTGTCAATCGGCTTTCAATATGATTCACAAAAGATCCCTAGTAGATACAACGGATCAGTCTGAAAACCCGATGGGCTTGGTCCATTTAAACGACTGCTTGGTCTGATCTAAAAAGAACCAAGTCATCCGGAAAAAGCGACACACTAATGGCCTGAAAATAAAGAGCCAACCTGAAATAAAGCTATTCTATCGACTTTATCGAGCCATCATTAAGCGGAGATAAGCCTTGAATAAGCAGACGCCTCACAGAAGTTAATTTTTCTCTCACTATCTTTTCTATACTTCACCTGCATGAAGTGTATACTTCACCTGCATGAAGTGTATACTTCACCTGCATGAAGTGTATACTTCACCTGCGTGAAGTGTAGAAAAGTCTGACCTTTTTGACTTAATCTAACGGCAATAAAGGCTTAAGCTAACCTTCATCCGACTAAAACAGACTGGAATTTTACTCCAAAGTCAGTTACTACCACTCGTATGAACTTGATGCATGCGCTCCAAATACAACTCACACAATGGAGTATGATGGTAAAAAAAAGGTCGCCCCGAATGGAGCGACCTTCTGTATTTTCTAAACTTCTCTCATTAAAAGAAAAGGTAACGTTTGTCTTTTACATCAGCTTTGAGATACAAATCGTTCATTAAACGACTGGCAAAACGTGCATGCATGCTAGTCAAAGTAGCTTCCTCTGCTTTCGCATTGAAGGTCTCAGCTGTCTTTTCTTTAGCATATAAGCTCAAAACAAAAACACCTGCATTTCCTTTTAATGGCGCACTAACTTTGTTCATTTGAGCCACAGAAGCATAAGCACCAACAAGTGGTTCGCTACTACGCAACGCTGAAACATAAGCTGGAGCAGCAAATGTAACGTGCTTAATAGAATCACTCACTGCGTTTGCCAAGCTCTTATAGCCATCCAAAGAGGCTGCATTCAAGGCTTTCATATCGCCCATGATCTTTTCGGCCTTCTTGTCTTTGATGATTTCTGCTTTCAAAACATCTTTCACTTGCTCTAAAGAACGGTATCCTTCTTCGTTAACACCTGACAAGGCTACAACTAGCATGTGATCACTTTCACCACATTCGTAAAGTCCTGAAACTTCACCTGGCTTAGCAGCAAATGCCCATCTTAAAGCCTCTTTCGTTCCTCTAACACCTGCAATACCATGCTCTGAGCTATAAAGGTCTTTTCTATCCAATAATTTATATCCAGCGCTTTCGGCATTAGCAGCTACTTTATCCAAAGTAGAGTTAGAAGCAATAAACTGACTGAAGTCATTATAAGCACGGCTATAAGTCTCTTTGCTGAACTCTACCTCACGCTTAATAACTGCAATCTTATATTTATCGGTCATGGTTTTCTTGTTGACAACTTGCAAAAGGACACGTCCTTGTGTTAAAGCAACATCGGTCAACTCGTTCACGTTGGCACTCAAAATAGACTTGATAAAGGTCAGGTTGTCTCCTTCAAGATTTGCTCCTTCATATTGGGCTGATGTTAACCAAGTAGCTTCACCAGTCTGGCCGTATTTCTTTGCAATTGCTGCAAAATCGGCGCCGCCTTTAATGGCTGTTTTAATGCTATCGGCTAGGGCTGTTGTCTTGGCAGCATCGGCAGCCACAACTTGAATCTGACGGAACTCAATAGAGTCTGCTGCAGAGGTTCTATCTAACAACTTAAATGAGTTGATCGTATTATCTGTAGCGCTGTAATAAGGACCATAAACTTGTCCCACAGAAACTGAATCCAAACGAGCAATTACGTCTGCTGGATAGGCTGTTTTGCTATAAAATAGATCAACATAGCTTTTCTCAGAACCTGTTGAGCGGATGAAAGAGCTGTAATCGGAGGTTGTCTCACCTAACTGTGTGGTGTATTCGGCAACTTCTTTTTGAATCTCAGCTCTATCTTTTGCACTCGCAGTAACAGCTACATCAATGTACTTGATGTCACGTGTTTCTACCAATTGCTTAAATTGCTCTTTCTTTTTGTTGTATAGCTCCTTCAATTCAGAATCTTTCACCGTGATGGTAGAATCTGAAATGGATGAATAAGGCACTGCCGCCAACAACAAATCGTATTGGTTAACTCGTGCTTCAAACGCTTCTTTAGCTTCAACTGGATTTGAGAATAAAGCCTTTGAAACCAAAGCTTGGTATTTCTCTGCCAAACGGCTTTCAATCAGTGTTTTTTCAATGAAAGACCAGTACTTGTACATGTTGGTGTATTGTTCAGCGTACTGAGCTGGCATTTTAGAGGCGTCCATTTTGGCGTATTCAACCAAAAACTTGTTCAACATATCTTTATCAAAACGACCAGTCTGTGGATTACGGAAAGGAGTTTGTTGCAACAAAGGGTGAATTCCTTCTTGAAGAATGGATTGGATTTCGGCTGTGGTAACAGTTAAACCAAGCGCTTTTGCCTCTTTCTCTACAAGCTTGTTGTTCACATATGAACGCCAAACCTCGTCGCGAACTTGACTTGTCTCTTCATCGTTCAACGAAGTTACTCCACGAGAAAGTTTAATCACTTCCGTATATTCTTCAACTAAAGTTTGATACTCTTGAGCGGAAAGAGCTTCTCCATTCACCTCGCCTGCATCATGAGATTGATGCGGCTGCAATACCTTCCAAGCATCACCAGCTATAAAAGCAAATAATGCCAAGCCGATAACAACGACCAATAAAGGCCCTTTAGACCTAATGTTTTGTAATGTTGCCATTTTAATTTATACGTTTTTATTTGTTTATTATTACTTTCGTTTAAATTCATTGAGCGCACGAAGATACAAAAAATGCTAATATACGGCTATTTATTAGCTAAAAATTTACAGCAAGAACGAAGAAGCGATTCATTTTTCACAGCATGAAGGTTAACCGTGTTATTTCAAACGTTAGATTTTAAAGCAAATCACTCTTTTTCAAGCGTCGACTGACTCAATAAGAAACACCTACGCACCATAGAAAAGGCGTTTTGAATGCACCTATTGAGGCAAAACTTCCAAACGAACCAACTCTATCTTTGTGCTAGTCATTTTTATAATCTTAAACCGATAACAGCCTACTGCTATGACCTCATGCAGCTTGGGGAAGTTTTGGTATTGGCTTAAAATAAGCCCCCCCACCGTGAGATAATCATCGGATTCGGGCAATTCTAAATTGAACATTTCATTGACCTTCTCTATCTCCAAACGGGCAGAAAGGATGTATTCCTGTTCGTTGACCTGCTTACAGACATAAGAGGTGTTGTCGTGTTCGTCTTCAATATCACCAAAAATCTCTTCAACGAGGTCTTCTAAAGAGACAATGCCAGCGGTACCACCAAATTCATCGACGACAACGGCCACTGTTTTTTTCTGCTGCATAAAAAGCTTCATCAGTTTATGGGCGCTCATGGTTTCCGGAACAATGGGAACTTGGGTCACATGGTCTCTCCACACACGGGGACTTCTAAACATCTCTGAAGAGTGAATATACCCAACGATGTTGTCGATGTTATCATCATACACTATAATTTTAGAGATCCCTGATTCTATAAATCGAGTCTTCAACTCTTCAAGGGTAGCCGAGACTTCGACAGCTACAATCTCTGTACGCGGTACAATGCAATCTCTAATTTTAATGTTAGAGAAATCTAATGCGTTTTGGAAGATCTTAACTTCGGTGTCTAAATCGGCTTCATTTTCTACATTATCGATGCCGGACTGAATGAAATAATCTAAGTCGACTTTTCCAAATGCCTTGGCAGAGGCCTCCTTATTCACCTTCACTCCCAACAAACGGAGAAAAAGATAGGATACGCCAGAAGCTAGTTTAGAAATGGGATAGAGCACCACATAAAAAACAAGCAAAGGGAAAGAGAAAAGACTCAAAACGATGTTCGGATTGATTTTGAACAACGTCTTAGGTAAGAATTCTCCGGTTACTAAGATTATAAGGGTGGAAATAATGGTCTGAACGAATACCATTAAAAAATGGTTCGTGATAAAACCGGAAAGTAGGTTGTCTCCAATCAACTGAGCCATCAAAATACCATAAATAACCAATGCAACATTGTTGCCAACGAGCATGGTGGAAATAAAATCATTAGAATGTCTGAAGAAAAAGTCCAACACACGTGCTGTAAATCGACTTTTAGGTTCCATCTCAAAACGAAGTTTATCGACCGAAACGAAGGCTATCTCCATCCCTGAGAAAAAGGCGGAAAGCATCATGACGAGGATCAAACTAATGAATAGATAAAGTGGCATGTTTGTTTTTTATTTATTTAGATGGACTGTTTTTTACCGTGTCTGAAGGGGTAACTTCCTTGGCTTCATCAACATAAAAAATACCATCCACATTATGCAAGGTATAATTTGTCATTTCTTGATTAGACTCAAAGCCGTGTGCATAAACTATTTTATCGGGCTGTTCTATTTGAATCTTTTTATCAGAGTAGACCCGTTGGGTCATCTCGTTCCAAAACAGAAGTTCGGTTTTAAAGCGTTCTCCTTTACGGTTTTGTATCTGAACATGACCGATGAGTTTCCAGAGCCGATCTTTGTCATAGTAATAGGCTGTATCCGCTTTAATGCTCGCTTCAACAGTCAAGATGGAGTCGAACTGTTCTACGTAAACACCTTTTTCGAAAGCCCAATAAGAGGGTTTCTTCCGGTCGTATACAAGCCACTCTTCTGTTTTTATCCGGTAACGGGTAACCCCCGAATCTGAAACGAGTGTGTTCACACCTACGGTTTTCATCATCGGCAAGGAGTCTCGCTCAGCAATAGCGGCACCAAGCGCTTGCTTTCTCCCCCCGCAAGAAGAAAACGAAAGAAGCATAACAATTGCCATAAAGACAATTGTTATGCTTATCTTTTTATGTAATAAAAAAAGTTGTCTAACTTCCAACATAAATATTATCTAATGGTAGTCGTCTCACCAATCCATCCTCCAATAGTGATGCGATCACCTGCTTTATAACCTAACATAAATAGGTCTTTAGCTTGGGGAGTATGACGAGCATAAGTCGCAATCAGTTTATTCGCTTCCTCAGCCACACTTGGGTCTACAGATTTAGCTCTTTGTAATTTATCGATGACTGCAAAGTAAGTACATTTATTCAACGCAGACTCATCACTCCAATTAGGACTCATGGCATACAAGTTAGCGATTAAGATGTAGGGTGCACCATAATTTTCGTTATACCCAATGGCTTTCTGACAATAAGCTCTTGCTTGTGACAATCTTTTAGCACTAGCCAAAACTGCCGCAGCACCATACGCTTTTTCTGCTTTTTTCACGCGATCTGTTTCCAAGTTGATGCCTTCGTCGAAGAATTTAACGGCTTCATCTACTTGACCTTTTTTATAAGCCATAATAGCACATCCTGTAGCAGCTTCAGCTGTAGGCTCTATTTTATAAGCATAGAAAGAAGCTTGAAGATAAGCATTGCTTTCAGTACATTTCATGATGCGCATAATATCAATGACTTTTTTCAAAAAGTTCAAATCGGTTTTATTTGCCTCTACCTTCGGCGCATAAATAGCTTGCAACGATTCGCAATCGGCCGTACCACTATTTATAAACAAAGCGACTAGATTTTCCTTAATACCACGAAGCATCTTCTTTGTGCTCTCTTTTTCAGTGTTATTAATCGCCTCGTCAGTATATTCAGAAGCGGCCAAGTAATCTTGAATAAACTGTTCTTTGTGAGCAGGATCAGTCTTCAATTTATCTAAAGACGTTTGCAAATAGTAGAACAACGTTGCTGCTGCTGATTCACCTTTTACAGCGTTCACAGATTGGCTCAACCAACCATAAGCCACATTCGGATCAACTTTAGGCGCATAAGCAATGTAATCTGCCGCTTTAATACCCAATGCTTCATCAGCAGAAGAGACTTTTATTCCTTTAGAAATAAATTCTTCTGTATATTTCATGCGCAAATCATGTGTATTCATGAGCTCATTGAAATATTTCTGATAATCGGCAGAGTTTTTATCTTTAATTTGATCCATCAACCCCTTTAGGATCTTATAACCATCAGTAAAGGTATAAAAACGTAATGTCGGACACTTATCCAACACGGATTTCCAAGGTAAATAAGCATCTTTAAAATTCCCGGCACGTACCGCTTCATGCGATATACTACTGTTTGAATTACAGCTAGGATCATCCTGCGCCATTACAGACATTGAACCTGCAGAAAGGAACAGTATAGCCACAAGCGTTTTAATTTTCATTGTATTTAAAGTTTTAGTAATTATAAAAAATGTGTGTTTCTTTATTCTTTTTAATTGATACCCTAACGTATTAATTCACCCTCCGTTTAAAGAACCAACGTTCATTGAATGTTAATCCAATACTTAATCTAAAGGTGGTTTGATTGATCATATTCGTTTCCAATCCCTTTGTTTTAAGGAATTGTCCACTGATGCTCAACATGGAACGTGAGCGGGGAACTGGTAATCCAAATCCGGCTGTTACACCATATTCGTGCGTAGCCCGCAAACCGTTTATTTTATAACAAGGCATCGTATAGAATGCCCCTGCTCTGTATTTAATCAAAGAAAAATAGGAACGCCCAGCCAAATTAGGAATATACTCCACACCTAAAGCGACACGATGCCGATCACAATAAACTTTTTCATTCTTATAAGAGACATCGGACCACTGCTGAAAATTATAATCAGCTCCAAGCGTTAAACGTTTATCGTAATTGTATGAAACGCCAAAACCATAGCTGTTTGGCAATCCAAAATCCATCTCTTCATTTTCAGTATGAACGGAACTCGCCGAAATGGTTCTTGTGGCAGTGCTACGAAAGAGTTGTTTCGGTGAATAAACAACACCCAATGTGATTGCCCTTTTTTTATCGAATTGCTTCGTGTATTGTGCACCAAAGTCCAACTTATAAGTAGAGATCGAAACTCCTACCGCATCGAAATAAGCCGCAGAAGAGGTGTAATCTGCATATTTCATCTCTAACGTACGCATGATATCGCCCCAAAAATAAGAGACATTCATACCTAACGACAGTCCTTCAAAGGCTTTTACACCAACACCGGCATATAACTGATGCAAACCGCCATCTCCACTCAATGTCTTGACATAACTGGGAGAAGTGGCCGTAGCACTGTAACTTTGTGTCAACCCATACCCCACATTCGAGTAAGGAAGCAATCCAATGCTCATACCAAGCCAGGGACGCATTCTAAACTGCATGGCTAAATAGTCCAAACTGGAGTTTTTGGCATTCATTTTCAGACCATTGTCATTCAAATTCGTGTTTTGCAAAGAGACTCCACCTTCAAACAAAAAAGTCAAAGAATCAATAGCGGTATACGATGCCGGATTTAAAACATTGATATGAGAACCATCTCGTAAACCATAAGCGACACCTCCCATTGCCTTACTATTCGCGAAATACTGATCAGACAAATCTCCATAACCATACCTTGTGTACGGAGAATTTGTATTATTTTGGGCTACTGCCACTCCAGTAATCATCATGAGCGTAAACGCACATAGTATCTGCTTAAATTTTATCATTATTGTAGTTTAAAATTCTATTTAATCCTTTCAACACCAAAAATCTGTCTGCAAAGATGATATTTTTTACGTTCGTATCAAAAGAAATTTCATCTCCGCCCGTTAAAAAAACCAAAAGGTCGGTATATTTCTCTTGAAAGGCCTTAATATAACCTGCCATTTCATATTCAACCCCTTTTAAGACGCCAGCACGTATCGCAGTTTCCGTATCACTTCCCATAGCAACCATCCTACCCTCTTCTTTAATTAGGGGTAAACGACCAGTGAACTGATGCAAGGCTTCAAATCTCATCCGGATACCTGGTGAAATATTGCCGCCATGATAGCTACCGGAAGCATCTATAAACTCATAAGTGATGCAGGTACCGGCATCTATGACTAAACAATTCCTGCCAGGGAAACAATCATGAGCTCCAACCACTGCCGCTATCCGGTCGTATCCTAATGTTTCTGGCGTTTCATATAAATTAGCAATCGGAAGAGCTGTTTGCCAGTCTAACACTAAAAACGGCAATTGAAGCTGCGACAATTGTTCTTTAATAACGTTAGATAAATCAATCACTGAGGCCAATAGAACGTTTTTCACAGGATAATGCCGACAAAGGTCTTCCAATCCATCCAGTGACTGATTGGAGTTATAAATAAGTTTCACCATCTCTTTTCCTTCAAAAAGAGCAATCTTAGCTACAGTATTACCGATATCAATGACTAAATTCAACTTTTTCTTCTTTTAAAGCACGCAAAGGTATACCAAAATTCGAAATCTATGGTATAAATAGCCAAGTAAAGAAAGAGGTTTTGTAATATTTCACAATAATCTGCTTGTGAGACGAGCTCGCTTGTTTAAGTTTCTCTAATCCAATAGAGTGTTCCGAAAGGCTAACGAATGTAACAAATGACCGAAATAAGCCGAAGTGATAACTTCGTTTTTTAGAAGTTATTTGTATATTCGCACTCAAAATAGAATGAATCATGAAAAATGTGTGCCGCAACATAGTCTTATATCTGCTCTTTATCACGCTATCGACCACGACGCTTTCTGCCAAAGAGAGCGTTGAAGATTCGATACAAATCAGCCTGCTTACTTGTGATCCAGGAGAGGATATCTACACGCTTTTCGGACATACTGCTATTCGCTACGAGAACTTTACCCAAGATCTTGATATCGTTTTCAACTATGGCTTATTTAGTTTTAAAACGCCGAACTTCATTTGGCGCTTTGCTCTAGGCGAAACAGATTATCAGCTGGGGGCTTACGACTTTTCACGCTTCGCCGCAGAGTATGAAGATGAAGGACGCCGGGTGTGCCAACAAACGCTGTCGCTTACTAAAAAAGAAAAAGAGAATCTCATCAGGCTGCTAGAAAAAAATTACCTACCGGAAAACAGACTATACCGTTACAACTTCTTTTATGACAATTGTGCCACCCGCCCGAGAGATAAAATAGAAGAGTCTATTGAGGGGACCATACACTATCCTATATGGCCCAAAGATTACAGTATCTCTTTTCGAGATGTCATTCATGAGTGCACTTCTAACCAAGCATGGGCTCGATTTGGCATCGATTTCTGTTTAGGGAGTGAGGCCGATCGTTTAATCACAAGACGGGAGCTTATGTTTGCACCGATTTACTTAATGGGTTTCTATAAAAAGGCTTTGGTTTTTGAACAAGGAAACTACCGGCCATTGGTCTGCCAAAACAAAGAGATCATCGAGGGGAATCAGGTGGACGAAGTAACACGCAGCAACTTCCCATCGCCCTTACAAAGTGCTTTATTGCTCTTTATGGGGGTGTGCGGACTAACGATTTATGGCTTGAAAAAGAATAAATCATGGTGGGGTATCGATCTTTTTTTGTTTAGTCTAGTGGGATTAGCTGGCTGTGTTTTAGCTTTCTTGGCGATGTGCTCCCAACACCCTGCTGTAAACCATAATTACCTCTTATTGGTCTTTCATCCTTTTCAACTTCTGGCTACGCCATATCTCATTTATTGCGCAATAAAGAGGAAGAAATGCCCGTATCATTTAATAAATGCCGTTGTTTTAACACTTTTTATAGCAACCTTTGCTTTTATACCACAGAAAATAGACTTAACTATATTACCTTTGGCACTATGTTTGTTGATTAGATCAACGAGTTATTTGATATCGACATATAAAAAGAAAAAATGAAAGGACTGCTTACCTCTCTTATTACCGTACTTACTTTTACAGGGCTTCAGGCGCAGTCGCCTCAGGTAACTCCTAAACTGGTCGTTGGACTTACCATCGACCAATTACGAACGGATTATCTCGAAGCTTTTTCGTCGCTTTATGGCGAAAAAGGATTTAAACGCCTCTGGAAAGAGGGATGCGTCTTCACAGATGCACACTATCAGTTTAGTACAACGGACCGCTCGTCGGCTATCGCTGCTATATACAGTGGCACGTTCCCGTCGGTCAACGGTATTATTAGTAACCGGTGGTTAGATATCACCACACTCCAACCAGTTAACAGCACCGACAACGCAGCTTTCATGGGGTATTATACCGATGAGACTTGCGCACCCACACAACTATTAACATCGACTATCACCGATGAACTAAAAATAGCCACGCAACGGAATGCTCTGGTTTTCGCTATTGCGCCCAACAGTGACGCTGCCATTTTAAGTGCCGGACATGCTGCCAATGCAGCCTTGTGGTTCAATGCCAATACCGGAAAATGGTGCGGAACAACTTATTATGGAGAATTCCCACTCTGGGCGAGCCAATATAATGATAGAAAATCGGTCGACTTCCGAATCCAAAACATCACTTGGGAACCAGCTTACCCACGGGGCATGTACACTTTCTTGCCTGAATGGCGGGACCTCTCGTTTAAATATAAGTTCGACGACGATAAGGCAAATAAATACAGACGGTTCATGACTAGCCCTTTTATCAACGATGAGGTTAATCGTTTAACGGAAGAGCTGTTCGATAAAAGTTTTACCGGAGCTGATAATATCACCGATTTTTTGTCGCTGACTTATTATGGGGGAAACTATAACCATAAACCGGTACAGGAGTGTGCGATGGAGATTCAAGATACGTATATCCGCTTGGATAGAAGCATCGCTAATCTTCTGGATTTACTGGATCGAAAAGTTGGTTTGGCCAATGTGCTTCTCTGCATCACATCGACAGGGTATGCAGATAGCGAAGCATCTGATCCCGGATCGTACAAAATACCGGGAGGTGAATTTCACTTGAACCGCTGTGCTGCACTGCTGAATATGTATTTAATGGCAACTTATGGTGAGGGAAAGTATGTCGAAACTTATCGCGACCAACAAATCTATCTGAATCATAAGCTCCTAGAAAACAAACAGCTTCCTCTCAAAGAGGTGCAAGATAAGGCGGCCGAGTTTTTAATGCAATTTAGTGGGGTCAATGAGGTTTATTCTGGTTATCGATTGTTACTTGGTGCCTGGACGCCAACTGTTTTCCAACTAAAAAATGCTTATCACAGAAAACGATCTGGCGATTTATTCATAGAGGTATTACCAGGCTGGACTGTCATCGACGATAAGGCGGCCAAAGAAAAAGTGGTTCGATACACACATGTTCCCTCTCCGCTCGTTTTCATGGGGTATGGCGTTAAACCGGCTATCATTCATTCACCGACAACGATTGATCGGATTGCACCAACACTCTCTCATTTTATGAGGATTCGTGCCCCCAATGGCTGCACAACAGCACCAATCAAAGATATTCGGTGATATTTCTAGAAGAAAAGCAAAGGTAACATATAAATAAATCAGCATTTTATATAACTTTGCACGATAAAATTAGTTCGATAAATAAAAAAACATAATACAGAATGGGATTCAATGAAATTTTAAGCTCAATTTTCGGTAATAAATCGACGCGAGATATGAAGGAAATCAAGCCTTGGGTTGAAAAAATCAAGGCGGCGTATCCAGAAATAGAACAATTGGATAATGATGCGCTCCGTGCTAAAACCGAAGAGCTCAAAACATATATCTATAATTCAGCCAATGAAGAGCGTGCTAAAATAGAGGAATTAAAGGCTAATATCGAATCGCTTGAGATAGAAGAACGCGAGGCTTTCTTTGTACAAATCGATAAGCTTGAGAAAGAGATTCTTGAAAAATATGAAGTTGCATTGGATGAAGTGCTGCCTGTCGCTTTTTCTATTGTGAAAGCAACGGCTAAACGTTTCTCTGAAAACGAAGAGATTGTTGTCACAGCGAACGACTTCGACCGCAACTTAGCTGCAACAAAAGATTTCGTAAGAATTGAAGGTGATAAAGCCATCTATAATAACCACTGGGATGCGGGTGGCAATGACACTAAATGGAACATGGTACATTATGATGTACAGCTCTTTGGTGGAGTGGTGCTACACAAAGGCAAAATCGCCGAAATGGCAACTGGTGAAGGTAAAACGTTAGTGGCCACATTGCCTGTTTTCTTAAATGCACTAACTGGTAATGGTGTACATGTGGTAACCGTGAATGATTATTTGGCAAAACGTGACTCGGAATGGATGGGACCATTATATATGTTCCACGGATTGAGTGTCGATTGTATCGACAGACATCAACCTAACTCCGATGACCGCCGGAAGGCTTATTTGGCAGATATCACATTCGGTACAAATAACGAATTTGGTTTTGACTACCTTCGCGACAACATGGCCATCAGTCCAAAAGACTTGGTACAAAGACAACACAACTATGCTATTGTCGATGAGGTAGACTCGGTCTTGATTGATGATGCACGGACACCACTTATTATATCAGGTTCTATCCCAAAAGGAGATGATCAACTCTTTGAACAACTTCGCCCATTGGTGGAACGTTTGGTTGAAGCACAAAGAGGATTGGCGACCAAATACCTTTCTGATGCTAAACGTCTAATCGCATCTAATAATAAGAAAGAGGTCGAAGAGGGGTTCTTAGCTCTTTATCGCAGCCATAAATGTTTGCCCAAAAACAAAGCCTTAATCAAGTTCTTAAGTGAACAAGGTGTCAAAGCCGGTATGCTTAAGACTGAGGAAATCTACATGGAGCAAAATAATAAGCGTATGCCCGAAGTGACAGAACCGCTTTATTTTGTCATCGAGGAGAAGCTCAATAGTGTAGATTTAACTGATAAAGGGGTGGATTTAATTACTGGAAACTCTGAAGATCCTACACTGTTTGTTCTTCCGGATATCGCCGGACAACTTTCTGAATTGGAAAATGTGCCGAACTTATCGCCAGAAGAAAAACTTCTAAAGAAGGATCAGTTGTTGACTAATTATGCCATCAAATCTGAACGGGTACATACCATCAATCAGCTTCTGAAAGCTTATACCATGTTCGAGAAAGATGACGAATATGTGGTTATCGATGGACAGGTTAAAATTGTAGATGAGCAAACCGGACGTATCATGGAAGGACGCCGATACTCTGATGGTTTACATCAAGCTATTGAAGCCAAAGAGGGTGTGAAAGTAGAAGCTGCTACACAAACTTTTGCAACCATTACCTTACAGAACTATTTCCGCATGTACCACAAACTATCTGGTATGACGGGTACTGCCGAAACAGAGGCTGGAGAGTTCTGGGACATCTACAAACTGGATGTGGTGGTTATCCCAACCAACCGAGTTATTTCGCGTAAAGACATGAACGACCGTGTTTATAAAACCAAACGCGAAAAATATAAAGCAGTTATCGAGGAGATCGAGAAGATTGTAGCAGCAGGACGACCAGTATTGGTGGGTACCACTTCTGTGGAGATTTCTGAAATGTTAAGCAAAATGCTAACGATGCGTAAGATACCACACAGCGTTCTAAATGCGAAGTTGCACCAAAAAGAAGCTGACATTGTGGCACAAGCCGGACAAAGGAGTGCGGTTACCATCGCCACCAACATGGCCGGTCGTGGTACCGACATCAAACTGAGCGATGAGGTAAAAGCTGCCGGTGGTTTAGCGATTATTGGTACTGAACGCCATGAGTCACGCCGTGTAGACCGCCAGTTGCGTGGTCGTGCCGGTCGTCAAGGGGACCCGGGGTCTTCAATATTCTTTGTCTCATTGGAAGACGATTTGATGCGTCTCTTCTCTTCGGATCGTATCGCTAGCGTCATGGATAAGCTTGGTTTCCAAGAAGGCGAAATGATTGAGCACAAAATGATTTCAAACTCCATCGAACGAGCACAAAAGAAAGTTGAAGAAAACAACTTTGGTATTCGTAAACGCCTCTTGGAGTACGATGACGTAATGAACCAACAACGGACCGTAGTCTACACCAAACGTCGCCACGCTTTGATGGGTGAACGTATCGGCATGGATATCGTCAACATGATTTGGGACCGTTGTGCAAATGCCATTGAGAAGAATGATTTCGAAGGTTGCCAAATGGAATTCATACACACTCTAGCGATGGAATTGCCATTTACAGAGGAGGAATTCCGCAGCGGGAAGAAAGAGGTTCTAGCCGAAAAAGCATTTGAAGCAGCTATGAGCAACTTTAAACGTAAGACCGAGCATATGGCTCAGGTGGCTAATCCGGTGATCAAACAAGTTTATGAGAACCAAGGACATCTATACGAGAATATTCTGATTCCAATTACAGATGGTAAACGCATGTATAATATTTCTTGTAGCTTAAAAGCTGCTTACGAGAATGAATCGAAAGAGGTGGTTAAGGCGTTTGAAAAATCAATCCTTCTACATGTCATCGATGAAGCTTGGAAAGAGAATTTACGTGAATTGGATGAGTTGAAACACTCGGTACAAAATGCGAGCTACGAACAAAAAGACCCGTTGTTGATTTATAAACTCGAATCTGTCAACTTGTTCGATACAATGGTCAACAAGATTAATAATCAAACCATATCTATCTTGATGCGCGGACAAATCCCAGTACAAGAAGCACCGGACGAGACTCAGACTAAACAGGTAGAGATCCGTGAAGCAGCTCCCGAGCAAAAGCAAGATATGAGCAAATACCGTGAACAGAAACAAGATTTGAACGATCCGAACCAGCAAGCAGCTGCTCAGAACGATACGCGCGAACAACAACGTCGCGAACCGATCCGTTCGGAGAAGACTATCGGGCGTAATGATCCATGTCCTTGTGGCAGTGGGAAGAAATATAAAAACTGCCACGGTGCCTAATCAAGTTTCTTAAAAAGGCTAAAGACAAAAAGCCTCAAACGGTTAAAAACTGTTTGAAGCTTTTGTTTTATCAATCAAAATCGTACATTTGTTCTGTTTACATAAAATCTGAACGGAATGACCAAACTTCGTCTTATCATAACTACAGCGCTAGCTCTCACGCTCTTTGGATCGTGCCAAAGCTTACAGCAGATTTCAATCGATTATTTAGTTCCAGGTGAGCTCAGCTTTCCGAATGAACTTCGCAAAGTAGCCATTGTGAATAACACCAGTAAGCTACCCGATAATAAACTAATCATCAAGGATGAGCAAGCCAACTTAACGGCTTTTGAAATTGGCCGCGCAGTAACTTACGGACAAGGAAACCCCACCATTGGAGCAGAGTCTTTGGCCAAAGAGATTGCTAACCAAAATTATTTTGAGGAAGTTGTTTTGTGTGACTCAGCCCTTCGGAAAGCAGATATCCAGCCCAGAGAAACACAGCTAAGTCCGCTCGAAGTCAACCAATTGTCTACCAACCTAGGCGTTGATTTTATCATTGCTTTAGAGAACATACAACTCAAAGCGAATAAATCTCTTCGCTATCTGCCTGCATTTAGTGCCTATCAGACTATCGTCGATGCCACAGCTTACCCAACCATTGCCATCTATGTTCCCAACCGCTCGAAACCGATGACTGTCTTTACATGCAAAGATAGCCTTTCATGGGAAGCTTATGGCGACAGTGAAAGCAGTGCAATATCAAGCACCATCCCCGATACGGCGATCATTCGCATTGTTTCCGACTTCTCAGGTACTATCCCGGTAAAGAAAATTGTGCCGCATTGGAAAACTGTAACTAGAAGTTTATACGCCAGTGGTACTGTTGCCATGAGAGATGCAGCTGTGTATGTACGTGAAGAGAATTGGGAAGCTGCCTATCAGTTGTGGAACGATTTGTTTAAAAAGACAAAAAGTACTAAGAAGAAGATGTATACAGCATTTAATATCGCTATCTATTATGAGATACAAGATAATTTGCAGATGGCCAAAGAGTGGGCTAGCAAAGCACTCACCTATGCCAAAAGAGTAGATAAGGTTGATAAAAAGATCAGCCAAAGTTCTACCGAAAACCAAATTCCAAATTATTTCATGATCATGCTCTATCTGCAAAAGCTAGAAGAACGGCTCAATAATTTAACTCCATTGAACCTACAAATGAGCCGATTTGAAAATGATTTTTAATAAAATGAATGCAGCTTATATTTTTTTTTATACCTTTGACTACAAAATATAAAAAGTCATGAAATTAAGTCAACAATCACAATCTGACATTGAGTCGGCCATTCAGAAAGCAATAGCCAAATATACTTGCGGATGTGAACAAACAGTTATTACCGACTTTCATTTACAGCCGAATTCAACAGGTCAGTTTATCATTTATAATGATGAAGATAAAGAGTTGGCCAATTTTATGATTGAAGAATGGGCTAACTATGAAGAAGATAATCTGACAGAAGAGTGTGAGTCTATTTTACGAAACACACTTATCAAAATAAAAGAGAGCGGAGAGTTAGACAAGATAACGATACTAAAACCCTACTCGTTCGTTTTAGTTGATGAAGAAAAGGAGACAGTCTGCGAATTATTGCTAATGGACGATGACACTTTATTAGTCAACGAGGAACTTCTTCAAGGACTCGACGAAGAGTTAGACGACTTCTTAAAAGAGCTTCTCGAAAAATAAAGACCAGCCTCTTACTGATCTTTTTTATGTCTAAGAAATAAGCTATTCATCTTTTTGAAAGCTATCTTATAAAAAAGGCTTCACTTACGATAACCGTAGTGAAGCCTTTTCTTTATACGAACGAAAGTTTACTTCTTCTTTAAAGTAGCAATACTCTCTTCAAGCGATTTAATGATACTTTCCGCATCAGCTTGCTTTTTGCGTTCAAGATCAAGAACAGTAGCCGGAGCATTGTTCACAAACTTCTCATTGCTAAGCTTTTTCAAAACCCCTTGCAAGAAACCTTGTTTGTGTTTCAATTCCGATTCCATCCGAGCAATCTCCGCCTCAACATCCATCATATCACCCAATGGTACAGCATATTCGGTTGTGCCCACCATAAATGCAGCAGCTCCTTCAGCCTTTGTTTCAACCACCGATACAGATGAGATATGGCACATCTTTTCAATCACAGAGATAAACTCAGCTACCGGATTAGTGCCTAACACATGCAACTCCAAAGCCTCTTTCTGAGCAATGTTCTTTTGCAAACGAATGGTACGAATACCACTGACAACCTCTTTCACCACTTCGAATTCTGCCACCAACGTTTCGTCGACATAAGTATCTAAAGTCAACGGACGCACCATCAGACTTTCACCTGCTTCACGCTCAAACATATTTTGCCAAAGTTCCTCAGTAATAAACGGCATAAATGGATGAAGCAAATGCAACAAGTTGTCTAAGAAACAGCAAGTAGCATTATACGTCACAGAATCAATAGCCTGACCATAAACAGGTTTGATCATCTCCAAATACCAAGAAGAAAACTCATCCCAAAACAGCTTATAAACCGCCATTAATGCCTCACTCAAACGATACTTGCTAAACAGATCGGCCATCTCATTAGCCACCTGATTCTGTTTCGATTCAAACCACTGAGTCGCTAAAATAGCCGCTTGAGTCGGTTGGATGGTATCATCTACTGTCCAGCCCTTAATCAACCGGTAGGCATTCCAGATCTTATTGTTAAAGTTACGTCCTTGCTCACAAAGTGATTCATCGAACAAAATATCATTACCGGCAGGTGCTGCAAGCATCATCCCCATACGTACTCCATCAGCACCAAACTTATCAATTAAATCGAGCGGATCCGGTGAATTACCAAGTGATTTAGACATTTTACGCCCCTGTTTATCACGTACAATACCAGTGAAGTAGACGTTTTTAAACGGCATCTTTCCCTCATATTCATAACCCGCCATAATCATGCGCGCTACCCAGAAGAAGATAATATCCGGTCCAGTCACCAAGTCGCTCGTTGGATAATAATAGTTCAACTCCTCATTATCAGGATTATTGATCCCATCAAATAAAGAGATAGGCCACAACCAAGAAGAGAACCACGTATCCAAACAATCCTCATCCTGACGCAAATCGGCAAGCGTCAGCGCAGCATTACCTGTTTTCTCAATTGCTTTCTTCAACGCCTCTTCCGGTGTTAAAGCCACCACAAAACCTCCTTCAGGTAAGAAATAAGCAGGAATACGATGTCCCCACCACAACTGGCGGCTGATGCACCAATCTTTTATATTCTCCATCCAGTGACGATAAGTATTTTTATACTTCGCCGGATAAAACTTAATATCATCGGCCATCACTGGTTCCAAAGCAATCTGAGCTAAATGCTCCATCTTCAAGAACCACTGCATAGACAGCTTGGGTTCAATCACCACATTCGTACGCTCGGAGTAACCCACCTTATTAGTATACGCCTCCGTCTTCTCCAACAAGTTGGCTGCTTCAAGATCTTTTTCAATCTGCTTACGTACCTCAAAACGATCTTGTCCCACATACATGCCGGCAGCCTCACTCAACGTACCATTATCATTGAAAATATCAATACTAGGCAAGTTGTACTTCTCGCCCAACATATAGTCATTAACATCGTGTGCCGGAGTCACTTTTAAACATCCCGTACCAAACTCCACATCCACATACTCATCCTCGATCACCGGAATAACCCTATTCACCAATGGTACAATAACCTTCTTACCTTTCAAGTGCTGATTCTTCGGATCATTCGGGTTAATACACATCGCAGTGTCTCCCATAATCGTTTCCGGACGGGTAGTAGCCACCACAGCATACCCCTCTTCACCCTCTATCCGATATCTAAGGTAATACAACTTACCATGTTCTTCTTTATAAATAACCTCCTCATCGGACAGTGCCGTCAACGCTTTAGGATCCCAGTTCACCATGCGCACACCCCGATAGATCAATCCCTTTTCGAACAGATCTACAAACACCTTCAGCACACTTTCACTACGCAAATCGTCCATTGTAAAAGCCGTCCGATCCCAATCGCAAGAAGCACCTAGGCGACGAAGCTGTTTCAATATAATGCCCCCATGTTCATCGGTCCATTCCCAAGCGTGTTTGAGGAAATCCTCCCGACTTAAATCGGTCTTCTTAATCCCTTGAGCAGCCAAGCGGTTCACCACTTTAGCCTCGGTAGCTATCGATGCATGATCGGTACCAGGTACCCAACAAGCATTTTTACCCTCCATCCGGGCACGGCGCACCAAAATATCCTGAATGGTATTATTAAGCATGTGTCCCATGTGCAGCACACCAGTGACGTTTGGCGGAGGAATGACGACTGTGTACGGTTCACGGCCATCGGGTTTTGAACTAAATAATTTGTGATCCAACCAATATTGGTACCACTTCCCCTCCACGTCAGCGGGGTTGTACTTACTTGCTAATTCCATTGTGTTATCTATCTATAAAATTATACGATACAAAAATTAGAGAAATCAATTGCAAAATTAATAAATAAGTAGAAAATACTCTTAAGATTATGTACTTTTGTTGCCTGAAAGGAGATTTGAACAGATGAAAATCAAAGAGCTACTCAAAAAAAGACCATTAAACCAGCTTAGGCCCGAAGCAAAGAGCCAACAAGATCGTCGGCAACGAAAGCGAGTCATTCGCTACCTCGGTCTGTCCATGCTTCTCATAGCCGTCTGGCTCATTCAAACCATCCCCTCATGGAGCAATTGGTATGCAACAGCTGTTTATCCGATCATCTCCTATGTTCTATCAGGTTTTTCCAACCTGTTCCCCTTTGCCTTAGGCGATCTCTTTATCTTCCTCAGTCTGATATTTATCTTGTTCTATCCCATCTACGGGGCATTAAAGAGACACAATTGGCGTACCATCGCTCGACGTGAGGTAGAATATCTGTTATGGATTTACGCTTGGTTCTATCTGGCATGGGGACTTAATTATTCCCAGAAACACTTCTATGAGCGCACAACGATAAACTATGCCCCATACACCTCTGAAAACTTCAAGCGTTTTGTGGACAGTTATATAACTCGCTTGAACAACGCCTACACACCGGTCAACAGTATCAACCCGACTTTGGTTCAAACAGAGTGCGTGGATCTTTACAACCAAATAGCCGATTCTCTAGGTATAAACCACCCACCCCATCGGCATCCAAAGGTCAAAACCATGCTTTTTACCCCATTGATCTCTAAAGTAGGAGTTACTGGTAGCATGGGACCATTTTTCTGTGAGTTTACACTAAATGGCCATTTACTACCGTCACAGTATCCGGCCACTTATGCACATGAACTCTCACACCTATTGGGAATTACAAGTGAAGCCGAAGCCAACTTCTATGCTTACCAGGTCTGTACCCGTTCTTCGGTAAGCGGCATTCGTTTTAGTGGTTATTTTTCGGTACTGGGCTATGTGCTTGGAAATGCTTCGGAACTTCTCACAGAAGAAGAATTCAAACAAGTAGTGAACCGCATCCGACCGGAAATCAAAGTACTTTACGAGCAGAATCGGACGTATTGGATGGATAAATACAGCCCTATATTCGGCAAACTACAAGATTGGATTTACGATATTTACTTAAAACGAAATCAGATAGAGAGTGGACAGAAAAACTATTCGGAAGTGGTGGGATTATTGATCTCCTATCAAGAGTGGAAGTTAACTCTCAATAGTCTTAAAACTCAACATTAAAACAATGAAAACAAACCAACCTCATACACGAGAAGAGCAGCTGCAAGCCTTTGGCCGTTTTTTAGATATTCTAGATGAACTCCGTGAAAAATGTCCGTGGGACAGAAAACAGACCAACGCAAGTTTGCGCCCCAACACCATTGAGGAGACTTATGAACTTTCCGATGCGCTGATCAAGAATGATAAAGATGAAATCTGTAAAGAGTTGGGCGACGTTCTTCTTCACGTGGCCTTCTATGCCAAAATAGGTTCCGAAAACGGCGATTTTGACATGAAAGATGTATGCGACCGCCTTTGTGACAAACTGATCTACCGTCACCCACATGTTTTTGGCAATGAACAAGCCGAAACAGCTGGGCAAGTGACTCAAAACTGGGAACAACTTAAACTGAAAGAAAAAGGAGGCAACACAAGTGTACTGAGTGGGGTCCCTTCTTCCCTACCCTCGCTTATCAAAGCTTATCGCATTCAAGACAAAGCACGCAATGTAGGATTTGATTGGGAGGAAAAAGAACAAGTTTGGGATAAAGTCAAAGAGGAGTTCGATGAATTACAAGAAGAAATAGCTCACTTAGACAAAGACAAAGCCGAAGCCGAGTTTGGTGATCTCTTTTTTAGCCTTATCAATGCAGCCCGCTTGTACAACATCAATCCGGATAATGCGCTGGAGCGTACAAACCAAAAATTCACCCACCGATTCAACTACTTGGAAGAACAAACCATCAAAAAAGGACGAAGCCTAAAAGAGATGACTCTCGGGGAGATGGATGTAATCTGGGAGGAAGCTAAAAAATTAGAAAAAGAGAAGTAACCAATCAATGGCACACACGCTTTGCTACAAAGCGAAAAAAAAGTATCTTTGCGCCCGAAAAAGCAGCAAAGATGCTTTTTTATATTTTTCACCATTCAATAAACAATTATTCATGTTTTTTATCACGACTATTTTTATCGGCTTCTTTCTTTTGCGACTAATTTCGCTAGCCATATCTATTAAACACGAAAAGCAACTTATCAAAGAAGGAGCAACACAATATGGCAAAAAAACATCTATGCTCCTTACATTAGCACACGTAGCATATTATGGCGCTGTACTCTATGAAAGTTGGTCTAAAAACATCACATTCAACGCCTATTCTTGCTCAGGGATTTTAATTATGTTATTTGCTTATGCCATGCTTTTTTATGTTATACACAAGCTGGGCCCCATATGGACTGTAAAACTCTACATCGCTCCAAACCATCAAATAGACAACAGTTTTTTGTTTAGAACCATCAAACATCCTAACTATTTTTTAAATATTATACCAGAACTCATTGGAGTAGCCTTGCTCTGTAACGCTTGGTATACTTTAATAATAGGATTCCCCTTGTACTGTCTATTCCTCTCGGTTAGAATTACCCAAGAGGAAAAAGTAATGAGAAAGCTATAAATTCGACAAAGAGAAATAGCCTCTTATCACAACCGTATAAAAACCAACCCCAAAGCGATAGCTACAATGGTAGCAACAAGTCCGGGCATCATAAATGAATGATTCAGAACATACTTACCAATCCGGGTCGTTCCAGTTCGATCGAAATTAATAGCAGCTACAACAGTTGGGTAATTCGGAATAAAGAAATAACCGTTCACGGCTGGGAAAAGAGCAATCAAGATGTAAGGAGACAATCCTAAAGCAAGTCCTAATGGCATCAAAGCACGCACAGTAGCTGCCTGACTATAGAGCAAAATAGACATCACAAATAAAGCGAGTCCAAATAACCAAGGCATCTGACGTACAATATCTTCAATACCATGTGTGAGCTGAGCCATGTTTCCTTGAAGAAAGGTGTCTCCCATCCAAGCAATACCGAAAATAGCAATCACCGCCTGCATACCGGCAGGAAAAACAGTGCCTTGTGTGGCTTTGATCCCATTGGTCTTAGTGAGCAACAAGATGAGTGCAGCAGCAGAGAGCATCACGATTTCTATGATAGCGGACATGCTCAAAGAGATGGACTGACCATCGACTAAAAACTCGGGACGAAGGGTATCAAAAGAACCGAAAAGAACGATGAAAAAGGTCGCTAAAACGAAGATAAAAACAGATATAATGGCAGAACGCTTGTTGCCTACTGCCTGAATCTCTACCCGACTAGTCTCTAAAACCCCTTCTTTCAAACGCTTTTGATAGACTAAATCGGCTGCTAACTCTTTACCTACTTTCATCGAAAAGAGTGCACCCACCAATACACCAATAATCGTAGCAGGAATCGTAATTTTTAAAATATCGAATAGGGTGATGTGATAACCACTCAACATGCCTAATAGGGCAACGGTAGCAGCTGAAATAGGACTGGCTGTAATGGCTTGCTGAGAAGCAATCACGGCAATACCCAACGGACGCTCAGGACGTACTTTGGTCTCTGTAGCAACTTCGGCTATCACGGGCAAAATGGAATAAGCCACATGACCGGTTCCGGCAACAAAGGTAAATAGATAGGTCACTAGCGGACTGAGCAACGTGACGTGCGAGGGGTTTTTACGAAGTAGACGTTCGGCTTGCTTAACCATGTAATCTAACCCTCCTGCCGCTTGCATACAGGAGGCGGCAGAAATAACAGCCACAATCATTAACATTACATCAATAGGCGGAGCTGTGGGTTGTAAACCAAACCCAAATGTGAGTACTGCTAAGCCAACACCACCCATTACACCTAAACCAATACCACCCAACCGAGCCCCCACAAGAATGGCAGTCAACACAAATGCTAATTGTATAATCATCTTTTTTCGTTTCTAATAGCTTGTTTTGCCTCTAACCAACTTTCACCAGATGTAGGCTTATTCATTATTCGCAACCAAAAATACAACTATTCCCAAACAAAACCTTAGATATCAACCTTTATTTTTCTAGCTGGAAAAACGGGATCAGTCCTAAAATCAAGTGGGGATATTAAATAATCTCGCCCCAGTTCACATTATTTTTACTCCTCTGAATTTGACTCTAAAAACGTTTGTTTTTCCATTAAAAGATTTTTTAGCTGCCCAGCGAGAGAAACTTTTTTAGTTGGCGATAAAAAGATCGTCCCACTATAGTGGGATAGTCGTTCCACTATAGTGGTCCAATCGTCCGACTATAGTGGTCCAATCGTCCCACTATAGTGGGACGATAAAATACTCGCTAACAAAACTAAATTCTTTCACGAAGAAAAAAGGACGTTCCTGTTAGGAAAAGGCGTCTGTTTACCTATAAGACTGACGTTAATCTATTTTTTAGACTGCAAAAAATCCGTACAAACAGGAGATTGGATTCCTTTAAGCTTGCACAGGTACTCTATGAGACCTGTTTTCAACCGTTTTTTAGTTAGCTCACCGAGATAGACTCTTTGATTTAGGGAGATCTTGCTCATGGGATTTTCGGACTGATCCCTTTTTATATGAAGTCAACCAATCGTTTAAATAGAACACCTCTCCCTAGGGTTTTCGGACTGATCCGAAAAACGGGTTTCAAGCAGCCCCATGCTCAAAAAAAATGCAGTAACAAAAAGAGCCCCTCTTCTTGTTACTGCATAAACAACTAAAAAACAAATGCTTAATTATCTTTTCACCCCACTGCCTTTACTCTTCCGACGCACCTCCTTTAAAAGTTCGCGATGGAAACGCATCTCGGCACGTTGGACCAGATATATTTTTTTATTAGAGAGCACTTTCTTGTATTTATCCAAATAAGCCTTGTCCAACCGATCGATAGAGATCCGGTTATCAACGACTCTATTGATAATATCCTCGTATTGCGCTTCACTTGTCTGATTATCTTTTCCTCTATTGACCATTTCCCAAGACTCATCATTAAGCATCTTTTTTCGATCCTGCAACTCAAAGTAAATGGGAAAGAATTTAGCCGCTTCATCGGGCGTCAATCCAGCTCTCTCGATAATAAAAGCCTTCTGCTTGGCTCTGAATTCCTCGGGCGAAAGACGTTGATGACAGCCATCACCTGCCCACAGTTTAGGAATCAACACACACATCACAACCAGTAATACCGTAAACTTTTTCATTTCTATCTGATTTTTATCTGTTTCTTTATTCTTCTGAACTTGTATCGGTGAGGTACACATAAAGCGAATAATCGTCCATCATGGCTCTATCAACAGCCACATCGATCAGCTCATCAGAGACAACTTCCGTATTGGCCATCGTAGCATCCGATGCAACATCCTCTTTCTGAGTAAAAGAGGCCACGCGAATAATCAACGCTGCCCCAGCAAAAAAAGCAGCCATGTAAAAGAGTGGTTTCATCTTGGTCCATTTACTCACCTCTTCAGGAGCTTGCTCAACAACCTGATCGACCTCTTGAAGTTGATCCATGACCTTAGAAGTCAACGACTCAAAATACCCTTCGGGTACTTCAAACGCATTCTCTTTCCCCACCTTACTTACTATTTTATTTTCTTCTTTCATCTGTTATCCTCCTCTTTTTTATTAGACATCTCATCCTTAAAAAGGTTTAATTCTCTTCCGATAAGAATTTCTCTATTTTTTTCACCGCATGGTGGTATGAAGCCTTTAGTGCCCCAACCGATGTTCCGAAAATATCCGACATCTCTTCATATTTCATCTCCTGATAATACTTTAAGTTAAACACCATCCGTTGTTTTTCGGGCAACGTCAGCAGGGCTTTTTGCAGAAGTAGCTGTGCTTTATCGCCCGAAAAGTAAGGATCACTTTCGAGTTTTTGAAGCACATCAGCTTCTCCTGCATCGATGGCAACGGTATTCACCGCACGCTGTTTATTCAGAAAAGTCAAGCACTCATTCATAGCAATACGATAAAGCCAAGTAGACAGTTTGGCTTCAGCGCGGAAATAAGCAATGTTCACCCAAGCCTTTACAAAGGTATTCTGCAAAAGATCATTAGCATCTTCATGCGATAACACCAGCCTACGAATCTGCCAATAGAGCTGCTCACTATACGCCCTGACAATCTGTTCAAAAGCCTGCCTGCGAGTCGTTTGATTTTGTAGTAATTTTAAAACCTCTGGTTCATTATATGAATTCATCATCTATCGTATATAATTAGTTCACTCGATCAAAAGGCGTAAGTTCTCTTTGGCTAAAACCGTTTGTGGAAAGACCGCCGAAGCCTCATCCAACAAAACCTGCTCGTCGTCATAACGGGCAGAGAAATGGCCAATAACCAACTTTTTAACGTTCGCTTCCAAAGCAATCTGTCCTGCCTGACTCGCCGTGGTATGATAAGTCTCTTTAGCTCGGGCAGAATCGGCCTCAGCAAAGGTTGCCTCATGAAACAAGAGATCCACTCCTTTGACTTGTTCTACAACCGAAGGTTTAAAAAGGGTATCCGAACAGTAGGCATATCGCCGGGGCTCATAGGATGGAAACGTGAGTTTCTCATTAGGAACCACCTCACCATCGGGAGTCACATAGTCCTCTCCGTTCTTTATCCGATTTAAATCGTACACAGGGATTTGATAGAAATCCACCATGGCTTTATGAATATGATTAGGCAGTCGCTTCTCTTCAAAAAGAAAGCCAGAACAAGGCACTCTGTGCTTCAAAGGGATAGTGGTTACAGTCAGCGAACGATCGTCATAGATTACCTCTGGACTTTTGGTGTCGAACACATGAAAAACCACCCGATAAGGCATGCCTTTGCAAAAGAAAGCAAGCATGGGCTGAAAGAGTTCTTCAAGACCTTTAGGCGAATAAAGATGCAAGTCAGCTGTTCGGCCTACCAGTCCAAACGTAGAGATCAACCCCAGAAGACCAAAACAGTGATCGCCATGCAGATGAGAAATGAAAATATGATTCAAGCGCGAGAATTTAAGCTTAGATCGTCGAAGTTGGATTTGTGCTCCTTCACCGCAATCGATCATAAACAGTTTATCACGCACATTAACCACTTGTGAAGTTGCAAAATGGCGGGTAGTTGGCAAGGCCGACCCACAGCCCAATATATGTAATTCAAATTTCTCCATAACAGAATGAGTTAGCAGCCATCAGTGTTTGCCAAC
Source organism: Bacteroidia bacterium (assembly GCA_009929715.1). GTDB lineage: Bacteria > Bacteroidota > Bacteroidia > Bacteroidales > Bacteroidaceae > Bacteroides. The sequence continues at coordinate 106,708 of RZZX01000001.1, forward strand.
TTAGCTGCAAATATAGGAATTTAAGACGTAAAAAGAGAGGTATAGCCATTAAAAAAGGGAGCCCGTACACGGACTCCCTCTTAAATATCTTAGTAAAAGTATTTATTACTTGTTACCTTCAAGTTGCTCTTTCAATGCAGCCAAAGCATCGATATCACCCAAAGTAGTAGAAGCAGCTTGGTTTTGTTGAGAAGCTGATGATTCTTCTTTCTTTGCAGATCTCTTGTTTGTAGAAGCAGCTTTTCTTTCAGCTCTTTCTTCAGACTTAGCTACATCTTCAAAAATACGGCTATGAGACAAGATGATTCTCTTAGCGTCTTTGTTGAATTCGATCACTTTGAACTCTAATTTCTCATCCATTTGAGCTTGTGATCCATCTTCTTTAACCAAGTGTTTAGGAGTTGCAAAACCTTCTACACCGTAAGGAAGAGTCACTACAGCACCTTTATCCAACATTTCGATGATTGTACCTTCGTGTACTGAACCTACAGTAAAGACTGTTTCGAATACATCCCAAGGATTCTCTTCAAGTTGTTTGTGGCCAAGGCTCAAACGGCGGTTTTCTTTGTCGATTTCCAAAACCTGAACTTGGATATCAGCACCAATCTGAGTAAATTCTGATGGGTGTTTAACCTTCTTCGTCCAAGACAAGTCAGAGATGTGGATCAAGCCATCAACACCTTCTTCGATTTCTACGAATACACCGAAGTTAGTGAAGTTACGCACTTTAGCAGTGTGCTCAGAACCCAAAGCATATTTAGCTTCGATAGTTTCCCATGGATCTTGTTTCAATTGTTTGATACCCAAAGACATCTTACGTTCGTCACGGTCAAGTGTCAAAACAACAGCTTCTACTTCGTCGCCCACTTTCATGAAGTCTTGTGCAGAACGCAAGTGTTGTGACCAAGACATTTCAGAAACGTGAATCAAACCTTCAACGCCTGGAGCGATTTCGATGAATGCACCGTAATCAGCCATAACAACCACTTTACCAGTCACTTTGTCGCCTACTTTCATCTCAGCGCTCAAAGCATCCCAAGGATGAGGAGTCAACTGTTTCAAGCCAAGAGCGATACGTTTCTTTTCGTCATCGAAGTCAAGGATAACCACGTTCAATTTTTGATCCAATTCAACCACTTCTTTCGGATCGCTAACACGTCCCCAAGAAAGGTCAGTAATGTGTACCAAACCATCTACGCCACCCAAGTCGATAAATACACCGTAAGAGGTGATATTTTTAACAGTACCTTCAAGGACTTGTCCTTTTTCAAGTTTACCGATAATTTCTTTTTTCTGTTGTTCCAACTCAGCTTCGATAAGCGCTTTGTGAGAAACAACCACGTTTTTGAATTCTTGGTTAATTTTAACCACTTTGAATTCCATTGTTTTGCCTACGAATACATCATAGTCACGGATCGGTTTCACATCAATTTGAGAACCCGGTAAGAAAGCTTCGATACCGAATACATCAACGATCATACCACCCTTCGTGCGGCACTTGATGTAACCCTTAATAATTTCTTCATTTTCAAGAGCAGCGTTAACACGATCCCAAGAACGAGTTGCGCGAGCTTTTCTGTGTGAAAGAACAAGTTGTCCTTTTTTGTCTTCTTGGCTTTCGATATATACCTCTACAGTATCACCGATTGTTAGTTCAGGATTATAACGGAATTCGTTCAAAGGAATGATACCGTCTGATTTGTAACCGATGTTCACAACAACTTCACGCTTGTTCATCGCAATTACAGTACCATCAACAACCTCACGGTCAGTCACTTTATTTAGTGTACCGTCATAAGCTTTTTCCAGTTCTTCTTGGCTTACGCTTGTTACGGCCTCACCATTTGCATAGGCATCCCAATTGAAATCTTCAATAGGAGCAACGTTCTTTAAATTTTCCATTAATAAATAAATTGTTTAAACTTTAATTAAATAAGACATTATATTATCTCTAAATCGGGCGCAAATTTAGCATTATTTTCTTGATTGACAAAAGCATAGTCGAAAAAAATGTGTTTGACTAACACATTAACGGTTAAAGAGTTCAAAGGTAAACTTACACCCGATCTGGTTAAATTTCCAATTTTCACTAGCCACAAACACGCCAACATCAAACACATGTGTACCGATGCCATAGCCCAATTCCAAATAAGGTTGTAGGTGAGGGACAGAAAGGACGCTTAGGTAGAGCCGTTCATTTTGTACATACCGGGTGTATTTTATCAGGTGAGGAATCAACAGAAAAGGGGCTTCATAAGTCAAATGACCACGTACATATTTACGCGAAGAGTTATACCAACGCCCGTCGAGCAGTTGAAACACCCCACCTATCTCATCATTCCACCCCACTGGCAAGTTGTTTCTGGAGAAATTCGCAAAGTCTACAAAATAGAGTTCTTCTTGATTGGTAAAAGCACCTGCCCCTAGGCGATAATAAATATTACGCATCAATCCCAAACGAATTTTATGTTGGACATCCACCTCTAAGCGTTCGTACTGTCCGGTACTATTAAAAACCCCTTTCAGGCCACGCTCATAGTCGAAAGAAAAAGTCGGATAATCAGAGCGGAAGTTGATTTTCCGTTTGCTGTTCATATAATAATATTGACCTGGAGTGAATTCCAAACGAACATGAGGGGCAACACTGATGTAGGTCTTTTTTAGTTTAGTTAGAAAATCGGGGGGCGGAATAGAGGTTATGTTGCCGATATATTCAAACTTGACCGAATTAATGGCTGTCCTCTTATGCGATGAAACCCCCAAACGAATATCCAACCCATTTACCGGTTCGATCCGATGATTGAAGTTAATGTATAAATCTCGAAAATAGTCTAGTCGGAATTTATCAAAATCAAAGGTATTATTCGGCATCTCCTTCAAAGCTTCGAGTACCCCACTGCTATAAATTCGGTTACCATTCCCCGTGCTTAAATTAAAGCCACCTCTTTTTTGAGGCCAATATTCAAAATCGGCATTCAACGCCCAATAGAACTCTTTATGGGTAAAGTTATAACCGATTTTAGGGACGACGCGCAGCAGTTTATCGCCGGGGAAAAGCCGAGAATAACGAAAGTCTTGCCGATAAGAGAGCCCAGTGGCACCATAGTTAAGCAACAAAGGGTTTATAAAAGGCGAACAACGGACACTACCCACGTGAGACAGGTTAAACTTATAATCTTCCACAAAAATATCGCCCATCGTTCCCCAAAAAGAGCTACCACGTGATCGTACTTGTTTGCTTAAGGTGTCTTTCCTTAAAAAATAAGCCCTATAAATGGCTTTATCATCCTCATCGAGAGGGATCGGACGAAGCACTGCAAAAGCGGTACTATCGGTATAGTAAGCTCCCTTGCCACAACTCAACGAGAACGACTCGGATAAGTTATAGTTTTTTTTCTCCTTTTTTCTCACACGTTCTTCCTTTAAATCGATCGATTTATACTTAAGAAGAGCGGTGTAATTGCCATCGATCTTATTGCCTAGAAAATTGAAACGGGCCTCAAGATCATAGCGAACGGGCAAAAACTCATCTTTCCCACCAACGGCCCCCATTTGAATCTTACACATAAAGGTTATCAACTCCGAACGGCCCGAAAAACGGATTTCACGAACACTCCACACATTGCTGCTAACAATCATATAACCACCAACTAATTGGTCGCTTTTGGTTTTGGGAATAAATCGAATCTGGTAATCTAAATTCCCTTGGGGCCCCATCACACTGTCGAGCATAAAGGTGTAATACTTACGCGCATTGGCGGCCAAAGGCGACAATAACCGCTCGTCATTGAGAAGAGAAGAGGAGTAGATATTCACATTGAAGTATTCAAGCAACCCAGGTACACTCTTGCGCCCCCTCAATGTACCCAACGACGCTTTGACTTTCTGATCATAGATATTGGGAGCTGTGAAATGCAGGTCACTACTAGTCTCCAACAAGTAGTCGCGTACACCTCTTTGTAAACGGAACATCGAGGGTACATAGCGAATGATAAAATTTCGCTTCTTCACATGCACCTTACCTTTTATATAGAGCTCCGCCTTAAAATCGTCTACAATGGTTTGATAAAAGGGTGAATAGATCATCACGTGATCCAAAATAGAATCGGTAGAAATGGGTTTACCTGTATAAGGATTAAGCACAGAATAAGCCATCCCTTTTTGAGCCAAAAAGAGCCATAAAAGAACTAAAGAGGTTATCTTAATTTGCTTATTCAATTTCATAACCAACCGTTTATCACAAGCAAATATAGAGTTTTAAACTGAATATGAATGGAGAACAAACAGATTTCTTCGTGAAAATTTCGCTAAGTATGCCTCAAGACTTTCTAAAAAGAGGCTAGAAAATCGAGTAGAGAAGCGCCATCGAGCGACGACGATCCAAAGACGCATGTTTCAAAAAATAAAACATACACCCCATAAAAAATAGGGGTATAAATAAAAAAAGAGTGCTTTTACTAAAATAACACCCCATTTTTTTAGGGGTATTTTAATAAAAACAATACTTTTGTATCCGAAATAAAAACAACTAAACTTTTACCCTTATGTCAAAAATGAGATTTTTCGCCTTACAAGAGCTCTCTAACAGACAACCCCTGGAAGTAAACGCTCCATCAAACCGTCTTTCCGATTATTATGGTAGCCACGTCTTCGATCGTAAAAAGATGCAAGAATACCTCCCGAAAGAGGCTTACCGAACAGTGGTCGATGCGATCGAGAAAGGAACACCTATCAGTCGCGAGGTGGCAGACTTGATTGCTAATGGCATGAAAAGCTGGGCAAAATCACTGAATGTAACCCATTACACTCACTGGTTTCAGCCATTAACGGATGCAACAGCCGAAAAACACGACGGGTTTATCGAGTTCGGCGAAGGGGGTGAGGTTATTGAACGTTTTTCGGGTAAACTTCTCATACAACAAGAACCGGATGCCTCTTCTTTTCCTAACGGGGGAATCAGAAATACCTTTGAGGCACGCGGATATACGGCGTGGGATGTAACATCTCCGGCCTTCGTCGTAGACACGACTCTCTGCATCCCGACTATCTTTATCTCTTATACCGGAGAGGCGCTGGATTATAAGACGCCGCTACTTAAAGCGCTGGCGGCCGTTGACAAAGCGGCAACCGATATCTGCCAATTGTTCGACAAAAACATCACACGGGTTTATGCTAACTTGGGATGGGAACAGGAGTATTTTTTAGTTGACTCGGCCTTGTATAACGCTCGACCGGACTTGTGTCTAACCGGACGTACATTGATGGGGCACTCATCGGCCAAAGATCAACAACTCGAAGATCACTATTTCGGTTCAATCCCGCCACGGGTGACCGCTTTCATGAAAGACCTCGAAATAGAGTGTCATAAACTGGGAATCCCTATCAAAACACGCCACAATGAAGTGGCACCTAATCAGTTCGAATTTGCTCCGATCTTCGAAAATTGCAACTTAGCCAACGACCACAACCAATTGGTCATGGATTTAATGAAACGCATTGCACGCAAACACCAATTCAGCGTTTTGCTCCATGAAAAACCTTTCAGTGGCGTCAATGGATCGGGCAAGCACAACAACTGGTCTCTCTGCACCGATACCGGAATCAATCTTTTCGCTCCAGGCAGAAACCCGAAAGGAAACATGCTCTTTTTAACCTTCTTGGTGAATGCGTTAATGATGGTCTACAAGAACCAAAACCTCCTAAGAGCTTCTATCATGAGCGCAAGCAACAGCTATCGGTTGGGAGCCAACGAAGCGCCTCCGGCTATCTTGTCTTGCTTCCTAGGCAAACAATTATCGGCTACGCTCGATGAGATTGTGCGTCAAGTAGGCGATGAGAAGATGACCCCGGAAGAGAAAACAACACTCAAACTAGGCATCGGTCGGATTCCTGAAATTTTATTAGATACCACCGACCGCAACCGCACCTCGCCTTTCGCCTTTACGGGTAACCGGTTTGAATTCCGCGCTGCTGGTTCCTCATCCAACTGCGCCGCATCGATGATTGTCATCAATGCAGCTATGGCCAATCAACTAAATGAATTCCGACTGGCAGTAGAGAAGCTCATGGAAGAGGGAGTAGGCAAAGATGAAGCCATTTTCCGTATTCTTAAAGAGACCATTATTGCTTCTGAACCCATTCGTTTTGAAGGCGACGGATACTCGGAAGAGTGGAAAATAGAGGCCGAGAAAAGAGGATTGAGCAACATCTGCCACGTGCCCGAAGCATTAACTCACTATGCCGACGAGCCTTCGAAGAAGGTCTTAATCGGTGAAAAGATATTCAATGAAACAGAACTCGCTTGTCGCCTTGAAGTGGAACTAGAGAAGTATACCATGAAGGTGCAAATCGAAAGTCGTGTTTTAGGAGACTTAGCCATTAACCACATCATCCCCATCGCTGTGGCTTACCAAAACAGACTTTTGGAAAACCTTTGTGCATTAAAAGAGGTGTTCGATCGGGAAGAATATGAGGTTTTAAGCGCCGATCGCAAAGAGCTCATCCGAGAAATATCACACCGTATCACGAGCATCAAGATACTTGTTAAGGAGATGATTGAAGCGCGTAAGGTAGCCAATCGCATTGTTAGCCATAAAGAGAAGGCATTTGCCTACGAAGAGAGCGTCCGTCCGTACTTGGAGGAGATACGTGACCACATCGATCACCTTGAAATGGAAGTCGACGATGAGATCTGGCCCCTTCCGAAATACAGAGAGCTCTTATTCACTAAATAAAAACGCTCACCAGAAAGAGGAACAACACCATTTCATGAACGTGAATGGCAGTAGCCAACCAATGGTTATTTAAAGGAAAAAGAGGGGATGTTTTGTTTTAGCATTTATGCAAACAGAAGTTCCCTCTCCTTTTTAGAGTTAACGCACACGAAAGAATACGATTAACCCCCTGATACACCCTATTCTATAGCTATTTTTATTTTTTATCTTTTTTATTCTTTTTCTCGTTTTTTATTTTTACTTTTGTGCTATATAACACACTTTTGCAGCACCTATGGTAAAAATTAACTTATCTGATATCGATATCTCTGAACAGATATCTGACCTGTTGGCTCCTTTGAACACAGAGCAACGGGAATACCTTATGAATAACTACACAATACAGACGTACAAGAAAAATGAACCCATCTATTGTGAAGGTGAGACCCCTATCCACCTCATGTGCCTCATCAGTGGAAAGGTCAAAATCTACAAAGACGGCGTAGGAGGTCGAAGTCAAATCATCCGCATGATTAAACCCATGGAGTATTTTGCCTATCGAGCTTACTTTGCCAAAGAGGATTTTGTAACGGCTGCCGCCGCCTTCGAGCCAGCCGTGATTTGTCTGGTTCCAATGGATGTCATCACCTCTTTAATTACTCAAAACAACAAATTAGCCGTATTCTTCATCAAACAACTCTCAAGAGATTTAGGAATAGCAGATGAGCGAACGGTGAGCTTAACTCAAAAACACATTCGAGGAAGATTGGCAGAATCTCTGCTGTTCTTAAAAGAAAGCTATGGCTTGGAAGAAGATGGGTTCACTTTGAGTATTTATCTCTCTAGAGAAGATTTAGCCAACTTATCGAACATGACGACATCAAACGCCATTCGTACGCTATCGAATTTTGCAACCGAGCGTCTGATAGCCATCGATGGGCGAAAAATAAAAATCATCGATGAAGATAGATTAAAGAAGATTAGTAAAATCGGCTAAGACCGACTCATTAATCGATCCAAATACTAACTTAACACACGTTTAAACCATGAAAAAAGGGATTTCTCTCCTACTTTTGTCCATGCTGTTTATTACATCCGGATGTAAGCAAGACAAAGAGACCGTTAATGAGTACAACATTGTACCCAAGCCGAACCATATCGTGCCACAAGAAGGACGCTTTAAGCTAAGCGGAAAAACGAAAGTAATCGTTCCATCGAACGCCCCCGAGATTGACGCTATTGCCGATACACTGATCGAACGCTTAAAATTAACTGCCGGCATTCGTCTAAAAAAACTAAATGATTCTGATGAAAGAGAGTCGGCTATCACCTTTGTGATACAGAATGACTTGCCTAAAGAGGGGTATAAACTGCTTGTAACGCCCAATGCCATAACAGTTACTGCATCACAAGCAAATGGATTCTTTTATGGTATGCAGACGCTTTTTCAATTGCTTCCAACTGAAGTTTACGGAAGAACGAAAGTCAAAGGGGTCGATTGGTCCGTTCCGGCTGTAGAGATAGAGGATGCCCCGCGTTTTGCATACCGCGGATTAATGCTCGATGTTTGTCGCCATTTTGCGCCAACGGATTACATCTATAAGTTCATCGACTTGCTGGCTATGAATAAGATGAATACGTTCCATTGGCACCTCACAGAAGATCAAGGTTGGCGAATTGAAATAAAAAAACACCCCAAGCTAACCGAAATAGGTTCTAACCGTAAAGAGACTCTGATAGATTATTACTTTACCAATTACCCGCAACAGTTTGATGGTAAACCACACGGAGGCTACTATACCCAAGAGCAGATAAAGGCTATTGTAGCTTATGCTAAAAGCAAATACATCACAGTCATTCCTGAAATAGAGATGCCTGGTCACGCATTAGCTGCTTTGGCTTCTTACCCGGAGCTCTCTTGTGATCCAACAAAGAAGTACGAAGTAGGAACCACGTGGGGGGTATTCGACGATGTTTATTGTCCCAGTGAAACGACATTTAAATTCTTGGAAGAGGTTCTCGAAGAGGTCATGGCACTCTTCCCGAGCGAATATATTCATATCGGTGGCGATGAGTGTCCGAAGACAGCTTGGAAAAACAGCGCATTCTGTCAGGATCTGATTAAGAAACTTGGCCTTAAAGATGATACCGTTCCTAGTCAGGTGGATGGTAAGAAACATACGAAGGAGGAGAAGTTACAAAGCTACTTTATCACCCGCATGGAGAAATACCTCAACAGCAAAGGGCGTAACATCATCGGTTGGGATGAGATCTTGGAAGGTGGCTTAGCACCAAATGCCACAGTCATGTCATGGCGTGGTGTAGAGGGTGGCATGAATGCAGCGAAAGCCGGACACAATGCTATCATGACTCCGGGAGTTTTTGCCTACTTGGATCATTATCAGGAAGATCCAGCCAATGCGCCAACAACCATCGGTGGTTATAACACGCTTAAACGGACGTACAGTTACAATCCTGTTCCAGACAATGCGGATGAATTAGTGAAGAAGCATATCATCGGATTCCAAGGAAATATCTGGAGAGAGTATATGGCCAACTCAGAGCGGATCGATTATCAGGCATTCCCACGCGCCATGGCTATCGCAGAAACAGGATGGACTTTGAACAAGAATAAAGACTTCAAAGATTTCTGCACACGCATGACAAGTGATTTCCAACGCTTGGAGTTGATGGATACCAAAGCTTGCCAGAATTTCTTTGAAGTAAACATTCATACGCATGCCGAAAAAGAACAACCACTAAAGGTGGCTTTGGAGTGTTACTATCCGAACGCCGAAATTCGCTACACAACAGATGGTAGTGAGCCTACCCTCACATCGACGGTATATCAAGAGCCGTTTGTGCTTAAAGGACACATGGATCTAAAAGCTGCCGCATTCAAAGATGGCAAGAAATTGGGTAAGGCTACCGGAAAAGCTCTTTATGCCAATTTGATCAGTGGTAAACCTTACAGCACAACACCTGCAATGGGGTGGACTGGCGATACGTTCGATGAGAACGACTTGCTTGGCGGAGATAAGACAACCTTTGGATTAACCAACGGAAAACGAGGGGATAATGCCTCATACAACCCGTGGTGTAGTTTCGATATGACTGATCGTCAAGAGATGGAGTTCATTGTACAAATGGGACAAGCTACAACGGTTCAAAAAGTGGTTTTTGGTTCACTGTTTAATCCGGCCATGAAAATATTACCGGCAGGAGGGATCACTGTTGAGGTTTCGACAGATGGAAAGAGTTACCGCACCGTTGCCGAACAAAAGCTAAGTCATCAGTATCCTAAGAATGGCAGAAAAGCATTCACTGATACTGTCTCTTTCGAACCAACAGAGGCAACTTACCTCAGACTAAAAATCAAAAATGGTGGCACGTTGCGCAGTGGCATCGATTTCATGAAAGAGGAGGGTAAAGAGGTGATTCAATCTGAACTATGGATCGATGAAATCGAAGTTTATTAAAAAGTGATAGACTTTCAAGAAGAATAAAGAGGGGTTGAACCGATGCCGGTTCAGCCCCTCTCTTTTTGTCAGATACGCTTGAACGCATCTTCTCCAGCATTGAGACCAAAGGTGTAAATACAAGCCGGGCATTTCCATCGCCCTTTCACCTCTTTCTCGGGTAGCTTTGACTGCAATACGCCTTTGTTAAGTCGCTACCACTGTTCAGATAACTGTAAATGACTTATACTGATATAGGTAGACACTATTACTAACTAAAAAAATAGTGTTTTATGAGTGATCAACAATCTCGTCGTTACACAGAGAGTGAAAAGCTA